>JANQRQ010000053.1 GCA_028284485.1 Planctomycetaceae bacterium | reverse complement strand
ATCACGTCATTCCCGCGGAGGCGGGAATCCAGTTATGTGATTATGGCTTTCAGCCAAAACTCATTTTCACGCTACTGAACACCTGGGGACTTTGTCCCTAGGCTACGGTGATACTGGCCTTCGGCCAGTGAAACACGCCCGTACATCGCTTGTTGCATTGAGTCACGCACTTAAGCGGGGCTTATCATCGAGATACATCTCCTGCCGCATAGCTAGATGCAATTCGTTGCAGGGGGAGAGGTGACAGATTCTCTCTCACGACCAGATGCAGTTCGTTGCTCTGGGACAAGGCTGCAATATCTTTGATTGTTCTCCCACTCTCCAGGACGGGCTGTGATGACTATGATTGTCCCCTCTCCCTCTGGGAGAGGGCTAGGGTGAGGGCCTTTCAACACCCATCGGATCTGCCACGAGGCGCACGCTGTTTCGCATTTCGTAACCGGAATGTAAGCGAGGAGACGCAAGACGCAACCCTCCTTGTTAAGCGGCTCCGAATGTCATACCGTAAGTCTCGACGCAGACGGCTGGGAAATCACCACCTCGACAGGCCAAATGAAACCGATGACCAAGCTCATGCTCGAAGTCTTATGGCAGTTGACGAATTGCCACAGTCACAACGGCCTCGCCGGTTGCGACAAACATCGTGCCGGACACGTTTGGCACGGGCACAGAACTGCGTCATACGCTGTTGCTTGTTCTCTCTTGCTGGCGTCGTCAGCCCTCGCAGCTCCGCCGACTGACACGCCCGAAGCGAAGCCCGTACAACAACCTGACGCTCCACAATCGATCACAACTCTTACTCAACTCGGCGCACAACTGAAACTGGCCGATGGTCATGTCGTCGAAGTCTCACTTCAATCGAAGAAAATCGCCGACGACGATTTGGCGGCTCTGCATGGTTTGCCGCATCTCGAAACCTTGAACCTGTACGAGACGCCGATCACCGATGCCGGTTTAAGGCAACTCAAATCACT
The DNA here is from genome assembly GCA_028284485.1 of Planctomycetaceae bacterium. GTDB lineage: Bacteria > Planctomycetota > Planctomycetia > Planctomycetales > Planctomycetaceae > JANQRQ01. The sequence continues at coordinate 19,263 of JANQRQ010000053.1, read as the reverse complement.
GAAGACGCTGAAGAGTTTGAACCTGGGGTTCTGCCGTAACATCACCGATGCCGGCATCAAGGAATTAAAAGATCTCAAGGAACTCGAGTTCCTAAACCTCGGTTTTTGCCGCAAGCTGACCGCAGAGGGATTTCGCGTGCTGCCGCGGTTCGAGAAACTGCGCACGTTGAATTTGTCGATCACCAGCTTTGGCGACGACCAGGCGGAATTGCTTCCCAAGCTGATTCACTTGGAGAATCTCGACCTGGACAACACCCGCGTGACAGACGGCGGGCTCACGCACGTTTCGAAGCTGAAAAAGCTGCGCTACCTGCGGCTGGTCGGCACCCGCGTCACCGACCGGGGCTTGGAAACCGTCGCCAAACTTCCGAACCTGCGGTTCCTGCACATCCGCGACACATTCGTCAGCGACTCCGGCGTGACCGCTTTTCAATCCGCCCTGCCAAAGTGCAGGGTTATTCGGTAGTGCCGCCGTTACCGTGCTTGCCGATCTGGTTTTGCCTCTCCGAAATCTTCCCCAAGAGCAGTTGCTCTTTTAGAAAACACTCACAGCTCGTTAAGTGTGCAGATATAATTCACTTTCTTGTCGAATTTCAAACGGGTGGGAAAACCACCGTTCCCTGCGTACTGACGATTGACAGAATACGACAGCGGTCGAGAAATGTGCCTTAAGCAACTCGTGCTTGAAGTAGCGGAGCTATGCGGTCACGAAGACATGGCAACCGACGTCTTCGACCTGTCCACGCTTGGTGTCAAAAAATGCCACCGCACGGCGTTTGACTACTTCGCGGACTGTGTGCCAGTCAATGCCATCGATCGTCCGTTCTATCAACTCTTATCAATTGGCGGAGTAAGGGAAACCAACACAGAGTATGGTCCCAGTCGTCATATTCTTCCCTTTGGGTTCGTTACATTTGCGAATGAACCAAATGGTGACGCCATCGCCGTTGATTGTTTGAATGGACGCGTTCATTTGGTTTCACATGAAACCTACGGTTCTGATGGGATACACGACTACCGAATCGAAAATCCAATTCCGATTTCACGCGATTCCATCCTTGCCCATTCCAAATATGTCTCTGAATCAATACAGGCATTCTTTGAATCTTGGCGCGATCAACTCATTGAACAGGAAAAGAGGGAGGACGAGTTCCTTGAAGCTGCGTCGGATGACCCGAACGCAACCGACGAATTCGGTAACACCTTGTTACACCATTTCGTTCGCGAAGGCGACCAGGAGATGGTTGAACACGAGATCATTCGAGGCGCTGATTTGGATCACTTCAACATCGAAAGACGTAATGCACTTCATGAAGCGGTCGTATTCGGGCATGCGCGAATCATCAGATTCCTCCTGGACCAGGGTGCAGACGTCAATGTCCAAAACAACGACGGCACAACGCCTTTGATGTTGGCAGCGCACTATTCTCAACTCAAATGTGCAAAGATTCTCCTGCGAGCGGGTGCCAGTCGAGAACTGTTGGACAAGTATGGCAGGACTGCCTTCGACCAGATTTGTGTCGTTCACGGGACGTGGAGAATGAAAAAACTGTTGAAACCCCGGAACGATCTGTCGTAAAAGTAGCACGCACTTCCATTTACGGTGCGTCAATTCCGCAGTTATCAGATTGACTGGATTCCCGCCTACGCGGGAATGACTGTCCGGGACTACGTGGCCGAGAATCGACGTTTCACACCGGTTTCATGCTCACATGTGCCGCCGTAGTCACACCAACGGGACCATGCGCCGAAATTCATCGTTCGCTGATATGCGGATTCTCCAGCCAGAAGATGGTGTCGGACCGTTCGCTGCTGCTAAGCACATCGACGTCGCCGTCGCCGTCGAGATCCAATAGCTTCACGAGATCCGCCTTGCCGATGTTGTGATCCATAATCGGCAGGATCGTCGGTTCGTACGAGTCGGCTTCGTATTTGAAGATGTGATACGGATAGGACGATACGACTTCCATCCGTCCGTCGCCGTTGAGATCGGCGGCTGCGACCGCCTTGGGACCAATCGGCGCGATCGTGTGCTGTTCCCAATTCGTGCCCGATTTGTCGAGTCGGCGATAGAAGATTGTCCCCGGCCTGGAAGGGGCGACAATGTCTTCCAGTCCATCCCCGTCAAAGTCGATCATGTCCATAAACCGGAAGTTCAGGCCGAGGTTGTCGGCTTTCTCCTGGCTTTGGCCGTCCAACATGTGCCGACGCCAGGGCTGCGATTGTTCCGGGCCGATTCCCGGGTTTTGTAGCCACGCTAAATGTGTGCGATCGGTGTAGCAAACGTCGCCGTCACCGTCACCATCCATGTCGCGCCAGAAGAGAGACATGATCCAGCGTCCCTTGCCGATGGGGTGCTTTTTATACGACGAGAGATCGCGCGGGTCGGCCGGCGATTCGAGCCAATAAATGCCCGAATTCTTTTTGCCCCCGATGACCAAATCGACGCCGTTGCGACCGTCCACCTGCACCGGCACGCAAAACATCATCGAGCCCCCCTTGGCAGCGGGGATCGGTTCCTGTCTCCATTTAGCGGCATCGAGGTAGTCGTCTTTGTGCTTGGGTGCCCAGCAGACGATAACCTGGTTGCTTTCGCAGCAGGCGACGACGTCGACATTGCCGTCTGCATCGAGATCGACAAACACAGCATCCTCGACTCCCTTGCATTTGCCGACGACGACTTGTGGCCATTTCGATCGCACGCCATCGTGTCCCGGATGCAGACAAACGATAACGTCATGTGATTCTTCGCAACCGGTGACGACATCCATCAGGCCATCGCCGTTAACGTCGGCGATTCGCGTTCCATCGTGGCCGTCGCCGATGTCGGAAATGACGTGCATCGCCCAGGTAGTTGCGTCTTTGACTTCGATGGGGTCCGCTGATTTGGTCACATGAGTCAGTAAAAGAACGGCGCATAAGGTTGTGAAGCAACAAAAAGATCTCGTTCGGTCGATTCGCATAACGGCCTCGAAGTAGCGATGATGGTCGTTCCAGAGTTTTGTTTGGCCTGCTGTGGGCCATACAGGATCAGTATACCCACGAAGCGTTGGGTGATTCCAACATTGTCGCGCTGCCCGTCATAGATCTTATGAAGTGCTTAGTATGCGATTCGAGGGTTTGGTGACACTCACCCCAGCCCACTCCCTGCGCCACGAATTGCGTCTGACAACAAGATAAAATGTTACCTCTCCCTCTGGGAGAGGTCGGACCGTCAGGTCCGGGTGAGGGCAAAACAATTGCGTGAGCGAAATTGAGTGATGCAGGAGATTCCAGGTTTTCTTCCGCAGCGCTGCTCCAACCCCGGCCAACCGACTGTTGGACCGAGGCAGGTGCCTCGTGATCGGTGTGTTCCCAGGCGGGAGCCTGGGAGCGAGTTCACAAATGGTGCGCGGGATTGTCGGTTTTGCTCTAAAGCCCCTCACCCCCAACCCCTCTCCCGGCGGGAGAGGGGAGTCTGTTGACCGGGCCTGTCAGAAGGCGGAGAGCTGACAGTAGACGGAGAGGTGGCGATTCCATTATGACCGACCAGATGCAATTCGTTGTAGCGGGAGAGGAAGTAAGGACTCGTCACAATATCGCAGTTCGCGTGCGATGCTAGGCGGCTGCAAGGATACGACATAGAATACAAATCGAAATGGTTGGGCAGTTGGCGATGTTGAATCGCTGTGATCTGCCAGATTTTAGGCAAAAAACCGAGCTAGCGCGACGGGAACAATCGATGTCCGATATTTTGTTACGAGTTGACGGCGAAGTCGAAGCGCCATTGGAATTGACATTCGAGCATTTCGCTGAGTTTCCGGACGCAGAGCAAGTCGCCGATATCAGCCGCTTTCATCCGAAGCGGCAAGGGGATGGCGTGACATTGGAATCGGTTCTGCAGCGAGTGCGGCCCACCGATCAGGCAACCTACCTAACGCTGCACGCGACGGCCGACGACTTCGCAGCCAGCATTCCGTTGGAAGCCATACGCGGCGAGGGAATTGTCGTTTATCAACTTCAGGGTCAGCCGTTGCCGGTTTCCAACGGTGGGCCGATTCGATTTTTGATTAAGAACCCGGCGGCCTGCCACACCGATGAATTAGACGATTGCGCGAACGTGAAATTCGTCGACCGCATCGAGTTGACGAGCGGGAAAGGACGGGACACACGCCCTGAAAACGACGAAGACCACGAGGAGCTGCATCGCGGTCAGGACTGAAGTTGAAAGTACCCCTCCCGGACGCTAGCGCGTCCGACCTCCCCCGCAAGCGGGAGAGGTGACTTCGAAATTTGCGGAATCTTCCTTACTCGAAATCAACTTCGCGGACGCGTTTGGTGTCGCGGAGTGACTCCACCAGCGAGCGGATCTGCTCGCGCACGTTTTCCGCGTCGGGGATCGCCTCAATCGTCAGTTCCGGCGTCGAGCGGTCAGAGGTCATCAGGACGACATTTCCAACTGAGAAGAGCCGAAAGAAGAACGGCTCGACGAGTGATGTGTCCTTAATGCGATATAACTCCAGTTCATCCGTTTTCTTGGTGAGAATGCCGCTAGCCGTCTTGAGGCGCTGGCTCGTTAACTCATAAGTCAGGCAGCGGACCTCCAGCCATTTCCAAATCGCGATGAAAATCGGCACGATCAGCCAGCAAAGGAGCAGGCAGACCAAAAACACGTTGAAATTAACAATTTGCGACGGCCGACCTTGCCACACCGTCTGTTCCCCTGAGGACATTATCTCTCCAATCAGGCTGCAGTTATCGAGATCCCGCTTAGGCAGGAACGGATCCCGAAAGCGAAAGGATCAAATCCTTGAATACAAGTTCAAGATCAGATCATTCTACTGATTGGTGGCTGCAAAGTCTTGAGGTCAATCGCTGGTTGTTTTGCAGCCATCATGCGATTTGACGCTGACAGATAGAAGTGGTCGCACCACTACTGATTGGTGGCGGTCGCTTCGACCGGGACGGGTTGATAAAACCACGAGATCGGGAGCGAACGAAATCGGGAAGAAATCCAGCCGCTACGGTCATCGCGGACGTAGTAAGTCATCACCGCTCGGTCATTGACGAAAACCACGCTCGCGTAGGCATAGGTCTGATCCGACCGGGTTTCTAAATTCCGCACGTGGGACCATGTTTTGCCTCCGTCGCTCGAAACGGCCGCGGTCAACGGTGTTCGTCGGCCGCCGTGGTCTTCGCCCTCTTCGTAGACGTTGTTCCAAATTAACAATAAGTCGCCGGTGGCAGGAATTCGGCGGAGGGTGGCAGGGGCTTCGGGCGCTTTCACGCTCCAGGCGACCGGCTTGGTCCAGGTATCACCTTTGTCCGGCGAGTAGGCGATTGCAATGTGGCCCAATTGTGTGCGCATAATCATGGCGACTTTGCCGTCGTCCATTTCAATCACTTCCGGTTCCATGGCGCCGCGTTGGGGAAGGTCGACCTCCCAAACGCCGGCCCGCCAGGTTTTGCCTTGATCGTCGGAAATGTAACAGGACGAGACGAAGTGGTTTTCCGATCCAATGTTCGATGTTGTTGCCAAAGGTGCCAGTAGCCGACCTGACGACAGCAGCGTTACTCGATCGTTGTTCATCACGTGATAGCCGGGATTCGAGCTGATTAAAGTCGGCTTGCCGAATGTCTGGCCATTGTCGGTCGATGTCCGCACGTAGGCTTTAAGATCATCGTGCGCGTTTTTAACGAGGTAGAACATTCCAAGCGGAGTCTCGCTGGTCACCGGACTCGCCAACCAGCGCAGTGTGACCGACATCACGTTCTTTTCGCCGATATTCTCTTGCAAGACACGCTGTTTGTCCCAGGTTCGGCCTCCGTCATGTGATGTACGGCTGACGATTCGTGCCGATGCAAAGTCCGAACTGCCTCCGGCAAACTCGGTCGTTGCATACAACAACGAGCCATCTGTCAATTCCACAATCGATCCTTCGCTGTATCGGGGATGGGCATCGTTGGCGATATAAACATCGTTGATGACCTCCGCGAGCCGATCGGCCGGTGGTGGATTGGAAATTCCAATCAGCGCCTGGGCGGCCCTCACTTGAACATCGGGAACAGAATTCTCCAACAGTCGCGCGAGTTGGCCGATCGATTGCAGATCGCCGATTCGACCAGCTGAAGCGGCGGCGTAAGCTCGGACGGCTGGGTCGGCATCCGCCAGATTTCGTCGCAGCGCCTCTTGCCCCGACTCGTCCCCGAGTTCTGCCAATGCATGTTCGAAAAAACAACGTGGTGTGGGTGCAGCAGCGCCGACGGCAGCCGTTTGCAGCGACTTGATGTCCGAAGCATCGCCAAGATCACCCAGTAGCCAGGCGGCTGTACGGGCGACATCGGCTGGTTCGGAATCGAGACGGTTCCGGATGAACTCCAGCGCGCCGATGCTGCCACAGCGTGCAAGTGCCCCGGCCGCCATCAATTGCAACTGCGTGTCGTTGGAGTTGTCCAGGATCGCGCGCAACGCCTGACCATTGCCAACCATCGCAACCTTATAAAGGCTTTCCGCAGCATGAACACGTCCATTCGAGTTTTCATCGGCAACGATGTCGAGCAGAATGGTCACCTTGGTGCGGTCGCCGGTTCGAATGAGCTCACGCGCTAATCCACATCGTTTTTGATCGTTGGATTCGACGGCGAGTTTCGGGAGGAGTACTTCGCGAACTTCTTCGCCGAACCCGACGTCGGTCAGTGCTTCAGCGGCGTGCATCGCCGGCCAAAAATCATCGGAATTGAGCACCTCACGATAGATTCGCAAGCATTGCTCGCGAATTCCTGAGGCGAGGTGGAAACGGGCGGATTCGTTGTCGGAGACACTCTGGGCATGCACTTCCTGAGAATTGCAGCAAACAAGTAATGTCATCACATAGCACACCGCGATCGACGAAGCGGCGATCCGATCTCTATGAGCGGAGATGGACATAAATGCTCCTTTCCAAGGAGGCCGTTTTCTGCCGGCGTTCGATCGGCAGGTATTGTCGTTAGAGATTCCGCTAGACCCTGTCTAGTTTTACTAAAGCGGCTGTCGCACTGTGAATTGCGTCGAAAACAATTCGATTGTCGCTAAATCAATTCTGGACGCGCTCTAAAGTGGTATTCTGACATAGATGGCTGAATTGGCGAAGACCAATGTTCCCGCGGCCAAGAATCGGCTTAGAGGGTGTTTCTTGCTTCTGAGAAAGCGCACTCCGGCCACGAAACTGCGGTTGCTGCAATTCTGAAGGATGGCACAATGAAATTCACTATTCGCATGCAAGACACGATAGGACCGTTCGACAACCGGTCACCGCTCTGGTGTCCAATCCGTTCGAACGTGTGTGGCAAGGATCGAAGCCTCTTTTCGATTGAAGACTCACTTCAGACGCTCCATCCGATATCACGCCCCCAAATTCGCTCGATTCAGGGAGAGTTGTGATGGACTTGATCCGCCAGCGCGATCGTATGCGGCGCCGCATCCGGGCGACCGCAATCGTTCTGGTGTTTCTCGCCATCGTGCTGGGGATTAGCTTGGGATTGTCGCATTTGGCGTCGGCGACTCCGCGTGTCGACCGCCGAGAATTGCACATCGACCAGGTCCAGCGCGGGACCTTGATACACGACATCCGTGGCGTCGGCACACTTGTCGCAGAGGATGTTTTGTGGATTTCAGCGGAGACGGAGGCCAGTGTCACCCAAATTCTGGCGTTGCCGGGCACCGAATTGACCGCTGAGGCGCAGATTCTTCAATTGCAAAACCCTGATTTGGAGCATCAGGCGCTGGCCGCACGCAGCGATTTGAATGCTGCGGAGGCCTTGCTCGAATCGACCAAGGCGGAATTGCAAAAGGAATTGCTGGCCATGGAGGCGGCTTTGGTCAAACTGGATGCCGAATCCGAGGTGGCGGACTTCGAGGCCGAAATCGACGAGGGTCTGTTCGAACAGGCGGTTGTGACCGAGAACGCTTTGCGCCTCAAACAATTGAAGGCCGAAAGTTTGCGCAGCCAAATTAAGGTGGAGCGTCGACGACTGGAAATCTTTCGAGAATCGCTACCGGATCAGTATGCCTACCAGGAATCGCAGGTCGCCAAAGCAGCCGAGATTCTGAAAGAGATTGAGCGGGATGTCCGCTCGCTGAACGTACTGGCGGGTGTTGACGGCGTGCTGGAAGAAGTGGCCGTCGAAGTGGGGCAGCGCGTGAATCCGGGGGACGTTCTGGCCAAAGTGATTAACCCAAGGCGACTCAAAGCGCTGCTGAAAGTTCCGGAAGTTCAGGCGAGTTACTTGCAGCATGGCCTACCGGCGGTGGTCGATACGCATCATGGAGTTGTCACAGGCAGCGTCAGCCGGATCGAACCGTCCGTGCAGGAAGGTGGTGTCTTCGTCGATGTCACCTTCAATGAAGAACTTCCTCGCAATGCTCGCCCGGATTTGTCGGTGATTGGCACCATCGAAATCCAGCGGCTGGATGACGTGCTGCATGTCGGCCGACCTGTTTTCGGGCTCGCCAACAGCACGATCGAGGTATTCAAGTTCAGCGAGTCGGACGGAATTGCGATTCGTTGTCCGGTAACGATCGGCGTTGCATCTGTAAGTAGTGTTGAAGTGAAAGAGGGACTGCAAGAAGGCGATCACGTCATCCTCACTGATATGTCAGAATGGGAATCGGTCGATCTGATCGAGATTGATTAGGGCTGGATAATAAAGGTGGGGACCTTCGGCCCCGCGAGGCCGGTTCGTCGTGATTGCAGCCCCAAAGTCAACGCGTTTCGAAAGCATTCACGTGGTGCGCGAATCTCAATCGGCAGAAATTCCAAGCGACATGGAAAGATGAATTGATGTCGTCGGTCTGGCAGGATGTGCGATTTGCAGCGAGATTGCTGCGACATCAATTGGCATTCTCGCTGACCGCAATCGCCTGCCTGACGGTGGGTATCGGCGTTACCACGGCGCTATTCAGCATGGTCAACGGCGTGCTACTGCGTCCCCTGCCCTTTTTCGAGAGCGACCGGCTTGTCATGCTGCGATCGGTCAATCCCTCGGCGGGTGCATTGCACGGCCGAGTCAGCGGCCCGGATTTTCTCGACTGGCAACTGCAGTCAAAGTCATTTCGTGGAATTGCCGCGTTTCAATGGCGTAGGATCGATTTGGCCCGCGACGAAAATTTCCATCGTGTGCATGGGTTTCGAGTCTCCAACGATTATTTTTCAGTCTTGCATGCGGCCCCAAGATTGGGACGAGTGTTTCTTCCCGAAGAACAAACGCTCGATGATCGACGAATTATTTTGAACGACCGCGTGTGGCGAACCTGGTTTCAAGCCGACCCCGATATCGTTGGCCGCAATATCAAGGTGAACAGCTGGGTGACGTGGCCCGACGGCGGATCGGAATCGTTTGTTGTTGTGGGTGTACTGCCGGCCGAACTTCGCTTCATCCCGCCGACAACTTCCTTTCCGCGTGAGGGGCAAACCGTCGATAGCATTGTGGAATTCTGTTCTCCATTACGTGTCCATACGAAATCGGATCGCGCCTTTCGGGAACTGGATGTTGTCGCACGCCTTAAAGACGGTGTGAGCGTCGAGCAGGCGCAGGCAGAAATGAATACGATCGCGGCCCGGCTGCGTCTGGAGTTTGCAGATTCCAATGATGGCTGGGAGATACAAGTCGTTTCGCTGCGGCATTATGTTCTGGGAGAGATTCAACCGGTTCTGTGGACATTATTCGGATGCGGAATGTGCGTGTTGGTCATTGGCTGCGTGAATGTTTCCGGATTACTGTTTGTTCATGCCAATGCGCGACAGTCCGAAATGGCCGTACGAACGGCGTTAGGTGCCGATTTCTGGAATATCGTTCGACAACTCCTTGTCGAGAGTCTGCTGTTAGCGACCATCGGGGGTTTGGGCGGATTGCTTTTGGCGTACTGGTGCCTCGACTTGATTCGCACGTTTGCACCACCGGATCTTCCGCGCGTTGCAGAGGTGTCGATTGACGAAACGGTCCTCTTGTTTTCGTTGGGCGCGACGATATGTGCCGGCCTGCTCGCGGGAATTATTCCGGCGATGCGCGTGGCACGCCCCAACTTGAACGAACTTCTTAGTTCGGCGAGTCGCGCGGCGACTCCTGCACGGAACCGCCAACGTATGGCAAAGGCGTTTGCGACCGGTGAAGTCGCCTTGTCGCTCATCCTCTTGGTGGCAGCCGGATTGATGGTCCGAAACTTTCTTGAGAATTCTCGGGGCGACTTTGGGTTTGACCCCCACAATCGACTGACGATGACCATTTCGCTACCCGAAGGTAAGCACAATTGGAATTTCAATTCTGATTTTTGCAATCAAGTGATCGATCGTGTGAAGTCGTTGCCGGGGGTCAAATCGGCAGCGGCCATTCGGGGATTGCCGATGGGGGCTACGAAATTCGACTGCACATTAACGCTGGAGGGACAGCCCTATTCGGAAACGTCGGACCTTCCCCCTGCGGTTATTCGGGTCGTCACCGACGATTACTTCAAGACGATGGCGATCCCATTACTCAAAGGGAGACTATTCATTCCCTCCGATTCTGTTGGCGAAATCGGGGTCGGAAAATGGGTGTTGATTAACGAGGCGATGGCACGCCGTTGTTGGCCGAACGAGAATCCGATCGGTCAAAGGTTTAAGGTCCACCCTGATTTGCCGTTTTGGATCGAGGTGGTGGGCGTCGTCGGAAATGTGCGACATTCACTGAACGAAACGCAGATCACATCTGATATCTTTTATCCGGAAAAGCTGTTTCCACAAGCCGAGATTACTTTGCTGGTTCATACGGAACTTGCTCCACTTGGATTGGCAAAAGCCGTGACGACTGAAGTCTTGCGGATCGATCCCGACGCCTATGTGACCGATGTCAACACGATGGACGGTGTGATCAGCCAAGCTCTGGCAGAGCGTCGATTCTCGCTGATGCTGCTAACGACATTTGCCGTCGTTTCGTTAATCCTGGCGCTCACCGGGATCTATGGCATGATGTCGTACCTTGTCGCCGGCCGCAAACGGGAAATTGGCATTCGAATGGCGCTGGGTGCTCAGCCGGAAAGCGTGCTGTGGCTGATTTTTCGCGAGGGGCTTGCAATTGTTTGCGTGGGGCTCGGAATCGGGTTATTCGCAGCTGTCGCGGTTTCCGAGTTGAATGCCGATGGAGCCGGACCGATGCAGACTTCCGAGCCAGTGGTGTTGGCCGTGGTTGTCGTGCTTTTGGGGGCTTGTGGTTTGCTGGCATGTTTTCTTGCCGCCCGTAAAGCGATTATGATTGAGCCGATGGATGCCCTGCGGTGCGAGTAGCTTCATGGGCTGTGAGGTCCGATGCGAGATGGCGCGGTGTATCAATTTCTGGCCAATGCAGACGCGACAGAACCCCTGTGACAGTCCTGTGTCAGACTGTTGGTGGTCCGATATTCTCATGTTGAGCCGTTAGTTCGAATCTGCAGTCCCCATCGGCGATTGAAATTGTTAATCTCTGAAAACGGCGAAACGACGACGAAAGCAACTTCCTGGAGAAAACTATGGGAGCGGTTCCCTCCGATGTCATTCCGGTCGACATTGTCTGGAATACGATCTGCGAAGAAGCAGCGCTCGCAGCCGGTAAGGAGCCGATTCTTGCCAGTTTCTTGCATGCAACGATCTTGAAGCATCATAGTCTGGAAGATGCGCTCAGTTTTCACCTTGCCGGAAAGCTCGCAGGCGAAAGCCTGCCGGCGATGATCATTCGGGAATTCATCGATGAGGCGCTCAGCGAAGAGCCGGCCATTGGGCAGGCCGTCCGCATCGACATTCGTGCCGTCCGTGACCGTGACGCGGCGACTGACAGTTTTTCGACGCCGCTGTTGTACTATAAGGGACTGCATGCCGTTCAATCCTATCGAGTGGCACACTGGCTATGGCGTGAGGGACGACGTCCATTGGCCCTTTATCTGCAAAACCGAATCTCTGAGGTATTCGGCGTCGATATTCATCCGGCCGCAAAAATTGGGACCGGAGTGATGATCGACCACGGGACGAGTGTCGTTATCGGTGAAACGGCGGTTGTCGAAGACAACGTTTCGATGCTTCATGAAGTGACGCTTGGCGGCACAGGAAAAGAACATGGCGACCGCCACCCCAAGGTCCGTCATGGTGTGCTCATCGGAGCTGGTGCGAAGATTCTGGGCAATGTCGAAATCGGAACGGGCGCCAAAATCGGCGCGGGAAGCGTTGTTTTGACCGACGTCGCCCCACACTGCACTGTTGCAGGTGTCCCGGCCAAAGTCGTCGGTTGTCCGGAACAGCCCGAACCAGCACTCGACATGGATCACCGCTTGCCCGAAAAACATCAAGAGGGCAGCGGCATTTAATGTTTCCTGCCGTCTGGTCCCTAAGCGGCTGCACCGGTGTCGACGTGCGCGATGCGGTCAGGCGGTTTCGTGAGGGTTATTGCAATTTCCCTCGCGCGAGAATCGGCCAGACTACTTCTAAGCGGTTCCCACGAAACCCGTAGAAGTTGTCGTGCATAACGGTCGTAAAGTCGGCATACCCGGGAATCAATTCCACTTTGTCACCGATCTGCAGTTCTTGCGATTGGGGGCCGAGTTTCAATTCGCAATGTTCGGCGCTCAGTCGCACCGCCTCGGCATCGGCATGATTCTTAACGATCGGCAAATGAAAATCGGGATGCAGTGTTTTGCGGCCACAATCGAGAATCGCACGTTCTAACGTGGGGCGACTGGCAATCGTCGCCAAAACTGTGAGTGAATACTCCAAATCACGGACGTGGCACATATTTTGATACATCGGGTCCGCGAAAATTCCCCCGCCGGCCTGCAGCTCGGTTACGCCGGGGCAATCCGACGTAATTTGATACGATCCTGTTCCTCCTGCACTGACGATATCGCAACAAAGGCCATTTTCCAGGAGTGAATCACGGCAGCCGACCAGGACATTCATTGCTTCGTGAATCAGCGATTGTTTTTCATCGAGCGGTTCGTGTTTCAGCAGATGTCCCTCATAGCCCATGATGCCGGCGAGCCGCACACCATCCAATTGGTCGATGGCTTTCGCTAACTCCAAAGTGTCGCGACCCGGGCTGATGCCGACACGATCCAATCCGATATTCACCTCGACAATGACGCGACAAGAGACGCCGTTCCTTCGGCAGGTCTCCGCTAGCGGTTCAACCTGCACAAAATGGTCGCAAGCGACAATCGGATCAGCGGTTTGACATAACGAGGCGACCCTTTCAACTTTCGGCTGGCCGACAATCATGTTGGCGATCAAGATGTCATGAATGCCGGCGGCTGCCATGACCTCGGCTTCGGAGACTTTGGCGCAAGTGACACCAATCGCACCTGCTGCGATCTGTTTTAGGGCGATGGCCGGTGTTTTGTGGCATTTTTCGTGTGGACGCCACTGCTTGCCTCGCTCGGTGATGTACGATGCCATCGAGCGGATGTTGGATTCCATCACATCCAAATCGATGCAGAGAATGGGTGTGTCGAGTGCAGCTTTATCGCTTCCTACGGATGGTTGAAACACGCGCACGTTCCTGTATTCATTCCTGATTTCGTTGAAAATCAGCCGACGGAATTCTGGCTGAGACTGTTGCTGAATTTGATGCTACGGGATGGAACATCTTAACCGGCGATTCCACCCGTGCCCAGGAATGATTGATTCGCTCGCCAAATCGATCACAATGATGAATGGTTCCAACAAGCCGACTTGAAACGTCAAAGCACGACCGACAAACAAACGACGGAATGAAACCATGGCCAAGATTCGCTACGGACAAATCGGAACAGGACATGCCCACGCCAATAAGATTCGCGTCTATCGGGAATCCGACGAATACGAAGTTGTGGGCGTCGTTGAATCGAACCCCGAATTGCGCCAAAAGGCGGAGCAATCGAGCTTATACCGCGATCTGCCGTGGATGACGCAAGAAGAACTGCTGAATACGCCCGATCTAAAAGTCGTTGGCGTCGAAACGGAAGTTCGCGACCTGCTCGATGTGGCTGAGACCTGCGTCGATGCCGGCATGCATATCCATTTGGACAAACCGGCTGGCGAATCGTTGCCACAGTTCAAACGAATCCTCGATACGGCGGCTTCCAAACACCTTACCGTGCAGATGGGATACATGTATCGCTACAACCCGGCTGTTGTGTTGCTGCGCGAGTATTTGGCGAAAGGCTGGTTAGGCGAACCATTCGAACTGCACACAGTGATGAGCAAGGTTGTGCCGGACGACGACAGGCGGCAATTGGCCGCGTACCCCGGTGGGATCATGTTCGAACTGGGCTGCCACATTATGGATTTGACAATTGGCGTTTTGGGTCGACCAGAGTCGGTCACACCGTTTGCACAGCATGCCGCATCGATTGATGATGGATTGCGGGACAACATGCTGGCGATTCTTAGGTATCCCCGGGCTATTGCTTCGGTCAAAACGAGCGCGATGGAAGTGAACGGGTTCGCCCGCCGACATTTCGTAGTATGCGGCAGCGAAGGAACCTTTCACTTCGAGCCGTTGGATAATCCTTCGGCCCGAGTCGCGCTGTCGAAAGGGCGCGGGGATTCGGGCGGTGGATTTCGGGAGATCACGTTCCCCAAGTACACACGCTATGTTGCTGACGCTGCCGACTTGGCGAAAATTGTTCGCGACGAGAAGGAAACCGACTTCTCGTACGAGCACGACTACCTGGTGCAGGAGACGTTACTCAAAGCATGCGAGTTGACCGACCCCGAAAAGGTAGAATGACCGCCGTACCAGCAAGTTCAACCGGAACGCACGCTCCCCCATAATCATGAGGGAGCATGCGATTGACTGGTTGAACGTCTTTTGACACGCAGCGTCCCCGTAATGTCGTTCTTGCCGACCGGATTTGCCATAAGGAATTCATTTATGGCGGATCGCGATGAAGTTCGACGCGATTCCTCCACACCTCGTTGAATTCCCCGGTCAATTGTGAGTCGGCAAGAAGCCCATCATCTTAACGATGGAAGTGTCGCCCACCTGAGCGGAAGCCGCGCGATCCACCACCATAGAAACCACCGCGCCCGATACTGATGCTAAAGCCCGGACGGTAGTACGTGAATCCCGACCGACCAAAGTTTCGGTACGGCGAATAGTAGCTGCCACGGTACGGCGAATAGAAGCTACGGGAAGAACCGTAGACGGGACCACGGTAGATGGAACCGCCGTAGTAGCCGCGTCCCCCGTAATAGCAGTGGTTTGCCTCGGCAGTTTGCGCTGTACCAAAAATTGCCAAACCACCGGCGACGACGGCGAGAGCCAACAATTTCTTCATCACGAGTCTCCTTCAAAAAAAGATGCGGACAGGTCGAGAGAGGATCCCTGAGCGGCGGATCTCGACCGATACTGATCCTGCTCGTGATGTAGTAGCCGCACCGGCCATGCCAAATGACCGATTATAGGGGCGCGCAGTCGTAACCGGCTGGAGGATCGAAGGCTACGTCGTTTGGCGTGCACACCTCCGGCTTGCGGCATCGAGAGAATCGTCTCGATGCAGTCACACAGCGCCATCGAACGGATGACACGGCGGCGGGAGAGCCGCACGTGGTGTTAAGAGCGTCGTCCTTGGTGAATGATTGCCGTTCATTGCCGCAGTCGGACAGAAATCCCGTTGTCGATTCGGATTCACTCGACCGGATTTCGCAGAACGCCGATTCCTTCAATCTCGGCCTCGACGATGTCACCCGCTTTCAGGAACTTGCCTTTGGGGGCTCCGACGCCGGAAGTGGTTCCGGTCGAGATAATGTCTCCCGGTTCCAGTGTGACAAAGCTCGAAATGAATTCGATGATGGCTGCGACCGGAAAAACCATTTCCGCAGTCGATCCGTCCTGCTCGACGTTGCCGTTGACTCGCAGAGTCAAATGCAGATTCTGAGGATCGGAATCTTCGCCCGCCGGCAAAACACACGGTCCCATGGGGCAGAACGTGTCGTGCCATTTGCCGTGCAGCCAGTCGAAGAAGCCGTCTTTTTCACGCTCTGCACGGTCGGGGTTCGGCTTGAATTTGCGATCGGAGATATCGTTAACCACCGTGTATCCGGCAACGTAATCGAGGGCATCCTTTTCTGCGACGCCCTTACACTGCCTGCCAATGATCACACCCAATTCGAGTTCCCAATCGATGTGATCAGGGGAGACCGCCGGAATTTTAATTGGGTCGCCTGGATGAGTCAGTGTGGTGAGGGGCGGTTTCATGAAAACGTAGGGAAACGTTCGGGCCCGTTCTTCCGCTCGGCCGCCACCTTCTTCAATGTGTTTGGAATAGTTGCCGGCTAACAGCATGAGTTTGGTGGGATTCGGGATCGGCACCAAAACAGCGACGTCATCGATCGGAATGGCCCGCTCGGCGATTTCTTCGCTCGATGCGTTTGCTAACTGTCCCTGCAAGCCGACAACCGCTTCACGAGCTTTTCCGCCTGGGAGGACATCCAACAGCGATTCCGGTTCCGGGACCGCCCCTCCCAGTGCTTCGGCGACCGCAGTTACCGGTAAGACCGAATCGTCTTGGTAGAAGCCTATTCTCGTATTTCCGCCTTGCTCAAAGCGACAGAGTCTCATCCTGGTGTCCTTTGCTGATCTCGGTGGTATTCGGATTTCTGTTACAGCGTATTACGCTGACTTTTGGCCGCGAAAATCGCGTTTTGTCCTAGGATAGCTGACTCCCACGAGCCAGAAACGCCCACGAGAAAAAGTAAACCGCCCTTAGTGTGGCCGGCCAGATGACGATTCTCAATTGTCAAATCCGGAGAATTCGCAACAATACGTCGATGATCAGTTGCCTGGCAAGACTGCAGGCCTTAAGTAGTCGTTAGCTAAGCGGTTGAGAGTTCTGCGGCCGGACGTTTGCGACTTCATTGGATGACGCACCCGAGGTTGGCTGGGATTCGACGAACGGTTTTGATCCATGTCCGGCTGAGAGCCGTTGCCTATAATATCTAGCGTCGATTGGTCGACTCCGGGAGGGAATTCCGTTTTCCCACGGAGTGCATTAAAAAAACGTAGGAAATTTTGAACTTTACAGTTCAATAGAAGCGAAGACTGGGAAATGCCCCGTCCGTTTCGGCGGACATCAGTCGGTCCCATCTATCGAATCATGTGGTAGGAGTAGCGTATGTTTTTCTTTGATCCGATGTATATCGTGTTTTTGGCCCCAGCCTTGATCCTGATGTTATGGGCTCAGGCGCGAGTTAAAAGCGCGTTTGCACAGGGAATGCGTGTGCCAGCACAGTTGAGCGGTGCGGCAGCGGCGCGATACATCCTCGATCAGGCCGGTTGTCAGGACGTGGGGATTGAAGAGACCCACGGAACGCTTTCCGACCACTACGATCCCCGTCATCGCGTGTTGCGACTCAGCTCGGATGTGTATCATCGGCAGACGGCTGCCTCTGTGGGAATCGCCGCGCATGAAGCGGGGCATGCGTTGCAACACGCGCACAACTACCTGCCGCTCGTCCTTCGTAATGCGGCGGTTCCGGCTGCGAAGTTCGGGCCTGCCATATTCTTCATTCTATTTATCGTAGGAATGTTGATGCAGAGCCTGCAATTAGTCGTCATTGGTTTAGTCGCCTTTGCCGGTGTGTTGGTCTTTCAGGTGGTCAATCTGCCGGTGGAGTTCGATGCTAGCAATCGTGCCAAGCAGATCCTCACGGAATACAATATTGTGGACGGCGACGGGGCAGTCGCCGTTCGCAAAGTCTTAAATGCCGCCGGTTGGACTTATGTGGCAGCCACTCTACAAACTCTGCTGCAACTGCTGTATTACATATTCATCATCTTCGGCGGTCGTCGCGATTGAGGCTCGGATGGGTGTGTGCAGGTGATTCGTGACAGCTTCGCGTGCGTTTCACGTTGAAAGCAGATCCGCGCGTTGTCGTTATTCCCCCGAAGATTCGATTGGAATGTCTCGCTGTGATTAGCGGCAGCTAACCATTCGATGCATTTTGAATGCAGACCTGCGAATTGATGTCATTCCCGCGCAGGCGGGAATCCAATTGAAATGGGATTCTCACGCGAAGCCGCTAAGTCGCGAAGAAGAAAAGTCAGACAGGATGAACAAGATCAACATGATGCAATTCCCCACAGCGTGCTACGCTGACTTGTAGCCGTGACAAACGCGTTTTGCACTATGATTGCTGGCTCCCACGAGCAAGAAACGCCGACAAGAACAAGTAAACCACTTTAATCCTGTCCGTTCACTTTACTGATCGCTGAACGATTTTCTTAGGACTGGATTCCCGCGTGCGCGGGAATGACAGGCATTGTCAATCAGGTGCCTTCAGCGGCGGCGTAGAATTGCTGTTCGGTCGCACCTTCCAAGACACTTTCCCACAACTCGAAGTGTCGTTCGGCACTAAATCGCTCGACGACTTCCGGTGCGCTTCGGCCCAACTCAATTCGCCGGTCGCCATCACCTGCGAGTGCGCTGATTGCGGCAGCTAATCCACCGATATCTTCGGCGGCGACCAGCATCCCGTCGATGTTGTCTCGAATGATCTCCCCCGGTCCGCTGGGGCATTCAAAGCTAATGCAGGGCAACCCGCAGGCCATCGCCTCCAGGAGCGCATTGGGGAAGCCCTCATATCGAGATGGAAGCACGAACATTCCGGCCTTCGCGAACTCCTTCTCCGGTTCCGTTGTCCAGCCGGGCAGTTCCACGCGGTCTTCCAATCCCAGTTCGTCGATCAGTTTTTCCAACTCCGGTCGCTGTTCACCTTCGCCGACAACACGCAGACTCCAATCGGGTTGATCAGTGGCGAGCATCGCAAACGCGCGAATCAGCAAATCGAATCCTTTCTGCCGATCCAGTCGGCCCATCGCTAGGATCGTTTTTGAGTCGGTTTGCCGATCCGAATGCGAAGTTTTGCAGGGCTCCACGGAGTTCGGAATGACGTAAACCGGCTGGCCGGCGACGAGCGGACGCAGGTAATCGGCGACACCCGTCGTTTGGACGACCAGTCCCGCGCACCGAGGATAGGTTCGAGTTCTTAGCCATGACCAGATCCGCCCGATGTCGTGGTGTCGCGGGTCAATACGTTCGCAGATGATGATTGGAGCCGAACAACCACGGCACGCCAACAATGTCACTATGTTCGTCTTATCAGTCAGGCTGATGACGGTATCAGGCTGCGATTGCTCAATGGCTGCACGCAGTTGCTTGATCCGAATCCGATTGTGGCGAATCGCCTGAAGCACACCTTGGGAATGATGCATCACATCGAGGGCGCTGCGCGACACGCCAGGTTCCAAAGCGTATTCTTCGTTGCC
>JANQRQ010000340.1 GCA_028284485.1 Planctomycetaceae bacterium | reverse complement strand
TCGTACAGTTCTTCGGTTCCGTCGGCGTATTGAATGTAGCGCCAATGCTCGCTACGAACGCCATGGTTGTCGTGATTGTGCGTGGTAATGGCTGGCCATTCTCGCGGGGCGGAAGCATCTTTGAGTTGCGGCACCAGACTGTGTCCTTCCAGATCGTCGCGCGCGGGCAAATCGCATAGCTCGACCAATGTGGGATACATGTCAAGCAGTTCTGCCGGCTTAGTGCACTTCGCGCCCGCTGTGACGCCCGGCCCTGCGAAGATCAGCGGTACGCGGGTCGAACGATCCCATAAGGTATTCTTGCCGGTGATCTGCTTTTCGCCAAGATGCCAACCATGGTCGGACCACAAAACGACGATGGTATTATCTTTCAGCCCATTCGCTTCCAGCGCATCGAGAACGCGTCCAACCTGGCTGTCGACGAAACTGACGCAGGCCAGATACGAGCGGGTAATGTTCTTCCACTCGTTGGCTTCATGCAGAAATTTCAATCGCGGTTCAGGCAGAGTCCAATGCAAATACCACGAAAACCGCGGAGTATCGTCCCGGTCGCCATCCTTGACGGGAGGCAGGATTAACGATTCTTCCGGATACAAATCGAACCATTTTTGCGTGGCGTAACAGGGAACGTGCGGCAAGAAGAATCCGCACGACAAGAAAAACGGTTCGGTTGGTTTCTGGTTGAGTTGATCGACGGCCCAGCTGGCAACCCGCCAATCTCCCTTGTCCTCGTCCTTATGCGGGAACACGCCCCAATCGACTAAAGGATGGGGGTTCGGCGTCGTGACCAGTTTCTGTTCCGGACGCGCTCCGACACCGGCCGCCGGGCCGACTTCGTGAAATTCCTGATCTTTGTTCCCCCGCCCGTAACCGCCATGATAGATCTTGCCGGTCGTATACGTCTTGTAACCATGTTCCGCCAGGTACTGCGGCAGCGATACGCGGTCCTTCAATTCATCGACATTGCGAAACCAGGGTGCCAACCCGTATATGCCACTTGATGACGGTCGCATACTAGTCATCAGGCTTGTCCGTGAAGGATTACACAGCGGCGATTGGCAGTGGGCGTTGTAAAACAACGTCCCCCGTGCCGCCAAACCATCGATGTGCGGAGTTTGCGCTTGGGGATGCCCATCGAGGCAGCCGATCCAATCGTTCTGGTCATCGATCGCGATAAAAAGGATATTCGGTTTGTCCGCCTTGGCTGGTTCAGCAACGGTTACGATCGTTCCAAACGAAATCGCAACAACGAGGCAACAAATCAGGCTGCGAGACATAGATTCAACTCCCGGCGGTGACTCAAGGGTCTGTTCCAAATTCGCTTTCACAGTGGATCGTTCCTCGAAAGAAAAGTCAGTTTGCGCTTGCAGTCTATGGCGTGCAAACCACCCAACCTTGTGCTTGAAATCGCGTGTTCTACTTCGCAAACATGGGATGGTTCCGATCTCCGCGCGACAGCAAGTACGCCATTAAATCGAGAATCTCTTCTTCGTGCAGGCTATTCAAAAGGTCAGCCGGCATCATGGAAACCTTGGATGGCAACATTTCGTCAATCTCTTTTCTGTCGACCGTCGCTTGGGCATTGGGATCGAGCATGTTCGTATTCACTTTGAATGTGTCGCCCGAAAGGTTCACGATGCGTCCCGTGATGACCTTGCCATCGATCGTCACGATCGTGACCGCCGCATACTGGTCGCTGATGACTTTGTTGGGATCAGCCACCGACTCCAAAATATCTCGCGGACTGAATCGGCCGGAAAGTGCCGTCAAATCGGGCCCAATCGCGCCGCCCTGATTGTCAAACCGATGGCAGGCGAAACAGTTCGCCGCCGCAAACATTGCCCGACCATGATCGAAATCTCGGCCTTTGAGTTTGGTCTCCACGAGAGGCACCAATTCGGCCATCGTCCATTTTTTGACGAACGGTCTTGGTTCGGCCACGACTGTCGCGGAACTTTCCGTCGGTTGTGCTTCCAAAATTGGCTTCAACGCCGCGACTTCTTGCTCGGTCAATAATGCCAGGGCA
This sequence comes from Planctomycetaceae bacterium, assembly GCA_028284485.1. Taxonomy (GTDB): domain Bacteria; phylum Planctomycetota; class Planctomycetia; order Planctomycetales; family Planctomycetaceae; genus JANQRQ01. The sequence continues at coordinate 489 of JANQRQ010000340.1, read as the reverse complement.
TCTTCCTTGATGTGCTGGACGAATAACCCGAAGCTCGCTCCACCGCGATATCCGGCCGCTTTACCGAACCACCGGAAATAGGTTTCACGCAGTGCCGGAGTCCAACCAACGCGCAAATGCCTTAACGTCTTGGCATAGTCGATCTGCGATTCTTGAGTGGGAGCCGCCTTTAACAAATCCACGATCTTCCTCGCAGCGCTCGGCGCTTGCAGATACACCATGAGTTGCGCCAGTTCTGAATTGATCTCCGCTTCTTGGGCCGGGAAAATGTAGTCCGCATGCGAGATTATCTTTTGCCGCGTTTCTGCATCGGGCGGGGCAATCCGCTGAAAGGTCAAAGTTATCACGCGCAGCAAGCCAATTCGCTGCTCAACAGACAGGTCTTCCCACCGCAGGATCTTCGCAGTTTCAACCTGGTCACGCGAGCACTTCGCAACCAGGTTTTGCAACACTTGAGCAACATCGAGTGTGGGTCGATTTCGCTGCAGG
>JANQRQ010000327.1 GCA_028284485.1 Planctomycetaceae bacterium | reverse complement strand
ACATTACCTTATCGGCCTCGCTGGTTTTGCTAAGTACAACCGGTGTCGTCGGCCTGGGGCTGACCAGTTTGTTTCGATTGGGGCCCGACGGTTTGCTGGCGACAACCGCCGAAGAATTTGCCACCATGTGGATGGCGGGAATATTTAACGCCATTGCGTTCTTTTCGATTGGAGCAGCGCTTAGGCGAATAACGGTCGTGCGAGTCAATTTGCTCAACGCGTCGCAAATTGCCATGGCGTCGATTGTGGCGGTGATGGTTTTCGACGAACCACTCACCACCTGGTTAATTTGCGGCATTGCATTGACGGTGGCAGGATTGTTACTGATCGACAAGCCGCAGGCCTCCGAGTGATGCCACGAGAGTATGGATCAGGAGCGATCATTCGTAATGTTCGACCTCCCGCGCATTACCGACGAGACACCAATTGCGCGGATCGACTATCACGAACAGATCGAATCGACAAACAGCCATGCTCTGCAGATCGCGGGCGGAGTTGATGGCAATTTTCCGTTGCTCGTACTTACCCCGCGACAGACGGCAGGCCGGGGACGAGGCAAGAACACCTGGCTGTCATCAGATGGGGCACTGACATTTTCGCTGATTGTTGATCCGCAGGAGATCGGATTGAGTACCGATCGTTGGCCCTTAGTTTCGTTGACCGCAGCCGTTTCGGTACACAGCCTGCTTGTGGATTTGTTAAAGGGCCAAGCGGCAAATGCTGACGCATGCAGAAATGTCGGCATCAAATGGCCGAACGATGTCCTCATCAATGGTCGCAAGGTGTGTGGCATACTGGTTGAAACGTCGACTGGATCGGCTCAGCGATTGGTCGTCGGTGTCGGCCTGAATGTCAACAATTCGTTTGACGACTCGGCTGGCCCCTTGGATCAAGCGGCAATCGCGGTTTGTGAATTGCTCCCAGAACCGCATTCGCTAACGCAATCCGTCATTGACCTCGTCACTCGCATGTGGAGCGACTTGGAGCGACTATCGGTCGGCACGGCAGAGATCTTAGACCAGTGGCAGGACGCGTGTGTGCTGACTGGACATGCGATTTCCCTCATCGTGGAGTCGGAGCACGTACGCGGGGTTTGCCGAGGTATCGACGCGGAAGGGGCGTTGGTTTTGGAGTGCTCAGATGGGCTGCGGAAGTTTCGCTCGGGCGTGGCTGTCCGGCTTGAAGATCCGGAAAACTTCAATCAGACGTGAGCCATCAACCCTTGGGACCATCCCACCGCCCCCCACCAAAAAAACAGCCGTTCCGGCGATTCGGAACGGCTGTTTGGAATTGCTACGCGATAATTCGACTACGGGAAGACCGTTCCGATGGAAAGGCTGTCTCCATCCCAACCGAATGGGAAGCGAAATTCGTCGACAGTCGGAAATGGAGTGTGGAACGGAGCTCCCAGCGGAATGAGAACGTCGGGTGACGCTCCCGTCTGGATGATATCGGTGATGAAACCGATTCCCGAAGTAAATCCGGAATCGTCGAATGTACTTTCGACGCGGAAGGTACTCAAACCAGTTCCTTCAAATCCGTCAAAGCCGGGGGTGGTAATACCATCACCCAAGGGATTGCCGACGCCACCGATCCGCCGTTGGGCATTTCGACGGCGTGCTGCGTTCTGGAATGGTCCGGGAGGAGCAGCACCGACGACCCGCGACTTGAAGACCGCATCGGCGTTGTTGTAAAACGCTCCGGCCACCGTCACAAGAATCGAGTCGCCCGTGTTCCCCTGGAAGGAAACGACGTCCATCTGTGCCAGCGGGTCTTGTGACGCGACCGCGTTGGTCCGAACCGGGAACATACCCTGGACAGCAGGCGGATCGACGGTCGACGTAAACGACTCGAAGTAGAAGTCGTCGCCGAAGTTACCGAAGACCGCGTTGTCATTAAACTCGGATCTGACCCGACTGAACCGCCCAGTACCCACTCGAACAACGACACCACCGATGTTGGTGTTGATTCCGCCGTTGTCGATCGGTGCCGTGAGGTTGAGTTCACCGTTGTCGCTGATGATATTGCGATTCACTTCGATGTCGATCGTTGGGAATTCGTTGACTAAGCCATCGGCCGGTAGTGCATCACGACTCGGCACGTCCTGCGACTGAGTCATGGACGACGTATTGACCACGTACAAGCCTTCCTCGCCGTTTGACGAAATGATATTGTCGTCGACGATCAGGTTGATGTCAGCGTCAGCACGGTTCATCACGTCGACACCACGACCGTTGTTGTCGGAGATCGTGTTAAAGACGACACGGAATGGGTCAGCATTCGTTCCCAGCGAGCCGTTGAACGAGTTGAATCCAGCGGCCAACTCGACACCGTCCCCTTCGTTGTCGTGGATTTCGTTACGACGAATTTCGCCCAAGAGCGTGTGATTGAGAATCGTATTGACGTCGATACCGTCGCCCGCGTTGAAGGCAATGGTGTTCAGGTCGATGGTCACGTCGTTGACGGCCCCCTGAACGTAGATTCCGTCGCCATTACTCGCCGCGACGCTGCCGCCACCATTCATGTTTCGCACAATCATGTTACGGCCGGCTTCAGTACCGTTACCGATGAACGCCGTCGTGACGTCCAAAATCTCGATACCTGGCCCGGTGTTGTCGGCGATGAGGTTGTTGGTCCACATACCGGTAATCGTGGGAGCATCACCCGACCCGAACGGTTGGGTCGAGGCACCGGCCGAACGATTGCCATCGGTGCGAATACCACCCAAGCCGTTGAATGTGAGAATGTTGTCCATAATATCGACCTCGGTCTGGGCATCGGAACCCGACTCGATGTCGATAGCACGGAAGGTATTGTTCATGATGACGTTGTTCATCACATCGTAGTTGAGCAGGTCCATATCGCTGCCGAAGGCGACGAAATCGAGACCGTTACGCCCGTTTCTCAAAATGTCGTTGTAGGAGATCGTCGTCGAATCGACACGAGCATCGTCCGCCCGCAGGAATTGCATACCGTTTCGAGAACTATCGGTCACCGAGTTGTTGTTGATGGTGGTTCCCGACAACAAAGTGTCCGACCCCGATGTCCGAATGCTGATGGCATCGCCGTCGAAGAAGCCTTCGGTGTCCAAAATGCCGTTGCCGTTCAAGTCTTCGCCGGCATCCAGCACGCCGTTATTGTTGGCATCTTCCGTCGGGACACCGGGCTGCGTGTTGGTAATCGTATTGCGTGCGATGGTAAACGACGACATGTTGGGCGTTACGTCCGGTGCGAACAGTGCTCCGCCACCGACATCCAAGGCAATCGAGGCATCGACGTTTCGATCAAACGTATTGCCGAAGGTACTGGCACCCGGCAACATGGGATCGTCCTCGCCGATGGACATCGTCACACTGCCGCCGCGAGCCACCACGTTGACGCCCACGCCGACGCCCACATCGAGAACACCGTTGTTGTTCAAGTCTTCGCCGGCATCCAGTACGCCGTTGTTGTTGGCATCTTCGTTCGGATTGGCCACCGGATCGCCGATGAACGTGTTCCGAATAATACGACCTGAGATCGCCGAGTTCCGCCCGATGATGCGAATACCGTCGGTACCGCGAACCGTGCGGTCGAACGTATTGTTTTCAACGATTCCCAGTCCGACTCCGCCAGAATTCGAATCGACGGAAATCACATGGAACATGGGATTGCTAAAGCGGTTATTGGAAATCGAAGCGGACGTCACGAAGCCGCCATTCGTCGTATTGATGGACAGTGCGTCTCCGCCGCTGTTGCTCATATTGTTATTGTCGATCCCGCTGAGCGAGATCAATCCCACGCCGATATCCCCGGCATCGGAATTCAGCTGAACAATGTCGCCGACGTTGTTGTTCAAAGTGGGATTAAGGGTATTGTCGAGAGCATTGTTGAAGATTCCACCGAAGATGGTTCCGCCGCCAAGATCGAGCCGGCCGTTCAAATTCGTGTCTTCACCCATATCGAGGATACCGTTGGAATTTGCATCCTCCGTCGGCGCGATTGTCATGCCGACGCCGATGCCGTTGCCGGTAATCAAGTTATCCGGGCTGGCGTTGGTACCAATAATCGTGTCGTCCGGAATGAGGTCATCCGGCGATCCGATGAACGCTGTTACGGTACCGGAATTTGCGTGTGCCAAGACTCCCGTTCCGCCGTTGTTGGTCACGGTGTTGCCGGTAAAGCCCTTATCCAATACGCCGTAGCCGATCATTCCGAACGCTTGGACATCTTCGGTGTCGAGGATACCGTTGCCGTTCGTGTCTTCACCCGGATCGAGGATTCCGTTGAAGTTGGTATCTTCCGTATCGAGGATTCCGTTGTTGTTAACGTCTTCACTCATCGGCACGGTCACCGAACCGGTATCAAGTGCACTCAGCAAGACGCCGTTGCCGGCATTGCCGGACACGGACATGTCGGCGAGCGAGAGCAGCGTAATGTCGCCGCTATCCGCCTCGGCCTTGAATCCGGTAAACAGGTCGATGTTGTTGTCGAACGTGTTTCCTTCGACGGTGGCAATGACTTCGCCATCCATAAGCGTACGGACAATAAGTCCCGTGCCGTTGCCTGTGACGACATTGTCAAGAATGCCCCGATTTCGCATTCCGGGATCCGGGACGGCATTGATAAAGCTGCCGAGACCCGACGATGTGATGACGATTCCTTCGCCGAGATCAAGAACGCCGTTCATGACATCGGTGTCTTCGCCGGGCCCGAGGATTCCGTCGTTGTCGGCATCTTCACCCAGGAAGTTGGAGACAGTATTGTCGGCAACAAGCAGGTTCAAGTCTGCGCCGCCAGAGTTGACAAGAGAGAAACCCTTAACCGATTCGCGACCATTTCCGTTCAGCACATTGTCGGTAAAGATACCGATCGCAGGTACCGCAGCGGTCCCCAAAGTATTGGATTGCACAACACCATTCACGACGGTGTTAAACTCGTTGTCGCGAATCGAGAAGCCGCGAACGGCTGCCCCTGGTGCTGTCATGATACCGGTTGTAAACACGTCAGCCGTGTCGGTTGTTCCATCGAAGACAAAGCCACGAACTTCGTTGTTGCTGGCTGAATAAACGATGGCATCGCCGGCAACTCCGTCGGCGAGTCGCAATACCGGGCGTGCCGAACCAGGAACGTATCCAGGAAGATTGTATGTCGAAAGAACTCCGCAACCGATGGCGTCAAATCTGTGCAGCCTGGCTTGGCTCAGCAAACGCTGGTTGTCAGACAAGGTGACACCGTCACTGAGAGTTCCGGGCCCATTGACGAACAAGACATCAAATTGATCGCGAGTCGCGGCGGGCCACATGTTGTACGGATCAAAATCGTTGAATGGACTCTCATACGTACCAAGTCCGCCAGCCGGAGCCCCCGGTCGAAAGTGAACCGCGAGTAGCGGTTCCCCGTCGACGGGGTTGATGGCGGGAACATCCAAAATCTGTGTCTGAGTGTGCGTTGTGACGCGGGGATTACGCACGACGCGTGTCGCCATTCGGTCCCGTGTGGGCAAGCGGCGGAACCAGCGACTTGGTTTGCCGTCCGGAATGACAACCGCCACATTAAGAACAACGTTCGTGCCGAACACCCGATCGTCGGTCACGGTTAATCCCATATTCCAGTCTTCGGTCACTTGCGTGTCGAAGCGAACCTTCACACCGCCAAAGTTCTGGTCGTTCTTGGCCGTGTAGTAATAGGCTCCAAGGTATCCCGACATGCCATACTTTCCGATCAATGGCAGCGGCCCACCGATCTCCGTGTCAAATCCACGAAACGCCGATTCGACGAGCGAAGCCTTTTGGAGCAAGATGGCATTGCCTTCAAACCTTGCGGTGGGAAGGATGGAAGTCGCGAGCGTGTTCTCAACGTCACCCACGGGAATGTATCCGTAGATCCGGAAATCGAGCCAATCGCCTAATGACTCGAAACCGACGCTGGCCTGCTTGTATTGCCGTTGGGCACCATTGTCGAGATCCCACCATCCGGACATTTTGAATACGCGATTCAACGCCTGACTGTAGGTCGCGTAGACCATACCCAGGTTAACGCCGCCTTGAGAGTCGTTCGTGAGGATCGCCGATGCGTCAGCATACAATGCGGAATAGCCGGCTTCATAAACCAGGGGAACATAAAGATCGATATTGCTGTAGCCATTTTCAACACCCATACCACCGCCGGTTTGGTGACGGAATCCGACATTCGGACCGGCTCCTTCCACACGAGCGCTGCCCACATACTGCCCGGCATTGGGCGTCGATGTCACCACTGGGGGCGAATTCGAAACTGTTACGACGTTGCCCTGCGGTTGTGAATTGACCACGGAAACGCCAGTGGCGTTAACAACGCCTGGCGCGGCACTTCCATTGTCATTGACAGTAGCCGCCCCGGCTTGCTTTGGCGCCGGTCCGGACGATATCCGAACGACTCCAACGTCGTCACCATAGGTCGGCTGGCAGATCACGGATCCTAGAAGCGCCATAGAGACAATGAAGGTCTGCAAGACGCTGGCTCGTGTGATTTTCATCGATTGTCCCGATCGTTCCGCTTTGTGAGACTGTAACGATTACTCCGGTAGTCACAGTTATTCTGCAATTTCGGAAAAAACGGGTCGTAGAGTTGAATGGAATTATTCCAATGGCAGAAATCCTAAGGGCTTTGTCGAAAGTGCCGCATGTCACAATTACGGCCTGAATCGACACAAGATGCTATTTCTCAATAGGTTGCAGAATTATCGAGCTTTCAACGGATGCCAATACCTGCCCGTTTTCGCGAAGGCCCGCAGAATTCACGCCCAATGCCCTCCGCCTTGTCTTCGCGCTTTCACAAACTGAACGGCAGGTTTCGCCGGTTGGTGTTCGCGAGAAATGTGCGCATTCTGTGGGGTAATCTTGTCCAGATGGCAACCCGCCATTGGCAAACCCGAAGACCCACTTCGGTATCACAAGGGGAGACGAGTTGCGGCTCAAGGGCTCGTGCACTCAACAGGCGATCCCAACCGGCAGAATGCGCCGGTGTTCGCTGGCCGGAATGCTGGCGGCTCGACAAACGAGTCGCTTCAGTAGAATCTTATAATTCAGTCGCCAACGTTTCGGAGTTGAACGAACCTGGCCTACCGCGGATAGCGGATGATCGGCTCACAAAGGCACGAAGGATCCGGAAGCGTTCCGGTCGGAATTGGTTCGCGAGTTTCGGCAGGTGGCGACGTTCGTGGTAACACCTGACTTTCCGCAGTTGCCTGCGAATGAATCTCGTCGGGTGTCGACACAGCGGCATAGATAATCGCCAACCCTTCACGCGCAGTTTTTGCCGTTAGCCGAGATGTATGGGTCTTACCAGCCGGAAGATCCCCAATGGAGTATTTCAGCTTCCGCGTGTAGTGATAATCCAACTCGGAGGGTAGATCGACGTTCAATACCACATTTTGAACGGCTGCCGTGCCACCGTTCGTCACGCGAAAACGAATCGGCAGCGCGTCCCCCTGTTCGACTTGCTCTGCGATGTCGATTTCGAGATTCAGCTTGGCACCGGTCACAATCGACTGCGATGAAACAGCCGCGACCGTTTGAATGCGAGTGACTGATTCCGTTGTTCCCTCTTCCGTTGGGAAAAACTGTACGCGCAGTCGGCGCGATTCGCCTGACTGCAGATCTGTCAGGACCCAATTCAGGACATTTCCCTCAAGATTCGCTGCAGGTTCGACCGCGATAATTCGATGCGACTCCGGCACGACTTCTTCGATCCGGAAATGGGAAACCGATTCCGGCCCATTGTTACGGATATTGAGAAAGTACTCATTGATTTGCCTTACGAGAATGGTTTCCGGCGGCTGACGTTCCACCGAAATCTGAACGGCCGTCGCCTCAGAAGCGTCCTTTTGACCGGGCCGAGGCTCGTCGTTGCTGGTCAAGGCGCTCGCCAGTTGTGTAGGAACCTGCTCAGATTGGTACGCGACCGGCTCAATGGGGCCGATGTCGCGCGTCAAATTGAATCGGTCCCACAGATCCCCTGCAGCATCCGGCGCTGTGCCGTTGCCCGCCCGCCAATCAAACTCGGGGGGAATGAAAGTTCCGGCATTCTCGGTTTGCACGGTATACCAAGCTTCGTCAAACTGCCTTGTCGCCCAATCTTGGCGACTCCTTGGCGACCTGACTCCGATTACCTCGACATCGACGGTCAACGCATCGGGGAATCGAGGAGTAAATGGTTCGGGTTCCGGCTCTTCCCGACGCGGAATAACAGACTGAAAGTCAGGCGGAAAGGGATTGAACTCTGCTGATTCCTCAGCTCTCGGGGCGGAATCAAACAGTTCCAATTCGGAGTTCAGCGACAGTTCGACCATAGCTGGCGGCGGTTCCAGCACGTTTGAATTCCGCGGTGGGGTCTGGTCTGCAGTTCCCGCGGAGGTCCGGTTGATCCAAGGCCAGGCCTGCGACAGCAACAGTAGCAACATCAGCAACAGACCGATGATTCCGGTAATCGTGGGAATCGGCCAGTCAGTGCGAGCAAACCGTTTCTGCCACTGCAGCTGACACCAGACGACGATGGCCCCCCAGGCGAGTCGAGCTTTCGAAAGCAGCCATCGCCAGAAACAGGCTATGGCGGCGATCATTGCAGTCCTGGAAGGCAGTCTCACGGGAATCGATCCTTCGCTTGGCAACACGGCCGCGCGTGCAAATAACGTAACTCAATTCAGTGGCTGGGATTTCAACAATAAAACGAGACACGCTGATTCAAAAGTCGTGTCGAATTCGTCGTTGAAGTGCAGTCCGTCGAGTATCCCCTCGAGAATCTCGAAAATCGGTGCGACTGCTTAACACAATTGAGGATTTGGGGAAAGATCGAATCGAATTTGCCCTGCCGGCCGGGCTGTCGCAGCCGCAGTCGCCCACCACGCGTTTTTTTCGATTTTTCAGACTCAAAATCAATTTTGTTGCGAAGGATTGGGCCTTCTCGCGACAATTCTCAGTTGACTGGCTGAGAATAAGATTCGCCACGACTGCCGGCTGACCAACTCTGCCCCTGTCGCGATGCAATCGTAAGTCGTCTCTGCTCGGCCCGGAAATCCAATCCAGCACTTCTCGATTCGAGCCCACGCGATGACGTCTGGCGGGAATTCGGCACACGAAGCGCTGCTGCACAACGCAGTCTTGGCGGGCGATGAAAATGCGTGGCGTACCTTATATGACGAGAACTTCGACCAACTCTATCGATACGTGCGCTGGCGATGTGGCGGCACGCAGTCGTCAACGGAAGATGTCGTTCAGGAAACCTGGACAACCGCCGTTCGCCGCATACGCGTATTCGATCCGGCACGGGCGACGTTCGTTGGCTGGCTGAGGGGAATCGCGTCCAACATTCTACGGAATCAATATCGAAGGCAATCAACCGGGGCGGCGCAAAACGGTCATGGTGTCAACGGACACAAATCGGAAGCGGTGACCGACCAGTCAATCCAAAACCGGGAACGTGCCGACCGCATTGCGGCTGCGTTGGCATCCCTCCCCGAGAACTACGAGTTCGTATTGCAGGCAAAGTATGTCGACCAAATGACAATCGCAGAAATTGCCGAAGCGCGTTCGGCGACGCCGAAATCGATCGAATCCCTACTGACACGCGCCCGACTTGCGTTTCAGCGGGCCTATGGCCCCGACGAGTAAATCTGCACAAAGGAACATTCCGATGGTATCCCGCGGGAAAGCACACGACGAAATGTTCGATGACTTCCAGGCCCGTGACGAGTGGGTCGGCCGTCCGGAATTCCGTGATGCGCTCTTGCAGCAAACGACGTCGACCGTGCGTTTGCGACGTCGAATTCGGCGATGCGGATACGCCACTGGCCTAATCGTCTGCTACGGATTGGGGCTGTTGACGATGACCCTCGGGGCGCCGAAATCGGCAGAGGGTGACCCTAACGCCCGCGTAACCGCCAATTCGGAACACCAGGGATCGGCGACCGATCGAATCAATCAGTCGCGGTCAGAACTGCCCGATCGGCAACAGGCTGAGGCTGTCGAAACTTCAAACAACAACGATCGAAGGCCTCCGCAAGGTCCGGTACGAGTCGTCCGATCGGCGACAACATCTCAAGACGTTCACCGGCAGCCATCGTCAATTAACCAGCCGCCCCGTAAGAACTCCAAAACACGCTTTGACTCGCTGAGAGAATTGGGCGACCAATATCTCGTGGAAAGAAATGATCCGGCTGGCGCACTGCGTTGCTACCGGCTGGCATTGAAATGGGCCTCACAAAACGACAGCCTCGCCTCGATCACCGGGGGAACCTGGCTATTCCGCGCAATCAAACAGGACTTCGAACAGGAGATCAGCCATGTTAATACCAACGGTTAAAGATCCTCATCAATCCGAAACATCGATGAAAGACGAGGGAAATCGGCAACAGGCACGCCGCGTTGTCCAGCTGACTTTGATGATTGCGTGCGGTCTGATCGCAGCCAATCCACTGCAAGCACAAGATGGCGTCTATCGCGTGAGTGTCGAACTCGATGAGTACGACTCGGAAGGTTTTGAAGTCGCCGACGATTCGTATCAGGAAGCGGGCGGCGGAGAAGCAGAAGCCGAGGAACTGGGCGATGGAGCCACAGGCGGGTACGGCGATTCTGCCCAAGCGCCGGGGGGAGGAGCCGGCTATGGTGAAGCCCAGGGAGACGCCGCTATGGGAGCAACCGGCGGAATGGCGGGAGGAATGGAAGGAACCGGCGGGATGGCAGGGGGAATGGAAGCGGCCAAACCAGGCCTGCCGAGCCTGGCAGAAATGTTGCAGCACGCTTTTTCGAATAATCCCGACATTCAGGTCGCTCAAGCCCGAGTGCGTGAATCAGAAGCTCAGTTGAACAAAACACGACTGGAAGTCGTGCAAAAGGTGATGGCCTTGCGGCAATCGTGGCGTGCACATCGCGGCAAACTTCAGGAGGCGAAGCATTCGCTGGAACAGGCCCGCCACCATCTGAAGGGCCGAGAGCGTCTGCACTCCAAAGGAGTGCTGTCGGAGGAGGAATTGCAACTCGCCAAACTGGAATTGAAAGTGGCCGAATCTGCGCTGTTGGACGCGGAATCGCAGCTTGCTGAAACTGAAGCGGGCGCGGCCTATTTGCTCGGCCGTCAGTCAGTTCCCACAGTGATGGGAATGGGCTATCCCGGAGGAATGATGGATATGGAAATGTCCGGGTGGGATGTGGGCATCGAAATCGAAGCGCCGGAAGGCTCTCGAGCCGGCGGTGGTGGCGGATACGGCGAAGAGGCTGAAGAAGGTGCACAAGACGACTTAGAGGAATATGGGGGCGGTTACGGCGGCGATGGCGGAGTTGGCGATGAACCATACCAGTCACCCGGCCAAAATGCAGTGCGCGTCCCGACGACGACGACCGTGCCAGTAGCAGAAAGAACTTCACGCGCTCTCAAGGACCAGACAACGATTGAATTCATCGATGTCCCGGTTGAAGACGGAATGGAGTTCATTGGTGAGCTGCATGATATCAACATCCTCGTCGACAACGCTGCCTTTGCCGATTCAAAGACTCCAGTGCGGATAACTTTCAAGATGGAGGATTTGTCACTAGGCGCCGCGCTCCAAGCATTGGAAGACACTCACAATTTGCGATTCTGGATGCGCGACTACGGGATCCTGGTGACGCCCCGATCAGGCGGCGTGGATGATGGTGTCACTGTCCGTCAGTTCCTTAAGCAGCAGCAAGCAGGCATGTACGGCGGCGGCTACGGACTCCCAGGAATCAGCGGTGGTTACGGCGGGTACGGGAGCGGAGCCGGTGGATACGGTATCGAGTCCGGTTACTCCGATACAGATGAAGACTACGGCGCAGGTTACGAAGACGAAGAGGGCGGCTACGGTGCCGAAGGGATCGAAGAAGGAGGCTACGGACCGGATGGTCTCGGGGAACCGCCCCAATGATCGGGCCGAACTTCGTGTCCAAGCACGCATGGCGTCATGGCGACAGCGGATTACGCTGACTTTTGGCCGCGACAATCGTGTCTTGTTCTATGATAGCTGGCTCCCAGGAGCCAGAAACGCCCACGAGGAAAAGCAAACCGCTCTACGGATTCACCGGAAACGCATTTCGTGCCCAGACGTCTCCCACAAAGGGAGTCACCTGCAGCGGCCGCACGCGATAGCGGTCGCTCGTCGATTCCCGGCGGGCTTCCCCACGCCGGTAGAGTTCGATATATCGCTCCAACTGAGCGTGGCTCGGTTCGGGCGCGAACTCGAGTGCCTGCGTCTGGTAATCGACGGCCGATTCAAAGTCGCCGTTGGCGGCGCAGGCGGCGGCCAGGATGGTGAAAACCGCAGGATTTTCTTCCTGGTGGTAGCCGCGGTATGCAGAATACGCCAACTCATAGGCCCATTTGCCGTCACGGACCGATTCGACGTTGCTGGTCGAAAGCAACTCCGCAAAGTGAAACTGAACGAGCGCGCTCCCTTCGTCCCTGTTGACGGCCTTGCTGAGCACATCGCGGGCTTGGGCATGCTGGTCGGCATTCCACAATGCCAGCCCCATCAGGTAATGAAACGGGCTCATGCCTCCCAATTCCGGTTCAACTTCCTGCAGCAGAGCTAGCGCCCGAGCAGAATCGCCCAGGGACAAACAGGCATTGGCAATTTGGTACTTGGCAAAAGCATCTTCCGGATTGTGCTCGAGCGCACGTTCGTAGTAGGCCAAGTAACTGCCGATATCATCAGATGATGGTGGAGCTTCATCAGTAAGCTTGCGGATTCGCACTCGTGAAATGAGGAATGACTGGTGCCCCGATGAATTCATCGGCCGATTCGGGCTGCCAAAGGAAATCATGTGCCCATTTGTCGGAAACCGAGGATTGTCGCCGGCCGGATAGTTGTCGACGAAAAACATTTGCTGATCGGTCCAGGCTTTGATTCTCAGCCGATTGGTCGGCCCCTGTGCAAACTTGACAAATTGGTCCCGACGGGTTCGTCCCCCAGCCAAACGACGAATCGCTGTTGTTCCGTTGTAATTGTTTGTCCCGTCGTTGAACGCTGCCCCGAAATGAAAGTAGGCATCGGTCGGATTTCCATACGTCACGGCATGTCCCAAGACAATTCCAATCAGGGCGTCGCGCGATTTAGTCGACTCATCAGGCAAGTAGGTCATGGTTGCCTCGACCACGTATGGAAGGGCAAAAGACTTCATCAATGTCAGAACCGGCCCCGTATGGCCTTCCTTTCCTTTAATGTGTGCCGTTTGTTTATCAATTATTTCGACATCGCCCGACAGTAGCCTCAAACCGGAAAGATTTTGGTCGAATTCGATTTCAACCCATTCCCCCGCTTCGTATGCTTCAGTTTGCCGAAGCCATTCTGCAAGATCGTCGTAATAGGGTTGTGATTCCGGGCTGGAATCGATTTGTCGAACGTCGGCCAATCGTTCCTGGAGCTGCTGTACTCGTTCCACCGAAGCATCGCTTTCCCAACGGGTGATTTGCGAATTCAGCTCTTGCACCTCGGCCCCAGCGGGGCCCAGCATTGCCGCCGTACGTCCCTGCAAATACGATTTTTTCTCTCGAAGCTGATCGAAATCCCATTGCGATAAACGATCGCCCAATTCCTCAAACAGGTTCCGCGCTTCGTCATTCCAACCACCATGGACGAAAATGTTCGCAGCAAACGCGTAGTTAGACGCCGTTTCTCCCTGCGGTTCGAGGCCTTCCTGCTTGGCCAGTTTGACACCGTCAACAAACCGATGAGCGACGTCGAGCACGCCGGGAATTCTCGCGAAGTGCTCCGCGGAACGGACCTGGTGATAGATTCGTTCGAGAATCGACAGCGATCGAGATGGTATTAAAGTATCCCACCGCTGGGTCGCGAGGCAGGATTGCGCAAATTCAATGAGATCCTCGTAGCGGCCGCTCTGTTGCTGCATCATCGACCAGAGATAGCTTTCGTAAGCCGGCTCATAATCGAATTCCGCGTGGACCGACTCAAAAAACCAGTCTTTTGTCGTCCAGGGTTCAACACCAGCAGAAATCACCGTCGACAAAAATGTATGGGAATTGCCGGAAACGTCATCGAGCCGGCTGAAGTCGAAATCGGAACTCCCCCCCTCATCGCTCACAAGAAACTCAATTCCAGTCGAAGCCACCCGCACCAAGGCCGCCGATGCTTCGGGAACTTCGGGATCCAGTTGCCAAGCCCGAAGATAGTGACAATAAGACCTGGCTAAGCTTCGGTAGAACCGCCGCCATCGACTATCGCTGACGACCGAGTCGGGGCCGCCGCCGCGACTGTTCCACGCCAGAGCCCAATAGTATTGGCCGGCAACCATATGCAACTGCCACATCGGCACGTCGCCCTCAACCAGACATGCCACCAGCAAGTCTTCCAGGCTCCGATGGTTGAGCCGATCCAAAAACAGCGTATCAATTTGAAACCGCAACTGTCGCAGTCGATCGTAGTCGTTCATGGAAGACCACAAATCGACGAGAGCACTTGTCGCCTCGTACCGCCCCTTGTCGTGAATCCGGTAGGCATGAGGATTAATCTGCACAGCCAACCGGAATCGCCAAATCGTGGCGAAACAACGAACGATGGGCGAAACACTTTCGACCTGCAACCCCTGCAATGACTCCAGGATTCTCCAGTAAGCCGTTTCAGATTCCCCGATATCGACATATCGTAGGGCCAGACTTAAAGCGACATTCGGATCGGCCGACCCGGCTTCGATGGCCGCCTCTCCCAACTCAACAATTTCGTCTGCCGGTAGCGCGGTCTCGTGCCCGGTGACGAAATCTGCACAGGCGGATAAAAACTTTTCAGCCGGCCCGCGAGCTTCTGGCGAGTCGTTGGTATGCTCCCTGTAGAAATCAACGGTCTGCAAGTGCAGTGCGTGGTAACTTTCGTGTTCATCGCGACCGACTCGAACAGCATCGCCAGTTGGAAATTGACGCCGTTCCTCGATTGGGATGGCGCTCCGCTCGGCCCGCAGTTGGGCGACCTCCGCTGCCGAGACTTGTAAGTCGTCGACCAAGTGCAAATCGACCTGATCGACATCGATTTTTGCAAAGTCGGGGCGTAGGTATCGCTCGAGAGGGACGTTTTCTTCCGGCAACGAAAGTTCACATCCGCATAGGAGCAGCCCGGCGAGCAACGATAGCCGCCATCGTTTCGTGTTTAGCCGCGACATTCCGGATCCTGCCATCGGATTCGAACAGGGATGCGTCCCTGGGGGCCGGGATCGCGTTCTCTATTTTTGACATGCCAGAGTCAAAACTGCAATGAGGAATCGGAATGGTTTGGGACATTTCACCGGTCTTTGAGCTTGGCTTCATCTCAAGCGCACAAGTCGCGATACCCGAGCCCTGACCGCCGAAACTGGGAAATCGACTGACAACCATCTCGGCAGCGTAGGCAATTTATGCAGATCAATTGCAACTACATAAACAGGAAGAGCCAGGGTGAGTACCATTTGCAGGACCCCACTGACGAAAATGCTCGTTACAGGCCCAAGTGGGAAAAACGATCAAGCGGTACACCGAGGCTCGAGTCACCGTAAGATCGTGACCGTTTGCCATCGATAACATAGCCGAATGCATCAACACTTCAGATCGACCAAGACGGGCCGATTAGTTTCCAATTTGGCGAATTTTCGCAATTCCATTGTAACAGTTGAGTGTTTCGCGCATTGATCCTTACAGAATGACCGACAACCACCAATCAAGCCGGAACGACCCGGTGGATGACCTAGTCAAGCAAGCCCGCTTCGATCGCGACGCGTTCGGACGCCTGTTTGACCACTTCTATCCCGCGATACTTGCGTATTGCGTACGGCGGTTGCTGGTGCGCGCCATTGCCGAGGATGTCACGTCGGAGGTCTTCCTAAAAGTGGCTGCGCGTATTCGTGAATTTACCGGATCGACTGCCGAGGACTTCCGCCGATGGCTGTTTCGCATCGCGACCAACGAAATCAACGCCCATTTGCGGCAGTCGATTCGCCGACGCGAGTTACTCGAAACAGCCGCCCGCATGGGAACAATCGATTCCGCGGTCAGCACGTCCTTGATCGCCGACGATGCTCCCGCCGACTGGGAGGACATTTTTCGGGCACTCGGCGAGTTGTCGGATCGCGAACAATCGATCATCTCGCTGCGATACTTCGCGGGGCTAAAACACAACACAATCGCAGACGTACTCGGCATAGAAAACGGGACTGTGCGGGTGGCCTTGAGCCGCGCACTCAGCAAGCTGCGAGAGCACCTCCGAGAATGTGAGCAAACCGGGCATGCGACCCCGGGCGACGTTCGGGGAGATACCTAAATGAACAAACACCAAAAAGATGACTGGGATGCCCTTTTTGATCGATTGCCGGTTGATACATCGGTCGATGAGGAGCACGGCGAGCGACTCAAGAAGCAGGTTTTGGCTGCTTACGACGAGGCTCACTCGCCTCGATCCCGCCGTCTTGCGATTTCAAGAATGGGAGAGTTTCTCATGCGCTACAAGATCCCTCATTGGACGGCTGCGGCCATCGTTATCGCGGGCATGATTTGGCTGACCCAACAGACGGCCACACCCGCGTTGGCACTCGACGAGGTGGTGGATAACTTCGTGAAAGCCAGGTCGGCCCGTTACGACGCAGTCGCAACGATGACAGGCCAGCCAACTCAACGGATGAAGGTTTACTATCTCGAGCCGCGACATTCTCGACAGGAACTTGAGGGTGGCCACATCAACATCGTGGATTGGCAGGCGGGCAAAATGGTTGGCCTGAACCCCGATACGAAAACGGCAACGGTATTCAATTTCGTTAACTTGCCCGCCGAATCGAAAGCGGGATTGCAAACCAATCAATTTGATGTGCTTCGCCTTTCTCTGCAAGAAGCGGTCGCCGACCCCAATGCGAAAGTCGAGTCGCTGGGTGAAAAAGAATTGGACGGGCGAACCGTCGTGGGATTTCGCTTCCGCCAACCGGTCCAGCCAATGACCTTGTGGGCCGATCCCGAGACGAAACTTCCGGTCCGCATCGAAATGACGATGGCCGGTCCTCCGCAGATGCAAATTGTGATGTCCAACTACGAGTTCAACGTCGAACTCGACGAATCGCTGTTTAGCACGGAGATTCCAGAGGGTTACAACGTCGTCGAAGCCGAATTCGATGCCTCGACGCCGACGGAGGCCGATTTCATCGCAACGCTAACCATGTGCACGAAGGGCAGCAACAAATTCCCGACCGGTTTTGACGCGGCGGCCATTGCCCAATACGTGGCGACCTATTTGGTGGAAACATATCATCAAGGAGAACCCACTGCCAAAGAGCAAGCGCCAACTGCAGACCAGATGCAGGACGCGGCTAAGATTGGTCGCGGTTTTCAATTTGCATTGTCGTTGCCCGTAGAATCGGACGCCCACTACGCTGGCCATGGGGCCAAGCCAGGCGATGCCGATCAACCGGTATTCTGGTACAAACCGACCGGTTTGACGAAGTACCGCGTGATTTATGCCGACCTTTCGATTAAAGAGTCGGACTCGGCTCCGGAGGTTGACGGCGCGAAGAAACTTCTGGAGTAAGTTTCCTTTGATAATTCGGGAGTTGTTGGACAAACTCTCGCGAATGCCTAGCCGTTGCAGGGCGGTCTTCGGATCGTCCTGCTGCCGTCGGTGGGTGATATCTTGCCAGACCTGCCAGTTCAGGCCCGGATGTCATCGCCAAGTCAGAGGGTCGCGATGAGCCAATGCCATGTACTTAACGCCTCCCAGAAGAGTAATCCGACGCCCAACCAATGCGTCCAAGTGTATTCAATGTTGTCGTTCCAGTCTTTCCATACGACCCAGGCTAGGATTGCCGACTGAGCAGACGCGACAACAGCACTCGTAATATTGGAATTCATCGTCTTCAAGTAATTGGAGGTGATCAGGTTCCAGCCGTAAATGTGGATCAGCTCTAGCGATATATAACTCGCAAAAAACCATTTCCAGCGACGATCGACTCGATGAATTGCGACAAGCAGCAAAAGAGTGATGACAAACTGCGCCCCATCGCCAATTGCCCCACCCGCTTGGCCAAAAAGAGTGTAGGCAGATTTGCCCGGCTGAGGCAGTGACAACGAAATCGCTCGGTGCAGCAAACTCAAGGCTGACCAGATTCCAGTCACCAACAACAAGTATTCGCCAGGCTGCGTGGGAAATACGCTGCCGCGGAGATTTCGACTGGCAAACAGCAATACACCCAACAAGCCTGTTCCCATACGGACGGAACTGAAGAGAGCATTCACCCACAAATCCTGCTCGCCCAACGGCCACTGGGACCGTTGTAAGGCATACGGAATTACTCTCAATATAAACGACATGGTGATGCAGCCAATCCAGAGCAACACAATTGTCGGGTGCAGGCGATCTTTGGCTTGTAAAAACAATGGCTCAACAGATTCCGATCCGCCCGACGTAGTTGCGTCTTTCGCGTCATCCTTTTGCGGTTGACCGGCGCTATAAAGATGAGCCGCGCACCAGCACATCCAGCCAAGCACGAGCGCAAATGCAATCCACTGGACAACAAGCGCGGTCTCGGAGTCGGAGAATCTGCTCATTACTCCACCACCAAGCCGCAGCATGAACAGGATCGCAGCACCGACACCGTATACAAAAAGCCGACTTGGACGGATTTGAAACCGTGCCAGTCGATAGGCGCCAATTGCCAACAAAGCAATCGAAAACGCGATGCCGTTCCATTCGTTACCCGTACTCGTAGCCGGAACCGTAAACGCCAAGCAAAATAGAATCAGCGCGTACCAACCTGCCATCGTTAGGCCAATCCTTAGCCGGCTGGCTGTTGCTGGTGGCATTACTACGGCCCTGGAAGAATGATTACTTCAATTCCGGTTGTTGCGTGTCGGCGAACCAAAGTCGAGTGCGATCAACAAAACACCAACAAATCCGCCAACCAGCGCCGCCTTGAACGAAGTACTGCGCCAATGAAAGTAGATCAAGATTGTATGACCATACGGATCCACCGGGTCGCCAATCGAATGAAACCAATCCTGCCACCAAGTTGGATAAATGGTATCGAGGAAAATCGGCACACCGACCGTTAGGATTGCGAGCAGTACTAGGATGCCACCAACGATTCTCATTTGCGTAGCTCCTGGAACGATCCCTTCGTAACAGCCTGCCGACTTCTGTTATTTGCCCGAAAGGTTCGATACACGATTCCGGACTGCAAAGTATTCATTCGGACTGCACCATAATCATTCGGGCTGCAAATGAATTCGGGCTGCAAAAGTATAAACAGTCACCTCTCCCACACGCGGGAGAGGTCGGGCCGTCAGGCCCGGGAGAGGGTCTTCCTATTGTCCACTCCCAAATCAAGTCGAATCTCACGCCATATTCTCTCCGTCGCTAAACTCCGCTGACACTCCTTAAATGTATTTGCCCCCTCCCGGACGCGTTCGCGTCCGACCTCCCCCGCAAGCGG
>JANQRQ010000326.1 GCA_028284485.1 Planctomycetaceae bacterium | reverse complement strand
ACGCGAATTTCCTTCGCAAGTGCCCGCTGTGAGGGGAGGCTTTCTCCAGGCCGGTAGACACCGCTGGCGATCGCACTGAGAATTTCTTCGACGATCTGCCTATAAATCGGAACGTGACTCTTCGGGTCGATAATCATAAGCCAACCTCTGGGAGACGCATTAATCTAGTGCACTAGTGCACTGTAGCGGTCGGCCGCTGGGAATGCAAGCGACTTTCCAGCGACGTTGCCAAAAGTCGGAATTCCACGACGGCCAGGACAACGCGGACCTCTGATTCCCAATTCACAGTTCCATAACGGCCGTTCTCGCGATACTGTTGATTCGAACCGACTTGCGCTTTCATCCTTGAGAAATTCGTTCTTCAATCAGGCTCGTCGGATGGGTCAGAATGAGAATGGACCCGCACGGCGAATTCAAGATTTAGCCTCAAAGGGAAACGCCATGCTGCGCGACAACTCTGTTTTATCACCGAAGCTGTTCCTCGCCGGTCTGTTATTGTTGAATTGGGGCGACAGCGCTCAACACGCACATGCCGCGCAGCAGCAAAGCCCAGCCCAGCCCTCCGCCGCGACAGTTCCCGAATCCGGCCCAATGGCTGGCATGGGGATCATGGTTGGTGAATTAACGCCTACGAGCGCTTTGGTCCAAGTCAGGCTCACACGAACCGACCGACTAGTCGATCGCGACGTGCCTGGGGCACCCGGGTATGTTGAATTCGTCTTGCGGCCGCAAAGCGGTGGCCGCTCAATCCAGAAATTCACTCGAGCCACGGAAGATCATGATTTCATCGCTCGTGTTTCGTTTGAAGATCTCACCCCCGGCACTGAGTATGTTTGTACAACCAACATCGGACCGAATATGAAGCAATTCGGCGCCGGACCGGTTGCCACTTTCAAGACATTGCAGGGCGCTGGTGGAACCGACCCAGCGAAACTCGTCGTCGTCACCGGTATGAACTACGCCAAATTCCACGGCGACGATCGGATCGATCGTGAGATCCACCGGCGGGATAACAATACCGACCTTCCGGAGCCCTACAAAGGGCCGGACAAGCATCTCGGTTATCCTTCTCTCGAGTCCATTCTCAAGATCAAGCCTGATTTCTTCGTCGGCACTGGCGACAACGTCTACTACGACACCCCGAAGATTCCCCGTGCAGAAACCGTCACCGAACTCCGTCAAAAATGGCACGAGCAGTTTGTTCAACCGCGCTATCGTGATTTGTTTGCCGCAGTGCCCACCTATTGGATGATCGACGATCACGACTACCGCATTGACGACGGCGATAACACGGGCGACCACGACCCGTCGCCTGCGGTCGGTCGCTACATGATGCTCGAGCAACTTCCCGTTGCACCGGCGAACGACGCCGATGCCCTGACGTACCGCACACGTCGAGTCACTCGCGATTTACAGGTTTGGTTCCCCGAGAACCGCATGTACCGCAGTCCCAATGCGATGCCCGATGGCCCGAGCAAGTCGATCTGGGGTGGGAAGCAAAAGTCTTGGCTCAAATCGACCTTGGCGGAAAGCGATGCAACTTTCAAATTGCTCATTTCGCCCAATCCCATGGTCGGTCCGGACGACGCCCGAAAATTCGATAACCACACGAACATCAATGGTTTTCAGCACGAACGTGATGAGTTCTTCGCGTGGCTGAATGAAACCGGCATCGCGAAAAACTTTTATGTCGTCTGTGGCGACCGCCATTGGCAATATCATTCAATCCACCCGGCCGGTATCGAAGAATTTTCCTGCGGAGCACTTGTGGACGCCAACTCGCGCCCCGGACGCCGACCCGGTGACCCGGAATCGACCGACCCTAAGGGATTGGTCAAGCAGCCGTACTGGCAGACGACTCCATCCGGCGGATTCTTGTTGATCGAAGTTGCTTCAGCGAAGGGCGATCGACCCGCATCATTGACTTTCAAGTTTCACGATGAACGGGGATTGGTGCTACACGAACATCAAAAGGCCGGCGGCTAATCCGATCGTGTCATTGTTTGACAGTTGATCTCATGAAACTTAGGCCACTCTCAACCAAAGGTTCATCATGATGTGCCGATTGCCGTATCACGTCTTTTTATTAATGATTCTCTGCGTGTCGTTGCCCATGCAGGAGTCAAGTGCCGATCAGCCCAACGTCGTCTTTATTCTGGCCGACGATATGGGCTACGGCGATCTCGGTTGTTACGGGCATCCGGTTGCGAAAACGCCCCACATCGATCGCTTGGCGGAACAAGGCGTTCGTTTCACACAACATTATGCCAACGGACCTGAATGCAGCCCGACCCGTACCGCTTTTCTTACCGGTCGCTATCAACAACGAGCTGGCGGAATGGAGTGCGCGATCGGTACCGGCAACGTCGGGCGCTACGACGACGCGATTCGCCTCGCGGACGAACGGCAACTCGGACTACCGGCTGAGCAGACCGTTATTCCTGGTGCTCTCGCCGATGTGGGATATGCCTGCGGCGTGTTCGGCAAATGGCATCTTGGCTATGAGCCGCACTTCAATCCGATCGACCATGGTTGGGACAGTTTCTTCGGATACCTGGGCGGCAATGTGCACTATTTTAACCATCGCGAAACCAGCGACCTGCATGTGCTGTTCCAAGGTCGCTTGCCGGTTTATCGCGAAGGCTACATGACGCATTTGATTACAGACGATGCCGTCGCTTTCATAGAGAATTCTAGGAACCAGCCATTCTTTCTGTACGTGGCGCACGAGTGTCCGCACTTTCCATTCCAAGGTCCGGAAGACAGCGAGAAGGAAGTGACCGCAGCAAACTGGATGGAAAAAGACGCCAAAACTTACGTCGCCATGCTCGAGGATCTCGATGCCGAAGTCGGACGACTTCTGGCCGTGATTGATCGCGAGGGATTGGCAGACAACACGGTGGTGGTATTCGTTTCGGATAACGGTGGATTCGCGGGAGCAGCCGATATGGGGCCGCTTCGTGGCGCCAAAAGCACCACTTTCGAAGGGGGGATTCGCGTTCCTTTGATTATTCGTTGGCCGAATCACATCGCAGCCGGCACTCACAGTGACCAAGTTTCCGCCACATTTGACCTGACGAAATCGTTTCTTCGATTGGCAGGGGCCGAGGTTGGTGATGACCGTCTGGATGGCATTGACGTCATCGATCATGTCGCAAATCAACGCGACGATATTTCGCGGACGCTATTTTGGCGAGGCAAGCGCGGAGATGTGACTTGGTCTGCAGTCCGCCATGGGGATCAAAAACTGGTTCGTCACACTGAAGGGGTCGAAACGGAAGAGTGGTTGTTTGATCTCGCGGGCGATATCAGTGAGAAGACAGATCTGTTATCGCAACAATCGGCTGTTGCGGTAAATTTGAAAAAACTGCTGGCAGACTGGGAGCAGGAAGTTAAGCCAGTCCGATAGCGGAAACCGCCTTAGCCTGAAGTGCAAGTGAAGGCAAAATCTGAGAAGTCCTTCCCTTGTGCGTCAAGTTTCGATTCAAGGTGTTGTCGCAAAGCGGTCTTTTGGAATATTGCTTTACAACACTGCAATTGCCCTGGCTCTGCAAAGGCCTACTCGTCGATCTCGGTCAACTACTTGATGCCGTCCAGAAGTTCTTGTGCCTCGGTAGCGACCTTGGTCTTGCCGTAATTCGAAACGATTTCTTCCAAGAACTTCTTAGCAGTATCTGCCCGTCCTTTGTCGATCAGCGATTTGGCTAATCGCAGGCGGCTGGCAGCGACCCTTTCGGCGCTAACGGACGGCTTTTTCCGAGCTGGTGCTGCTTTTTTTGCAGCCGCTGCGGCCTCAGTTGCAGACGGGTAGCCTTCAGCTGCGCCAACTTTCGTCGAGGTGTCTTCAGCTTTCGGCAATGCCCAGGTCAGCTTGGTATCGGGCTTGGGCTTCAAACTTCCCGCTTCAGCGTGCCGCATTTCCCTCAATATGGGGAAGCCCGATCTGTAAAGCAGCAACTCGAAATCAAGTTCCTGGTTGTCGCCGTACAGCAGATCACCAGTAAGGTACAGACCTGTCGTCAATTCACCAGCAACTTCGTGATCGTTTTTCAACGTGATTTTGACTTTTCCCTCGGCGATGAACTCGATCGTCTCGATGTCATTGGTCGGTACTTCGGTCGTTGCCCGAGAACTTGTCTTCACACCGAGCTCGGAACTCGTGTTTTGAGCTCGACTGAACGACATTTCGGCGATGTCGCGATAGCAGTCGGTGACGGAAAACTCTTCCCCTTCAGTCGTTGTGATAACCGCTTTTTCTTGCCTGGGATCCGAACGGTCAAATCGGACAGCTTTGACTTCACTCTCCTCGAACGACAGTTTTTGATCGAGTCCCGCTTCTGATTTTGATTGCCCGCTCCAATCGGAACCGCGGAGTGTGCCGCGCAGCAGTTGGCCGTCAATCAGTGTGACTTCAGAGTTACCGTTATCCAAGAAGCGAACAGAATCGAGACGTTCCAGCGGAATTCTTAGTAGCAGGCGACCTGGCGAGTCGAAATTGGAATCGAGTAAAGAGTCGCCATCCACATTTTTTTGCAGCATGAGCTCAATGTATTTCGCATCTCCACGTGGCTGATAAAAGACCAAGCCGTTGATGCTTCCGGTCCAGGCCTTAAATGTGTTCACTAGCATGACTCTGCCGTCGTTTAGCAGCAGATGTTTTCGCAGGTGCGGTTTTGTCGCCTCCTGTGCAAGTACTGATTCAAAAGAGCAGTACGTCAGCGCCCACGCCACACAGGCCCATACCACTAAATCCCGCTTCATGACATTCCCTGTGGAAGAAACCAACGAATGAGCTTTCCGGAAACATGAATTCGAGCAATCGATTCTGTGTTGCGTCCAATCTACCGTCATCACTTCGAGTCGTCCAATGTTAACGCGACGGACGTTAAGCGACTGCGGGTCATCTCGCGCTCGCCGATTCGAGCACTTGGCCATCCTGCACGAGCACGCGGCGCAGCGTTTCGTACTGCACATCCTGCACGTTGATGCCATCTTCAATGGCGATTGCAGCCGCCGTCGCTGCCGATTGGCCCAGGATCATGAAGACCGGTTCCATCCGAATGGAACCGAACGCAATGTGCGAACTCGAAACGCAAACCGGCACCAACAGATTGTCGCATTGCCCTCGCTTCGGAATCAGCGAGTCGTACGAAATTTGGTAAGGTCCGCGCGTCTTCACGCCAATATCACCCTCGTTCTGCACGTATCCTTCCGGCGTGATGTATCGCTGCACATTATGTGAATCGAGCGTGTACGAACCCATGCCGACCGATTTCGGCGTGGGGCGTTTGTTGAGTACCTCATGCTCAGTCATCACAAATTGGCCGACCATCCGCCGTGCCTCGCGAATGTATGGCTGATGCGGCCAGTTCCCGGTTTCGGTAAATTCGTCCTTGGCCAATCCCCACTTCTGCATTTTCGCCTGGGTCTCCGGCGGAACGCGGGGATCGTTGGCGATGAAGAAGTACCAGCCTTTTTGATAGTTTTCGTGCTCGCGAATGATTTCACGCCGTCGCTCGTACGACGCCTCGGGATAGTCGTAGTTCTTGCCGATGTAATCAGAACTCATCGGTCCATGGTTGTTGGTGTCGGTCTTGCGATTGGGGATCGGGTCGAACTTGCCGAACGTTTCCCGCCAGCCGGCATCGTAAATGCGGGCCAAAAGTTCGTAGCGGGCAGGGTCATAACCGTCCGGCTTGGGGAACGGTACGCGATTTTCCGGATGGTCTGTCAAACAGGTCCGAAAACAATAGGCCTGAATCCGATGGTCACCTGCGCCGTACTCCCCCGGCGGATCGCCGCTCACTTCCGGCAATAGGCCGCTGGCAGGATCGTCCGGAACCAAATACGGGCTGATCCTAATATCGACCGCGCCGAAGTGATGCCTGTGATGCAGTACTCCTGTCTGCACACCGTTCCAGTTTTCGCTGTAGGTGCTGTTTGATTCTCGCCCCACGTGGTAGTCCACACCGGCAGCGGCCAGCAGATCCCCTTCGTAGGTGGCGTCGATAAACATCTTTCCGGAATACCGTTGTCCGCTGAGCATGGTAATCGATGTAATGCGCGTTCCTTCTTTTCGCACACCCTTTTCGCGGTCGAGCCATTCGTCGCGATGAACCGGAATCTCGTGCTCGCGAAGCAAATCTTCAAAGGCTTGTTCTGCGGCGTGCGGCTCAAAGATCCACATCGTCCGCTGATTGCCGTCGATGGCCGGTGTTCCTTGGCCGCGATTCCCGTACTCTTTCCGCTTTTGCCATTTCCAGGCTTCCGGATTTTGATAGTGCTGCCAAACGCGGTGATAGAATTCTCGCGCTAGCCCACCGATGACCGCTTTGTTTCCGGTATCAGTCCAACCGAGGCCGCCGGCTGTTAGTCCCCCCAGATGCTTGTCCGGCGCAACGATAATCACCGACTTCCCCATCCGCTTCGCCTGGACGGCCGCGATGACCCCGGCACTCGTCCCGCCGTAGATGACGACGTCATGTTCGAACGTTTCCGCTTGGGCTGCATCAGAAGTGCCGTCGACGAATGCGCTGACGAGAATCGCTGCTGAGAATGCGACGAACTGAAAAGTCAAACGGCAATTCGTATCACGACGCGAATCTGTCATGGTGCCTCCGACTCAAATGGATCGACTCCGGGCGTTGTAAGAATAAGCGATCGGCGCAAGACGGCTCCCACCAATCTTTGTGATCATAGCGACAATCACACGTTACTTTACTCGAAGTTGCAGCACGGATGCAGTCATGTCGCCCAAGATATGCCCTGCACGCGGGATCTCCATCGTCGGCACCGGCGGAGTCGAGACAAGGTTACCAGCGTGGACTTCGTGACCAAAAGAATCTGGTCCTGCACATCATCTAAATCCTGTCGATTCTTCGCCGACATTCAAGACAGTGCAGACCAGCTAATGCGTTTCCGTTGGGCGGCGCCTGACACAGTGAGACAACGCCGAAAGCGAACCGCGCACCGTTGATGTTGCTAATCATTGAGATGTGTCGACAAACTGCGGATAATGATCCGTCGTCACGATGTCTCTAACTGAGGATTGCACCATGCGAGCTTTTGTCGCCATTGCCCTGGCTTTACTCTCCGGCACAGCCGTTGTTGCCCAGGAACCGTTTAACCCGAAGTGGGAATCCCTGTTTAACGGCGAGGATCTCAGCGGCTGGCAGAACATCGGGAACGAAAAGTGGGTCGTTGAAGATGGTGCCATCTACGGCGAGGGTGTCACCAACGAATACGGTTATCTGGCGACCGAGAAGACATACCAGGACTTCGACCTCAGTTTGCGATTCAAGTGTGAAGCAAGCGGCAACAGCGGTGTCTATATTCACACCACGTTCGAGCCCGGTACACCGAAGGTCATCAAGGGGCGACAAATCGAAATCGATCGCGCGATCGGTCACCACACGGGGGGAATCTACGGCGACGGCAAAGGATGGATTGTGTGGCCCGCTCCCGAATTGGAAGCCGTCATCAGGCCGAACGACTGGAATGACTTGCTGATCAAGGTCGATGGGAATCGGTACATCACCCATCTCAACGGAGTCCAGATGATTGACTTTACGTACCCATCACCTGCTGCGACTTCCGGACTGATTGCGCTGCAACTGCATTCCGGTGGTGAGGGGCGCATGCGATTCAAGGACATCTACATTCGCGACTTGTCTCGGAACGCCGACCTTAATAAGTGAAGTCAAACCCATTGTTCGAGCCCGACGTTGACCAAAAACGACGCGATCAATTCGGGGGCACTGGCGGAAGCACCAATTTCTGTTGGGGGGCAGGGTTGGCGGAAAGTGATCGGATGTAGGCCCGTAGCGCCTGGTGCGTTTGCTGGAATTCGCTTTTTTCGGCTAGCTCGCGATACTGCGGATTCGTCGCGATCCTCTCGAATCGTCCGAGCAGGTCTTGAAGTGGTTGCACAGGGGCATGTTTGTCGTGCGAAAACACCTGAGTCGGGTAGGCCAGGTATTCCTGCCAATCTTTGGGAAGAATCTCGCCCAGCATAATTGCGGCCTCGGCCAGTTCGTCTCGTTTTTGATCACGGGGATCCTGCTGCGGAATTTGAGTGCCTTCCAGCGCAGGCGGAGCCGGGGGCGGTACTGCAAATTGCGGATCCGGGCGTGGTTGTGCAGTTGCCGGTTGCGCGGGCGCAACAGCCACGCCGGAGTATTGGTTGATCTTTCCCATCAAATTCGCAGCCGATTGCGGCAGCGCTGCCGCCTGGCCGTCTCCGGTGGCGCGGTAGTACGCGAACTCGGCGTTGGGATCGAGCCGTAGCGCCGAACCATCCAGCGATGCACCAGCAAACAGTCCGCGGCTACGAGCATACGAAAGTATCTCGGCACTCAGTCGCTCGTCAGTCGCTGCGGACACTTGGCGGCCGACCGGGCCGGCTGCGGCTCCCGCGTCGGCACCGATTGTGAACTTGCCACTCAGCATTCCTTGCACACTTCGATCGGTCATAAACAACAAGACCACGTCGGTCGACTGCACACCGGCTTGAAAACCGACGCTGCCGCCTGTCATTTGCACGAACCGCGGCGCGTCCCATACTCCATGCGCATTGCGAATCAATGCCACACCACGACCATGTCGCACGCCGACGACAAACCCACCTTTGATCATGTTGGGAATGATGACGACCGCGTTGGCCTTCTGCAGCAAGTTCCGGGGAATGTCCCGCCCGGGCGTCCGCATGACTTCGTCGATGACGGTCGCCGAGTTGTTGACGGTTTCGTGCTCGCGCAATTGAGCAGTTAGTCTGCCTTGAAATGCAAAAACGATCGTTGCGGCAACCGTGAGTGAGGTAACGAGGCGGGATTTTGTCATCGCAAAGACTCCATTCTGTGCTAGGAAGGTTTGCCCGCGGCGGAATTGTTGCCGAAGTCGCCATTACGATCAATGGGAACTCTGACGTGCAGTAGACAAAACAACACCCCACGCCGAATTCGTCCTGAACGGGGTGTTGGGAATCGTCATGCCTAAAATTGAGGGTGACCGATACTGGTTACAATAACTTTAGACCATCGCTCAATTTTTCAATGTCGTCCGTAATAATTCGACGGCAAACTCATGCAAGCACTTGGACAGTTATGCAACCACTCACGGCAACCGAACTGCACGGCAATTGGGCAACGATCCTTCTGTCATGGCGAGATGATGATTCCTTGGATGTCGATCTCTTGGAACAACAAATCGACATTCTCATCTCGCTCAAAGTCGATGGAATCTATTCGCACGGCACCGCTGGGGAATTTCACTGCCAAACTGAATTAGAATTCGACGCGATCAGCAAACTGCTGGCCGATCGCTGCAACGCCGCCCGAATGCCGTTTCAAATCGGCGTCAGTCACATGTCATCACAAGTTTCACTGGAGCGGCTGAAACGCGTCGTTGAATTGTCACCCAGCGCCGTGCAGCTCATTTTGCCCGATTGGCTTCCCACGACCGAGTCGGAAAACATCACATTCCTCGAACGCATGGCGGCAGCCGCGAATGGCATCGGTCTCGTTCTGTACAATCCACCCCATGCAAAACGGGTGATGGATCCAAAATCCGTTGCCCGTCTTTCGGCGGCAGTTCCCGAGTTAATCGGCGTGAAGACCGCCGGTGGGGACGACGAATGGTACGCGGCAATGCGGAAACACCTTAGTGGACTAAGTGTGTTCGTACCCGGGCATCGCTTGGCGAGCGGCGTCCAGCGCGGTGCGTCCGGTGCCTACTCAAACGTCGCGTGCCTGAATCCCCAGGCGGCGCAGCGATGGTTTGAATTGTTGGCATCCGATTTAGAAGCGGCGCTCGAATTGGAAAGACGTCTCCGCTGCTTCATGGACCTGCACATTTCCTCGTTTATCACAGAACAAGAATTCTGCAACGCCGCGTGCGATCGTTTGTTGGCGATCATCGGCGACTGGACCCCTATCGGACACAAAATGCGTTGGCCCTATCGTTCGATCCCGCTTGCCGAAGCGGAACGATTACGCCCCATCGCCGAGGAACTGTTACCCGAATTCTTTGGCCAGACATCGCAGTCATAAACCCAGAACTGGCAACACAAAACTCAACCGAAGCGAAACATCGCGTCGGTCGCAATGATTCAGACGATCGTCTGAAAGGCCTTGGTGGTTATTAATGCTGTTCCGTCAGTGGCGAGGCTGTTTTGAGCAACTCGTCGCCCATGCCGGCGAAGAGTATCCGCTGGCCGTCCGACGACCAGGCACAATCGCGGATCGATACACCAGAAACGCCAATGTCGATCGCAGTGGCTTTCAAACCCGCCTCTGCACCGACCTTCATGATGCGGACTTGTCCGGTGGATTGGTCCCAAAAAGTGAACAGGATCGTATGTCCATCTGGGGACCAGTCCGGACAGGTTTCTTCATATTCGCCATTCCATTTGCTGCGCCACAATTCCACTCGCGATCGTGGATCCGCATCCGCATCAAACAGGCATAGCACTCGTTCGCCACCGTCCTTCACGGTGACTGCAAACTTGTCATGTTGCGGCGACCATGTCGGCAGGCCGAGCACAATTTCGTCCTTTAAGACTCGATCTTGCTTGTCGGTTGTTCGGTCGCCCAGAAACAAATTCCGCGGTGAATAGAATTTATTCACGGTCAAATAGCGAATGTCATCCCCCGACAATCGGGGATAAATCCCCTTGCCAAGATGCGTGCGCCCGGTCCCATCGGCATTCATCAGATACGCTCCCCGCTCCAGCATGTCGGGATTATTGGCGTGCAAGAAGAACGCAATCGATTTGTCATCCGCCGAAATGGAGGCTCCCAAACCCGGACCAAGATCAACGGGTTTGCCCTTGTCGGCGCCCTGAAGGAAGACCTTGATCAGCCGCGTTTTTGTGAACGACCTGTTCGTCGTCGCATCAAACACAACCCACTTGCCGTCGTGCGACATGGCTGGCGAGCCGAGAAAGTTGCGGCCACTAATCGTATTCTCGTCCGCGATTAATTGAAGATTCCGGCCGGCGGCATCGACCATGTAAATTCGGCTGTTGAGTTCCGGTTTCGGTTGAGGGGTGGTTTCTTGGTTCGCTACGACGGCGACGGTCGACGCTTCGAGATTATCGCGGCGCCGCGTCGTATCGCCGATCGGCTGCAATGCGTCGGTGTCCAGCCGGTTGGTGTTGTCATTGTCCCTGGATGGGGACTGTACTGCGGACGAAATGTTCTGCGGCGTGGCGACGGCCTGACCAGCCGGAGCGATCGCGGCTAAGGATCCGCCTATCATGATCATTGCGGTCATGGTTGCCGCCCAGGAATGCTTAGTGGGCAGCGAACGGTTCAGGCGAGTATCGAGAATTGACGCGATGCGCCGCTTCAGACGCAGCGAACGCGACATCGCAATGCCGGCACACATTGCCAAGGCATCGCGCCGACAACCAGTGCTGACGTCTAACAGCGTCGCCGCATAGTCACTATCCGCATGTCCGGCCCGCAGAACGGCGTCGTCGCAGGCAGCTTCCCGTGCCCGAGAAACGTTTTTGGAAACAAACCAGATCGTCGGATGAAACCAGTACATGGCTTGCGTCAATGCGCTGACGATCTGCCAAAAGCAGTCCCACCTTTTGACGTGGGCCAATTCATGCAGCAACACCATCTGCAATCGTTCGGCAGACCATTCTCTCGACTGTGCTGGTAATAGGATGACGGGGGAGAAAACACCGAACGTCATTGGCATTGTCGGGTCATTTGTAATCATCAGTATCACTCTGCGTTCGACCTGAGATTTGGCACAGGCGGATTGAAATTGTGCCCGCATCAACGCATTCGGGGCGTTGGCCTCTCGAAATCGGTGGAGCAGTTTGGTGTAGCCCAGGCCAGGGACCAGAACGAATGCGAATGCGACGAGAAGCCAAATCGCGGCCAAAACGGTTGTCGCGTTGAGGCTCGGCGAGACGGGTGCATTGAGGAGTGACGCCCGGCGATCGACTTGCAGAGCGTTTCGTCCATGCTCGAGCGTCTTTTGATCGTCAAATTGCGTGACCGTATAGAATTCCTGCGAGCGATCGGCGGCTGCCGCCATCGCTGTGGCGTCACCATTATCCAGAGGCGGTTTTGCAGCACCTCCAATCCACGTCATGGATGTGTTTGGCAAAACGGTCATCGACGGAAGTAGCGTGGATGACAACGGAATGAGAGCCGATGTAATCAGGACCGCCATCCAATACAGGTGCTTCAGCGAAGCGGAGGCGTTCCTGAAAAACAGGCTGACAACCGCGGCAGCAGCCACGAGCACCAACACCTTCAGCGACGCCGTGCTGAGTATTGAAAACAGCGACGCTGAAGTTTCATTGAGCCAATCGATCATAAGTTTGGTCCTATTCAGTGCTGAGCGTCGATACCGAATTCGGTTTGGCGATGCCCGGGTTGGGGGGATTCCTTCATTGCCCGCGTTTACGCGCGGCGCGAATTAACGCTGCCAGCCGTTTGAGTTCGTCTTCAGACAAATCGGCATTCGAATCGGAAAAATGGGCGGCGAAGGCATTCTCGAGTGATCCATCAAAAAAAGTGTTCAAGACTTTGCGGAAGGCTGATTGGCCGGCCGCGCGTTTTTGCTTGGTCGGTTTATAAAACAACTCGCGCCCGACGAGCCGCTGAGTCAAATGTCCTTTGTCGACTAGGATGCGCAAGATCGTGCGCACCGACGTTCTCGACGGGGGATCTTCGAGAGCTTCGAGGACCTGGTTGGCCGATGCCTCCTCGAAAGCGAAGACGGCATCCATGATTTGTCGTTCTCGGCGACTCAATTCTGCGGGTGACATCACTTCCTCTGCCGTTTGGGTTTCGCGGCCATCGTGTGCTAAATAATTAACAGATACGGATGCTAAATAATTAACACATGCGCGTCAAGGCCGAAGTGCGAAAAAATTGGCACATTTCGGTGGGTCGCGGATGGCCCTGATTGATTCCGTTGGGGCCGCCGCGGCGTTCAGGAAAGTTGAGAAATCAACAGCGGTGCCACAATGGTCACTAAGATCAATGCGAGTGGATAAACTGTTGCATAGCTGGTCGCCGGGGTACTGGAATCGACCGACGACATGATGGCTCCCAACCCGGGCGTGGAAGTCATCGCTCCACAAATTCCTCCGAGGCTTTCGAGTGTTCCCAGTCGCATGACAAACCGGGCGACGATCAGACCAATCAGCAGTGGAACGGCAACAATTAAGATTGCCGCAATGCACAGTAATAATCCATGGTCTTGAATGACGGAAACAAGCCCCTCTCCCGCTTGCGAACCGGCCTGTGCCAGAAAAAGCGCCAAGCCAATCTCGGTCAGTAAGAATCTAGCCGCTCGCGGCATGCGACCGACGAGAGGGCCGATGCGACCGAAATGCCCCATGGCCAGCCCGACCAGCAATGGACCACCTGCCATGCCCAGCGAAAATGATTGTCCGTTAAAGGCCAGTTCAACCTGGCCCAGAATCACGCCTAGCATCAGGCCGGCTGCCAATGAAATCACATCGGTCTCATCGAACGTTCGCTCACGATGCCCGGCATATTGCACGAATTTTTCCAGCCCTTCTGGTTCCCCGACGACTGTCAACGCGTCGCCAAAATTGATTCGCTCCTGAGGGCTCGGAACAAACTCGATGTCCTGTCTGGTGATACGGGTAACGGTCACCCCAAACCGAGATAACAAGTGCAATTCTTTCAGCGAATTGCCGGTCATCTCTTTCGAAGTGACGACGATCCGCCGTCGCTGCCGTTCCACGTCTAACACGTAGTTGTTGTAGTCGGATGGATTACCGAGTACCTCAATGACATCGTGCAGCTTCCGTTTCGCACCGACGACAAGGAGATGTTGCCCCAACTCCAAACGAAACGCCGACGGAACAGGCTGCAGTTGCCCTTCGACTAACAATCGGGATATCTGGCAGTTGGCGTGAGAAATGATTGCGACATCACGCAGTCGTTTACCGACAATACCGGGGTTCTTCACGCAAACTAGTTCACGAGTGATTGGTTCCTCGTCTGAAAGTTCGGCTTGTCGTGTGCCGGCTTGTTGTTGAAGCTTCGGAAGCAGCCGCGGTACGAGTTGCACGAATAAAATGACGCCCACGACTCCAAAAGGGTATGCAATACCAAACCCAACAGCGACATCCGAATTGGCGGGCAACCTTTCAGACGCTGCCGCCAAAGCCGGCGTGCTGGTCAGCGCACCGGCGAAAAGGCCGGCTGCCAAGTCGGCGCTTAGTCCCATCAACTTCGCTGCACCCCACGCCGTCGATCCCGCGGAAACGATGATGGTGACCGCCAAGAGACCGAGCATCTTGCCCTGACGGAAGAACATTCTGAGAAAACTTGGCCCGGCACTTAGCCCCAGACAGAACACGAATAAGACAATTCCCACAGAACCGACACCTTGTGGAATCCTGAGTCCGTAGTGACCCGCCGCCAAGGCGACAAAGACCACTCCGGAAGTTCCCAAAGAAATGCCTCTGTAGGACACCTTGCCAAGTGACAGACCCAGGACGATCACTGCACACAAAGCAAGCAGAGATTGCACCGAATCGTTCATTAATGCCGCCATTTATCGAGAATGAAATACCGTGCACCTCACGACGTTCAGCTGGGCAAATCGTGTACCGAGCGAACTGGGCACCGGTTCGCGTGCCAACAGTTATCGGAGCTGCTGCCAAGCGAATGTTGATTGGCAGCTTTTAGTGGCCGTGGCACGAAAAGACAACCTACAAGC
>JANQRQ010000298.1 GCA_028284485.1 Planctomycetaceae bacterium | reverse complement strand
CGTTCACGGTATTTGGCGAGCGTACAAGTCCCACCCGTACTCGATCTGCTGCTGACCGACCAAAGCAATCCCAGGTCACTCGCATTTCAGCTCGTTGCGCTGGCCAGTCACGTTGATAATCTGCCGCGAGATCCCGGTCAGACCGTACTGACAACCGAGCAGCGGATTTGTATGTCGGCCGTCAACAGCATTCGGATGGCCGATGTCGGAGTCCTTTCCGAAGTCGACGACATTGGCTGGCGCCCTCGTCTGATAGAGCTACTTGACGAACTTGCTCTCGACTTACCGAAACTCTTTGACGCGATTAACCACGACTATTTGATTCACGCCGGCGCCCCGCGTCAGTTGGCCGAGATAAGACCGGAGCCGACGAAATGAAATATCGGATCCGGCATCTTACCACCTATCGCTACACCGGGGCGGTCACCACTTGTCATAACGAAATCCATTTGGCCCCCCGCAATGCACCGACTCAGCGGTGTGAGCGGTATGAACTGTTCATCGAACCCAATCCGGCCGGGATGGGAAGCCGTTTGGATTTCTTCGGGAATCCGACCCATTACTTTTCGATTCATGAGTCGCATCTGTCACTGACCTTGCATGCTGTGACCGACGTCCAGATTCAACCCAAAGAATTCAGTGATCCGTCAAATTCGCCGCGCTGGGAAGACGTTCGAAGAAACATTCGCAAAGCCGGCATGTCACCGGAAGTCGCATTGCTGCCATATACATTTGATTCGCCGCTCGTATCTCCGAGTTCCGAACTTCAACTGTACGCCCTCGAGTCGTTCTGGCCCGACCGACCCATTGCCGAGGCGGCTATCGAGCTAACGTCACGCATCTTTAACGGCTTTGTGTACGACACCGAAGCCACCGATGTCTTTACGCCCTTGCACGACGTTTTCGGACTAAAGCGAGGTGTGTGCCAGGACTTTGCCCACGTCGCGATCGGCTGTCTGCGGTCGATCGGTTTGCCGGCACGGTATGTCAGTGGCTACATTCGAACACAGCCAGCCGGCGGCAAGACAAAACTGATCGGTACGGACGCGTCCCATGCCTGGATTTCAGTCTATTGTGGCCCGTATGGTTGGCTGGATTTGGACCCCACCAACAACCTCGTGGTGCATTCGGACCATATTACGTTGGCTTGGGGCCGAGATTACAGTGACGTCACGCCGGTCAAGGGGGTCGTCGTGGGAGGGGGCGATCATCGGCTGAATGTCTCGGTTGATGTGACGGTAAACGACGAATCCCGATAATGTCTCTTGACCTCAGCCCTTCTTTTTTTACAAGAGGTATTTTGGTGGCAGTCAATCCCGCCCAAAATTCGAGTTGCATGCAATCGGCGGCTTTCTTTGAAAGCCAATAAAGACGGAGGCAGGAGTTCGTGAGTTCGGTTAAGCGGAAACCTCAGGGAAGATCACGCGCAAACTCAAATGGAAAGGCAAACGGGGCCGGTTGGTCATCTCTGCCGGATCGGGAGTTGTTGGATTATCGAGTTTGCGACCTTGGTTTGCAGTTGAACGGTACTGTTTTGGAACAGCGCGTCGCACGGCTGCATCAGGAATTGAAAATGCGCGGGCTTTGTTTTCGTCCGCACTGTTGGCTGTCGGAAGAGTGGTTCTCTCCGGATGGAATTCCGGGAATTGCCATACCGTTCTACCTGGCGCACCCTCGGTTGATCCGTTTGGAACGCAAGCAGATGTTGGAGGTGGAAGGGGGCACTGAGCAATGGTGTATGAAGATTCTACGCCACGAGGCGGGCCACGCCATCGATAGCGCTTTCGGTTTGCATCGCCGTCGCCGATGGCGTGAGGTTTTCGGAAAGTACAGCAAACCATACCCCGAATCTTATCAGCCGAAACCGTATAGCCGAAGTTATGTGCGCCATTTGGAACCGTGTTACGCACAAAGCCACCCTGCAGAAGATTTCGCAGAAACCTTCGCGGTTTGGTTGAAGCCACGATCTCGTTGGCGAAGCCAGTACGTCGGCTGGCCCGCCATGAAAAAACTCGAGTATGTCGATGAACTCATGGAGCAAATCCGTGGCAAACGACCGACAGTCAACTCGCGAGCACGCGTCGATCCTGTTCGGTCGATTCGCAAAACGTTGTCGGCTCATTATGCGGAAAAATGCGCCCGATATTCGATCGAATATACGGATGCGTACGATCCTGATTTGAGGAAGCTGTTTTCAGATTCTCCCGAGCATTCCCGACAACAGGCTGCATCGACATTCTTGCGACAGATGCGCCCCGAGTTACGAAGAGTTGTTGCACATTGGACGGGCCAATACCGATATACCGTCGACCAGGTCTTAAACGAAATGATCGATCGGTGTCGCGTTCTCAAACTGAGACTCGGTCAACCCGAACCGCAAGCAAAGCGCGATGCGCTTGTGATGCTGACGGTTCAAACAATGAAGCAATTGCAATCAGGCAATAACAGGTTCGCATTATGAAACCGATGCGGGTTATGGTCCTGATGCATGAGGACCTTGTACCCCCCGATCAACTCGAGGGTGCGACCGATCGCGAAATAGCCGAATGGAAGACCGAATTCGACGTACTCACAACCTTGCGCGACATGGGGCACGATGCGCAGCCGTTGGGCGTCAGCGACGACTTAGGCGTTATTCGCAGGGCCATTCTCAAGACCAAGCCCCACATCGTCTTCAACCTGCTTGAAGAATTCCACAACGTTGCCCATTACGACCAAAACGTTGTCAGCTACCTGGAACTGATGCGGCAGCCCTATACGGGATGCAACCCGCGCGGATTGCTGCTCTCACACGACAAAGCGTTGTGTAAAAAAATTCTGGCCTATCATCGCATTCCCACTCCTCGATTTGCAGTGTTCCCCATCGGCCGCAAAGTTCGTCCGGCGCGCCGATTGCGGTACCCGTTGCTTGTGAAGTCGACGATCGAAGATGCCTCGTTGGGCATCTCTCAAGCGTCTGTTGTGCATTCCGATGCCAAACTACTTGACCGGATTCAATTCATCCATGAGACCGTTCTGTCTGACGCATTAGTGGAAGAATACATCGAGGGACGCGAACTCTACGTCGGAGTCATCGGTAATATCCGCCTTCAGACTTTTCCCGTATGGGAAATGGTTTTCGACGATTGGCCGGAGGAACTCGCCCGAATTGCCACTCGTAAAGTCAAATGGGACGAGAAGTACCAAAAGAAGTATGGCATCAAAACTCAGTCGGCGACCGATCTCGATGACTCGACACGGCAGAAGATTCTTGCGGTCAGCAAACGAATTTATCGCGTGCTAACGCTCAGCGGTTACGCACGATTGGACTTTCGACTGTCAAACGACGGTCGAGTTTACGTGTTGGAAGCGAATCCTAATCCCAACCTTTCCTTCGGCGAAGACTTTGCAGAATCGGCTGAAACAGTTGGAGTCTCGTACGAAGCGTTGCTTCAAAGGATCATCGGGCTGGGGCTCCGTTATCGAGCGGCCTGGAAAGGCATTCCGGAATAGGGTGCGAACCGGTGATTACGATTCGAGATGTTGAGATCCACCAATCGATTGGCTTTCGGAAATCCGAATCGTCAGCGGTTGGTAGGTTCAATTCCAAATTGACACCGATTTGCTAAGATGATCGGCAAGCAGAGGCGGCGGCCGCTCATGGCCAAATTGAGTCGCTGTGGACGAATGTGATTGACCCGAAATGACGGTCAGGGATGTCGCGCCGTAGTGCCTACCGTCGCAGGTATTCGACTCGAAAACCATGTCCGAGAAAATCAGCTTCGAACACTACGAAACAGAACAGTTTCACGACGAATTATTCGATGATTCCTGTAATCCTCGTCACGAAGCCGAGTTACTCGTTTGGAAGATCAATTCTCTGGAACCGGGGGAATTGCAGCG
The DNA here is from genome assembly GCA_028284485.1 of Planctomycetaceae bacterium. Classification (GTDB taxonomy): domain Bacteria; phylum Planctomycetota; class Planctomycetia; order Planctomycetales; family Planctomycetaceae; genus JANQRQ01. The sequence continues at coordinate 23,242 of JANQRQ010000298.1, read as the reverse complement.
CCGCCAACAGGCGATCGAGCGAGCGCTGTTGCGAATGGGGATTACGTTCAACGTTTACGGACACGACGATGGGACGGAAAGAATCTGGCCTTTCGATATTGTCCCCCGCGTCGTCGGTGCTGACGAATGGGATCGAATCGAGAGCGGCCTGAAACAACGAATTCAGGCGCTCAATATGTTCATCCACGACATCTATCACGACCAGGAAATCGTCAAAGACGGTATTCTGCCTGAGGAATTGCTGGAGGATGCCAAAGCGTTTCGTGATCAGTGTGTCGGTCTTTCCCCGCCGCGTGGCATTTGGTGTCACATTACCGGGACGGATCTCGTTCGCAATGACGACGGGCAAATCTATGTTCTCGAAGACAACCTCAGATGCCCCTCGGGCGTGTCGTATGTCTTACAGAATCGCATGTTGATGAAGCGGAGTTTCCCGCAAATCTTTGAAGCATCGCGAGTCCGCCCCGTTGTCGATTACCCCAGCCGATTGCTGAGAACTCTGGAGTATTTGGCGCCCCGAGATATCCGAAATCCGACTGTCGTCGTGCTCACGCCTGGAATTTACAATTCCGCTTATTACGAGCATTCCTTTCTCGCGCAACAAATGGGGGTACAGCTTGTTGAAGGTCGCGACCTGGTTGTGAAAGATGGTTTTCTGTTTATGAGAACCACGTCCGGTTTCGAGCGGGTCGACGTGATTTACCGACGAATTGATGACGATTTTATTGATCCACACGTCTTTCGAGAGGATTCTGCACTCGGCGTACCGGGATTGATGGATGTTTATCGCCGCGGACACGTCGCGCTGGCGAATGCCCCCGGGACTGGCGTCGCGGACGACAAGGTCATTTATGCGTATGTTCCCCAAATGGTGCGCTACTACCTCGATGAAGAGATCATCATTCCAAACGTCCCGACGTACGTTTGTTTGAACCAGGACGATCGGAAATACGTGCTAGAGCATTTGGACGAACTCGTCGTAAAGGCAGCGAATGAATCCGGCGGATACGGCATGCTGATCGGTCCTCATGCATCAGAAGAAGATCGCCGCAAATTTGCTGAACTCATCGAAGAGAATCCGCGAAACTACATCGCTCAACCGACGTTGTCGTTGTCGCGAGTTCCCACCATCGTCGGAGACCACTTTGAAGGGCGTCATGTGGACTTGCGGCCGTACATATTGTACGGCGAAGAGATTTTTGTGCTGCCAGGTGGTTTGACCCGGGTCGCCTTGAAAAAAGGATCGCTCGTTGTGAATTCTTCACAAGGCGGCGGAAGCAAAGATACTTGGGTGGTTGCCCATCCCACGGAAAACCAGACGACTTGAACGTCGGTTGTTGCGTTCCGAACACATTTTAATGTCATCGTATTACCATCATTCGGGACCATGAAATGTTAAGCCGAGTCGCGGATTCGATCTATTGGATGAGCCGCTGTGTCGAACGAGCGGAGAATTTGGCCCGATTTGTCGATGTCACGATGCACTTGATTCTCGATCTTCCCGATGGAGCGGCCGAGACCTGGAAACCGCTGGTTGATACGACGGGCGAACGGGCATTTTTCGACGAGCTATACGAGGAGGCCACTCAGGAAAACGTCGTCCGATTTCTGTCGTTCGACAGTCGATATCCGAACTCGATTATTTCTTGTCTGCGAAATGCGCGCGAAAATGCCCGGTCGGTACGGGAAGCAATTGCCTCAGAAATGTGGGAGCACCTCAATCAGTTTTACTTTATGGTGAAGGATGCTGCCGAATGTGAGTCTCCCCCGACGAACTCTTCCGATTTCTTTGATGAAGTCAAGATGGCTAGCCATTTGTTTAAGGGTATTGCCGATTCCTCGATGTCACGGGGGGAAGGTTGGCATTTCGCGCGTTTAGGGCGAATGATCGAACGTGCCGATAAGACGTCCCGAATTCTCGATGTGAAATACTACGTTCTGCTGCCTCGACTTCAATACGTTGGCTCGACGATTGATGACTTGCAATGGTCGGCCGTTTTGAGGTCGGTCAGCGCATTGGAAATGTACCGCAAGCAATTCCACGGGCTGAGCCCCCATCGGGTTGTCGAGTTCTTGCTGCTCGATCGAGAGTTTCCACGGGCCATTCAGCACTGCGTGATTGCCGCCGACGAGTCGCTGCACGCGATTTCGGGGACGGTACCAGGGTCGTATCGAAACATCGCCGAGCAACGCATGGGGCAGCTTCGAAGCGAGCTGGCCTATATCAGCGTCGACGACGTCATTTCGAGCGGTCTCCACGAGTTTATCGACAACCTGCAAATGAAGCTTAATGCGATCGGCGATGGGATCTTCGATACATTCATCACCATGCGGCCGGTCGAAAGCCAGGCGGCACAACAATGACTCTTCAAGTAAGCCAGTCTAGTGCAAATAGACCGGCTCGTGAAATGATGCTTGATGGGCCGGTTTAGCCGACAATTCGTCGGCGTCTAACGCGTACAGCGGGCTGATTTCGACGGCGACACCCTCGTCCACCTTGCCGCCCGCTGATTCAATCCATTTTCTGAAGATGCTGATTAATGCTTTCTGTGCAGTTTCCGGCGAATCGTTTCCGGAGCTATTCTTGACCGGATTGAATTCTCGTTCGCGCGAAGCTTCGTACACCATCGCGCGGCTTGCCAACGGCAACGAATCGAAGATAAAGCGTTCGAACTTAAACGCGTTTGGAGAGTCGGGCGTGACGCTCTGGCCATCTTCAGAGAGGTACGGCACTTGTTTGTTTGCCAGGTGAAACGGCAATCCGGTTGCGTCATCGGCCAAGCGTTGCAAAAAGTCGCGGTCAAACACGTGGATCGCCGTGCTTCCAGCCCAATGCAGCAGCCCCCCGTCAGCGTCGGTAAGCTCGGCAACTTCCGTTGGAAGATCACTGTACTCGATGATTTGTGTTTTACCGTCGACGGAAACAGCAACGCCCATTTTTTCCTCAGCCGAGCGTTTGGCGACGACCTTCGTCGACATTTCGGATTGCTTAAGGATGTGGTAGCCGATAAACGTCGGGTCGCAGACGATGGCGGTCGGGTTGTCGACCTGGTGGTAGTACAAGTATTCGATTCCGCGTTCGCGCATGTCTTCAAGCATGGCTGATTTCGCCAAGGCTGCCAGCATGCCGCCGTGCCCGTCCGGGCTGGTACTGAGCCTACCTTTGTCAGCGAGGAGGAGCTTGCCACTTTCTGCATCAACCGCCGGCATTGTTCCCTGTTGAAAGAACCGCACATTTTCGGGGCCGAGCCCGAAATAGTCATGCTGCTCGAAAAATGCGACGGTATCTCGGTGCGTTGCGTCGCTGGTCATGATGTAATAGGGGATTGCGACGCTCGAGCGGCGACCGCGAGCCAGCACCTGTTCTGCCAAGAGCTGAAACAGGGTATTCCCACTAATGGGGCCAATTGGAAACATTCCCTTCGGTTGGTCGAAGCCGAGGCGGGTGCCTTGTCCGCCGGCGACAAGGATGGCCCCAACCTTGCCGGAATCGATCGCGTCGTTTCCAGCCGCAGTCGCCTGTTCGAATTCCGATCCGCACTGATCGTCAAGCCGGATCAAGTATTCGGGCTGTGTCGCCCTGTGGGCCTTCGCAGCAGGCGTATCAGCATCGTCTGGCGAATGGCCACCATCTCGGGCCATCAGACGTTCGATCAATTCAAAATCGACTTCGGCGATCTGGCGGGAGAGTTGCTGCCTCGCAGTGTCATCCAGATCGGGCCACCAATGCGCCAAATGTTGTTGCTGATAGTTCCTAAGTCGTGCCGCCAATTCCTGGGGAATGCCGTCGGACATAACGCAAAAGACTCCCGTAAATTGAGACGTATTTGATCACACGGTTCTGATAGAAAATTCGCGAACAGCGGGAAATGAACTGGAATCGCTAATCGGCAAGTCATCGCATCCACGCTGGTGGCGGAGCACACGAGACTCGATCTGGCGAGTGGCGAACGCGACTAGCCGCCGTACATGTGCCGAGCATACAGCCAACAACTGTAGGCAACAACGCCGCCGACGAATAGTGTGCCGAAATTCAACAAGCGACGTGCGACGACAATTTTTCTTCTCGCAATCACCTGTGCAACGACGACGACAAAAGCGACCACGCAGAATTTGAAGTAGATCAGCCCTTTGGGGCCCCAACTGTATAAGAAGTAGCGAGCGATCGGGTTTCCTTCGACGAACTGACGGCTAATGCTTAGCAGGATATACGTCATGAAGACATCGCCTGCATTGGCGAGAATGAACCAGGCGGTCTCCGTTTCCAACGGAAGGTGGCCGCGAAAGATCGAGCGTCGCGATGTTTGGTCGGCCGACTTCTCTTCAGCAGGATTGGGCATGACACTTACCGCGCGATGACCCCCAGTGGTTGATTACCCGTGCATCGACTCGCGACGAGTCATCCGGCGATGATGTCGCGCAGTTGCTGAATGTATCCGGGAATCTCTTCCTTCGGAGCGCTTTCTTCGTATTCCAGCACAATGTAGCCGCGATAGTTGACGGCTTTCAGAATGTTGACGATGCGTTCGAGGTCGGCTTCTTCCTCTTTGTCATTGTGCGTGATTTTGACTTTGACTTGGGCATTGATCGCGTAAGGGGCGATTTTTTCGAGATCGCCGTAAGGATCTTCCGTTTTGAAATTACCGCTGTCAAAATTCACTCCAAACCACGGTGATGGATTCACGCGCTCGACGATCGAAAGCAGTTGCTCTGGTGTTGCCGTAATCCCGCCGTGATTCTCCAACGCCAAAAACACGCCCTTCGTTGCCGCATAGTCGAGTGACTCGTTGATACCGGCGACGCATCGTTCCAGTGCCACCTCTTCGGTTTCACCCTTGGGGACTTTTCCGGCAAAAATGCGAATGACCGGTGCGCCCATCGTGGCCGAGTAATCAATCCATTGTCGGGTCATTTCCAATTGAAAGTCGCGACCCTCTCCGGGCGCCAGGCAAAAGTCGTTTCCGATTGCCGTCCCCGAAATATCGAGACCTAATCGAAACGTCAATTCCTTGAGCTGCATCAAGTACTCGTGCGTGACCTCAGCCGGAAAGTAATAACTGGTCGGCTCGCAGGCGTCCAAGTTCAACTCCGCGCAGTAATGCACGAAATCGGTCAGAGTCATTGTGGGGTTGCCATCACGCGGCGTGGGCCAATTGCGGGGCAGCATTCTGTTGAAAGAATAAGCCGCCAAACTTAGTTTCATATAGGTTTGTCCGTTGCGCTGAGGAATCTCGGCGGCCTGGGAGGCAATTGATCCCGTTCCAACGCCAATGGCTGTAGCACCAAGCAACGCCTGCTTTAAAAACGTTCGGCGGTTCTCTGCCAAATGCTGGTCGCCTTGCATCTTGTGCTGCATTGTTCGTTCTCCGCGGATAAAGCCGTTGGAAGGAATCGGTCTTTAAGCCGAAATTCGTCGCCAACACGACAGAACTCAGCGGACCGGATCGCGTCACCTAAAGAACAGTGTTCGACGTCCAGGTTCCAGTCTACGCCAACGATTTGCTCTGAGGCAATCGTTATGACCGGGATCGGGGCGCTCGACCAACTTCAGGCGACGATTGCAGAGAACCGAAAACGGCTTTAGAACGGGCGTCAGGCAGCGGCTTTCTTGCGTCGATTTGGGAAAAAACTCCCCAGCGTGATCCACAACACGCCAAATCCGCAAGTGCCGGCGAACCAATCCCCACCTCGTAGATAAAGACTCGTCCGGTTGTCGAGCGGAATCGTTTCGACCAATGCCGCGTTTAGTCCCTTATGCCAACGGCCAGTTTCGGGATCGGCCATCGATGTGCGGGCCGACTCGGCATCGACCGCGTCGCCGTCGATAAACACCTCTGGATCGACGACAACGCCATCTCCGTCGATCACCGCCGAAATCCCAGTATTAACGGCTCGAACCATGGGCGTTCGAGTTTCAACACAGCGGAATAATGCGGTAATCAAATGCTGGTCGAGTTCACTCGATTCGTGGAACCATCCGTCGTTTGTCACGTTCACCAAGAAATCAACAGTCGATTGTCCGGTTTCTTCATCGACGTTTGAGTTGAGGACGTGGCGAACAAGTTGCGGCACCGAGTCTTCAAAACAAATGATCGGGGCAAACGTCCACGAGCCGTATTCAAACGCCACGACATGACTTCCCTTTTGAATCCCGAAGCTTTCGCCGAACGGAGTCAGGCTTCTCAACCAGGGCATTTCCTTTTCGAGCGGAATGTACTCACCGAAGATGACGCGATGAAGTTTGTCGTAGCGGTCGGTCAATCCAACGTCCGGGCGCACGAAAACGGCCGAGTTGAAGTGGTCGATGTTTTTGGGACCTGCATGGAGGGCATCGATTCCGAGCACCATGGCGGCGCCGGCTTGCTGGCTCATATCGGCGAGAATTTCCGGGACCTCGGATTCTCGCCAAGCGTCGACCCAAACCTGTGAATCGATTTCGGGGACCGGTTTTAGCTTTGCCAATTCTTCGTCGGTGACGCCATCCGCAACCTCATACAAAGGCCAGCGGTACATCGTTTCGGGCCAAATGATAATATCCGGCTGATGTTGTACCGCCATGCCTGTGAGCATTTCGTGGGTGCGAAATATTGTGACCGCTTCATTTGGGTCGTGCTTTGTTGAGCTCGGGAAGTTCCCTTGGATGAGAGCCACGCGCGCACCATCTTGAAAGTCCGCTTGGTTTCGTCGAACGATTCCGTAAATCAGCACACAGGCAAATACAGCCAGGCACGAGACGATTTGAATCGTTCCGGTTGCACCACCAATCTGTGCGCCGTCGGCTTGCGGATCGGCACCGGGAACCTGCAATTTCAATCGTTCGAACATCGACCGCGGGACAAGTCCTGCCAGGCAGGCCGCAATCAACGCCACGACAAAGCTGACGCCGTAGGCACCGACAATATCGCTAATTTGAATCAGCTCTGTCCAAAAGTATTGTGTATGGCCTAGGTAGTACCAGGAAAATCCGGTTAACAGATAGGCGCGGAACCACTCGAGTCCGACCCAGATGACCGGGACGGCAACAACCAACGGAACACGAATTCGGTGAACGGCCACTCGCGACAACGCCACGAAAACGGGGAAGTACAGCGCCAGATAGACCGAGAGCGCAATCCAAGCGGGATACATCGTTTGGTCGCCGAGCCGCATCCATTGCAGCGCCACCAGGGAGAACCCCAAACCACCGGCGTAGATGGCTTGATACATCCAACGGCAGCGTTGTTGCGGGCGAATCAACAGGATCAATGGCACGAGGCTGATCCAGCCCAACGGGCCCCAGCCCAACGGCATGAATGAGCACCACAGCAGTATTGCCGTCATTCCCGACAGCAACCAGGCCGAACGTCCCGGGGCGCGCACCGGGCGGGCGGCCGAAATAATTTCGTGCACCGAAGGTTCGCGGCTTGGTGCTGAGGCACTCGGTGTTGGTTGCCTGCGGGGAGGAGTTTCAGTTTCCTGCGTCATCAGCTCAACAGTCATGCGAGTTCCATCCTTGGAGTCCGCGTGTCAGGACACGATTTGCATCAGTCGTCTACGTCGAGGGCAAAAAGGGAAGCCAATTGCCGCGACATTTTCTGAATGCCTGCCGTCAAATTGGCGGGTGTTGGTCGAGCCAATATGTTCACCGGCAGACAATCTACCACTGGCCAATGTAGTTCAAACCGGGATTTAGTTCGATACGTGTTTCGCCCGCAGAAATCAGGCCGATTTTCCCCTTTGTTTCCGGCCTTTTTCGTGTCGCGTCCGGCACCACGCGTTTGTTGTGCAAGCTTTAGGAAACGGAGTGCATAATATTCAAATGTATACTAATTGACGACTGGCATTTGGTCGCTTCCCTTTGGACCCCGTAACTTGGCATCATCGTGCGACTTCGGCTGCGAACCGGTCGAGATATAGTCAATTACTGCGAAACAACTTGGTCGATGGCTTTAACCAGTTGGCTTCGCCAGCCGAGTGTCTGCTGCTGCGGAACTTGCGTCAGCACAATGAAAATCAAATCCTTGTCAAAGTCCAAAACGGCCAGCGTGCCGGCCGCGCCGGTATGACGAATACGGCTGGCCGTTCCATCTTCGCGTTTTTTCATGATGTTAAATCCCAGGCCGTACCCGGTACCGGTTGTTCCCGGCTGCGGAACATACATCTGGGTCAAGTCTTCCGCTGAGACGAGTTTCTTCCCGCCGACTTCACCACGGTTGCGGTGTAGCAGCATCAATCGGGCCACGTCGTCTAGCGTCGAAATGAGACTGCCTCCCGGATTGATGATCTTTCCCAATGGGTCGCCGACGCGCAATTTGAACCCTTGCTTTGTCCGCTCGTACGGAACCGGCATGCGGCTTTCAAATTCACCGGCGGGGAAAAACGTGGCATCGTTCGCACCGATAGGAAGCAGCAGAACCTCGCGCATCAGGTCGGGAAAAGTCTTGTTCGTAACGACCTCGGCCACGCGGGCGGCAGTCATAAAACCGAGCCGCGAATAGGCATATCGTGTGCCCGGTGCCGCGAGCAATTCCTGAGTCGCGAGATCTTCGATCGTGTCTTTCAGGCTGTTGTCGAAGTCGACTGAGAATCGACCAGACTTCAAAGCATTGTTGCCCGGAAATCCGGCTGTGTGGGACAGGCACTCGGCGATCGTTGGCGCATGCTTCGCAGGACCTTCGTCACGGACTTTGATGCCTTGGAATTCTGGAAGATAAGTGTCGACAGGCTCATTCAGCGATAATAATCCCTGCTGCGACAGCAACACCAACATCGTGGCGGTATGTGGTTTCGTCAGCGACGCGATTCGACAGGGTGAATCAACCCGGAACGGCCGATTCGTCTCGATGTCGGCCACTCCGAACGCCTCGCGTAAGACGACTTCGCCCTCGTGGATAATCAACAACGCGCCGCCAGGGATGGCCTTGCGATCAATTCCCTGTTGAAAAACGCTATGGATGCGGTCGCGTTGCGACTGAGTAAATCCATGATCGCCCCAGCTTCCTTCCGGGAGGGGAGTCGGTTCTGCTGCTGCGCAAGCGACCATGCCAAATCCCGAAAACGCTGTCACGAACAAAGTCAGACGGCTGCAGTTGAAGAAGCGCTGTGTCGATTTGCAGTTCACCATCATCTGCGGGACTCCTGAGAATGACAATTCGCAAATTCGTTCTGTGCAGGTGTGCGTTACTAGTACGGTGCTGCTCAAGTCAGCATACCACCGGTTGCCGCGGATTTCAGTGACTTACAAGGCGCAACACTGACTTGTGGCTTCGACATTCGGATTTGGGGGAATGTATGCTGCCAATTCCGGCAAATCTTGCCGAATTCTTAATGGGCATTTTCACCCAAAAAAAACAGCCCCGCCAGAAAGGCAGGGCTGCTTATGTCGGGTGGGTAATTATCCTCAACAAGGGGTCGGAAAATCCTTGTGATGGTAGGCCCGCAAGGCATGGACCAGCAACTGCTTCCATTCCTCAAGAGTCAGCATGCTTGGCTCGACGCCCTGTTCCTCGAGGACGTTAAAGATAATCGTAGCAGCCTCATCCGGCGAATAAGCCGTTGCCGAAGCCGAACGAACGGCGTTAAGTATCTCTTCCGTGATTTCCGTGGTCGCAGAGAACATTTTTCTCCCAGTCTTTTCAAGGTTTCTACCAAAGTGTCGTGTGAGGCCGGCTCGGCCAACCTCGACCTATCGTGGTCCCTGCTCGCGAAGGGGTGCAATCGGCATGCCGAATCGCTGCGACTTCCGGTCGAGAATCGGCCCAATTGACGTAAGTTAAGACACGATCAAACGCCTACGGTTCGCCTGAGAGAAAGAATCGGCATTCGGTCCCAAATACCGTGAGACCGATTTGCCTGCCGAAAGTGCAGAATCGGGTTACAAAATTCACAGCCGGGCCCGTCATGTCGCAGGATTTCGACTGCCGCTGGCTGCAGTTCATTTCGAGACGGCTTTGCGGGGGACAACCTAGAAGAGCAGCCAACGCAGCCCTTTTCGCTCGGACCGATATTCGGCTCTCAGTTGGCGTAGTTCGGCCTGCAGTGCCTCGCGTTGCTCAATTGTTTCTGCGTCGCGAATGGCCTTTTTTAAGGCCGACTTTTTGACAAAGTACGTTCGGACTAAAGAAAAGAGATACCGCGTTCGCCCCTGATACCAAAAACCGATCGGAGTGACGCTCATGGAAACCGGTAAGCGTTCCATTTCTACGATTCCCCCTCTGCAACTTGATCCGAATCCTGCGACTTGGCAGGTTTCATTTGTGCGGAAGGCGGTCGGGACTTTTTCTTGCCGCCCTCAGGAGGTCCCCCAGGGGCGCCGCCCGATCCCGCATTTTTTCCACGACCACCGCTTGGTCCAGTCCCGCCAGCAGGCGCTCCGGGTCCGCCGCCGCGACCGCCACGTCCTTGCCCCCCTCCGCCGGCCCCCTTCTTCTTTTTGCCTTGTCCCGGTGGGCCGGTTTGCACGGGCATCCCATTGCGGACATTTGGCACGGGGGAAATGATCAACTGGTCGCCGGCATGCACGTCGGTGAATGACGGGTCAACAATGACGGCGTCTTCGTGTCGGCCGACAACTTCGACCTGGCAGATTTGCAGCTTACCGTCGGAGGCCAGCCAGACCCGCTTGCCGGGCCGGACGGCTTCTTCGGGGATGTGCAGCAGTTCCTTGTGGGGGGAACAATCGATTTCCACGGTGACAAACATTCCGCGCATCAAAGTGCGTGGCCCGTCGTAGCCACTCAATTCGGGAGTTTCGGCGCCAACAATCCGCACTTGATCGGGATTGTCGACTCTAACGCGACACGGAATGGTACGGGTTCGCTCGTCGAAGCCGATTCCCTCTTGGCGGGTTAATGTTCCGAGCCATTCATAGCGGCGTTCGCCAACTTGAAATCGTACGGTCGCTGGAGTTGGCGGCACTGCAAAGTTGTCGAAACCGTCGGTCGATTGCTCGCTTCCTTCGAGGTAAGCGGCGTTATTCCAAATCCAATACATATCATCCGGGGTCAAGCTACAACGAACCTCCATGGCCGCGCTGTCTTCGATCACTGCAAAGGTCTCGCCGGCTTGCAGGTAGCTTTGCTCTTCGACCGACGATTGTACAATCACGCCCGTTACCGGAGAGGTTAGCACGGTTCGTTGTTCGTCGACCTGTGCTCGCTGCAATTCAACTTGGGTCAACTTTTGGCGTTCATCGAGCAAAATGTGTTGAGCGTCGAACGACCGCAAATCGTTCTCTAATCGCAATACGGCATTCTGCGAGACCAGCACGCCACGCCGAACCGTTGCCAAACCGGATTCGGAACTGGCTCTCTTCTCGACGAGGGCCTCGGTCCGCGCCAGTTCCGCTTGTTGTAACTCCAGGTCTCCCTTGGCTAATTCCAACAATTGATTTGTGTTATGCACCTGGGTGTCGAGCGCTGCGATTTCCGCCTGCACTTGCGCCTGTTGCTGCCGTAAGCGTTCCACCTCCAAGTGGTAGTCGGTGGGGTCGAGCTTGAGTAAGGTTTCTCCCTTTTCGACCGAGCGACCGGAGCGGAGCTTGGGAGAGATTTCGATAATCCGTCCGCGAACTTCGGCAGCCATGCGAATTTCACGATACGGGACCACCAGGCCGTTGGCCGAAATTGTGACAGATCCCGTGTGCGCAGCAACAGGAACTGTCAGCACCGGCACGCCGGATGCAACTTTGCCTTTGCGGCGCTGTGGTTGCTCGCGTTCACCCAGCGCGATGAATCCATACACGGCTCCGCCCAGGACGGTTACCGAGACGAGTACGTTGATGATTAATCCCGTTGTGGAACCCTTGTTGATGCGATTTATCATTAATGCCGGATCACTCTTATAAGTTACGAATCAGGCCGCACGCGTGGAGAGAACTCTCAACACGAAATATGACAATGCGAATATGGATTGGCGGGGCACCATCGAAGCGTCCCCTTCTGAATTGCGAATTTATCATACCATGCCGATCACCCCTTGGGCATAGAATAGTGCCATGAATCTAGCCCGAAGATCTGTTCCGCAACAAGAAGATGATTCACCGAAACCGATTTGCCCCTCAGAAAGACGAGTAGACCGCGCGTCTGATTGCGGGAAATTCACCCTTTCGTGCAGAATCGAGATTCCAGGCGATGGGAGTGACGGTCGAAATGGCCCACACCCTGTGGCGTGCTGCCGCTCAATGGATTTCCCCCTTTCGCGGGAATGACGGCGAAAGAAGTCGCCCAACTTCAGGTGACTTGGTCCGGACTATGGCAAGTTCCTCGCAATTCGAATTAGACCGCAAGAAACGGGAAGCGACTTAACGTTCACGCGTGTATTCTGCACGCAGGCAGATCAAAATGACGAGGGGATCAAAAACGCGTCTACTCGGCATGGCCTTGTGCGAGCGGACGAATGGCATGGGAGTCGGTATGGCGACAATGGAATTACAAGAGTCTCAAGAAGCCACCAACGCGGAACAGCGCTGGCTACTGATCAGACAGCGTGACGATAGCGCGGCGAATTTGTTTATCTACGCCGTGAAGACGACCGGAGTGTTTTGCCGACCTGGTTGTTCGTCTCGCTTGCCAAACCGAAAGAATGTGATTTTTTACGATGACGCGGGACAGGCCCGGGCTGCCGGTTTCCGCCCCTGCAAACGTTGCCGCCCCGATTCTGATGAATCGCGACCCGAGTTGACTGAAGCCATCTCGACGGCTTGCCGGCTGATTGAAGAATCGGTCGAACAACCGTCGCTAAACCAATTGGCGTCGGCAGTCGGGTACAGCCCTTCGCATCTTCACCGACTATTTAAGCAGGCGGTTGGCGTGACTCCTAAAGCGTATGCAGCGATGTGCCGGTCGAATCGTGTGCGCTCTCAACTGCAATCGGACAAGAGCGTGACCGAGGCGGTTTACTCAGCCGGCTATGGAACCAGCAGCCGCTTTTATGAAGAGTCGGATGCCGTTTTGGGGATGAAGCCGAGCGAGTATCGCGACGGCGCAGCGGGGATTGCGATTTGTGCTTCGGTGGCGACAACATCGCTGGGACTGTTATTGGTGGCGGCGACGGAGCGGGGATTGTGCGCGTTGGAGTTTGGCGAGGATGAAACGGAGTTACTGCAGAGATTACGGAATCGTTTTCCGCACGCGGTATTGCAAGAATCAGACGAGTTTGAAGATTGGGTGACTCGCGTTGTCGAGTTTGTTGATGTTCCGAGCAGAGGATTGTCGCTGCCGTTGGACATTCAAGGGACTGCGTTTCAGAAACGGGTGTGGGAAGCGTTGCGCAACATTCCTGCGGGCCGGACCGCTACCTATTCCGAAATGGCGCGCCGCCTGGGCCAACCAAGAGCGGCTCGCGCAGTGGCATCGGCTTGTGCGGCCAACAAGTTGGCAGTGGCCGTTCCATGCCATCGCGTAGTGCGCAACGACGGCGGATTAGGCGGTTATCGTTGGGGGCTCGAACGGAAGAAAGAACTACTTTGGCGCGAAGCGGAACAGGCCGGCTCTTGCAAAACTTCGTGACTTAAGACGTGCTGAATTCCCGCCGTCGCGGGAATGACGGCGGTGAATTCACTACGGATTGTTCTAGCACGATCCAAGTTTTGAACGCAAACAGATGATTCGCGAACATAATGGCCAGTGACCACACTAGACGAATATCCAGTTTGCAAAACAAAGAGATTCATTACGGTGTGGCGGAACAGCAAGTGCTGATTGCGTGCCAGCAGGCTGCTACGCGATTCTTCGAGGAGTTCAACGCCGAGGGAGCCCGCTTTGCGCTCGATGTGATTGATAAGTATCTTTGTGATCCAGACGTCGACTATTCCGGACAAATGTATTTTTGGATCAAACATTTACTGCACGAGATTTGGCCGAGACGCGTAACCTGGGAATGGCTGCGGGAGCGGGCTGCGAAAATGAAAGAGTTCCACGAGCGGCTGTCACTCCTTTATGGTGTTTTCGGATGGATGGCCATGAATTCGTGGAGAGATCTGCGAACCGATCCCTACATTCGTGACGATTTTGAGAATCTACTTTGCCTGGTTCACAATCAGGATACTGCTTGGGCCACATTTTGGGCCTTTGATCAATTCAACCACGAATGCTACGCCTATGGCAAGTTTCGCTTTCCCCAGAACCTTCAGCGTGCATTTACGGATTACCAAAAACGCCAGTGGAAGGAAGGCTTGACAGTGCCGTCGTTTCCGAGAGATTTGCTAACGGAATATATCGATTGGTCCAAGCGGTTCAATTGGCATACGGGATTACTCGAGTCGTGACATTCACTTGAGTCGGACGGCGCAGATTGTTTGCAGCGGTCTGGTTGTTCTGGATTCCCGCCTACGCGGGAATGACGATTGAAAAATGAGTAGAAAGAATGGCTGGACCGCTGCCAGTTTCGTTGCCTTGGGAGCGTATTGCTTCCTCGCGATTACCGCGGTACCTTGAAGCCGTGCGACTACCGACTCGCCCCCTGCAATCGAAATACTGCCCTCTCGGTCAAGGAATCATTTCATGTCTTGTCGTGCAAATGTGTTTGCCGTGACGCTCGTGCTGCTAATCGAATCGGGAGCCTGCTTCGCGCAAAACGACAAGCTGCCGGTCAAGGTGTTCATTCTGGCCGGTCAGTCGAACATGCAGGGGCATGCGGCGCTGCGAACGATCGACTGGCTCGGTGAAGATCCGACCTATGGACATCTCTTGAGCAAGATCAAGCACGGCGATGGTAGTTGGGCCGTGCGCGACGATGTTTGGATTCATTACCTGCGCGATCGGGGCGGCTTAAAACAGGGCAAACTGACGGTTGGTTACGGCGCCAACGATGAGAAGATCGGTCCGGAATTGATGTTCGGGCAGATTGTGGGCGACCGCTTTGAGAATCCCGTGCTCCTAATCAAAACGGCCTGGGGGGGAAAGAGCCTGGCCGGCGATTTTCGCCCACCCAGTTCGGGCGGGGAACTCGGCGAGTACTACCAAAAGATGCTGGCAATCGCTCGCGACGTACTGGACAACCTGGATGAGAAATTTCCTGAATTGGCGGGTCGCGAATATGAACTGGCCGGGTTCGCCTGGTTTCAAGGTTGGAACGACATGGTCAAAGAGGAACGCGTTGCCGAGTACGAAGCGAATATGATCAACTTCATTGGGGATCTGCGGAAGGACCTTGGTGCGCCCGACCTGCCGGTCGTGATTGGCGAATTGGGCGTCGGCGGGGAAGCATCGGCCGAAAAGAACCAGCGGATGGCAGACATTCGCAAAGCGCAGGCGGGGGCAGCCGAACATCCCGATTTCGCGGGGACCGTCTCTTTCGTTTCGACGACACCGTATTGGGACTATGAAGCCGAGGAACTGGTCAGCAAGTATTGGATCAAACGCAAATGGACCGACGACGCAGCCCATAAAAAGTTCGAGAAGATGGGGAGCCAACCGCCGTATCACTATTTGGGAAGCGGGAAGATCTATTCATTAGTCGGTTACGGACTGGCGACGGCCATGGTCGAACTGTGTGACGATAAGTCGGCGGAACAATAGCAATGCGATTGTGTAGGCAACAAACTGCGACGCGATTCGGGGCGAGTGCATGTGCTGTTGTTTGGGTGTGCATGTCAATCGGGTCCACGGCGGCCGACGAATTGCCGCCTGAGCACCAGCGTCGGAATTATCACACGCCACCGAATTGGGGACGGCCCGAGTTTCAGGATCAACACGAATACGAATTGATCTCCCCTTTGGTCAAGGACGACGGGCAGCACGTTGCCACTGCGAATGAATGGCATGGTGTGCGGCGACCGGAGTTAATTCGGCATTGGACGAAGATTCTCGGGAAGCTTCAGCCAAACGAAGAAGACCGGAATTGGTTCGGCGATATCACCGAAGTCGTGGTCTATGACACACAAGAGCGCGAGGGGTACACGCGCATCCACCTTGGGATTCCACTCGAGAAAGATTTCCTGCAGCATCACCTACTGCTGCTGCCCAAAGGGCAGGGGGAAGGACCATTCCCAGCGGTCATTGCCTGGACGTCGACTTCACCAAGCTATATGCAGCCGGAAGATTGGTGGGGTGCGTGGTTGGCCCGTCGGGGCTATGTCGTGCTAACCGGTTGGTCGTTCATTCGCCATTACCGCGAAGATCGCAGCTTTCGCAACCAAGTGAGCGAGGCGGTCTACCAGCGGTTCGGGCATTGGCTGCCGATGGCAAAGATGGTGCACGACGTGCAGCGTGAGGTCGAGTACCTTTCGACGCGCGCGGAGGTGGATTCGAAACGCATTGGGTTTATCGGTTTCTCATTGAGCGCCAAGACGGCGTTATACGTGGCGGCCTTTGCGCCGGAAATTCAAGCGACCGTCGCCGTCGATCCGCATGTGGCGATCCATGGGGCGTCGAATTATCACGATCCGTGGTACCTCGATTGGAGACGGAAGTTTGCGGACATCAAAACCGACGACTACCCGGTTCCGGAACTGCGCCGTACTGTGTGGAGCTTGCTCGACGCTGATCCCGGGCGCCCGGGATTCGAACGAAATCATCATGAGCTGATGGCACTCTGTGCGCCGCGATCGTTGCTATTGATCGGGTGCAGCATCGATAAACATTCGGCAACGCATTCCGACGATCGGCAAAGCTGGGGATACTTCAACATGGCTCACGAGGTGTACGAGCTTCTGGGAATTCCCGATCGACTGCAGTTTGCCACAACCGATGAAGGGCACCGCGCAACAAGCCCGCGAATCGACGCGGCGTGGCAACAGTTCTTCGAATCGCAATTGAAAGAGCATTCGGCCGACGACCAATGATTGCGGCGACGGCAATCAATGAATCCGCGACATCTGTAACGAACTGGCGTTAGAATAGATGGGTCTTTCTTATTGCTTGGTCCTCTTAGGGGGAGTGTGCAGATGAACCGTCTACTTCTGCTATGTGGCGTTCTTTGGCTGGCGACCGTGTCAGCATCGGCACGTTGCGAAGTCGATCCGACGGCAGAGGAGAGGAACACGAACACCGATGCTGAGGCTGCAACCGCCGCCATCATTGATCCGCAGATCAAGCATCTTCGAAGTTTCGTGCTAAACGATGGTGCCGTGCGATCGGTCGCATTCTCTCCGGACGGTCAAACGCTTGTGGCTTGTGGCGATCGTTTCGTCCAACTCTTCAATGGGAAAACAGGATCACTCTTGCAGCGGTTCGAAGGGCACACCAAAACTGTTTTGGATGTTGCCTTTTCGCCCAACGGAAGTCTGGTTGCTTCTTCCAGCGCCGATACCACAGTTCGAATCTGGCATACGCAATTGGAACAGCCGGCGAGAGTACTCCATGTGAAAAAGCCGTTCGACGATCCGATTCGTTGTGTTGCCTTCATGCCGGACGGCCAGAATCTCGTAACTTGTTCGCCAAGCCCCATTAGCCAGAACCAAGTTCAGTTGGTGGATGTCGAGAAGGGATGGTGGACCTACAGTGCCAGAGTCGTCAATCCGCGAGAGCCATTGGCGTTAGCCGTCTCGCCGGACGGTACTCTGATTTCCGTTGGTGAGAAACCAGGTATCGTCGCCTTGTGGGAGTTAGTCGAGTTTGGCATGCAGACACGATTCCCCGAGGACCGAATGCGTATTCCATTGAATGAGTTTCGCATGCACCATGATGACCAGCTGCCGGTGTCGTCGGTCGCCTTTTCATCCGACAGCCAAAGGCTGCTTTCGAGTGGCAGGGACAACACAGTTCGCGTGTGGGATGTAAAGGACGGTCGGCAGTTGTTAAAGATCACCGGGATGACTGACGAAGTGGGATTCGCAGGAGCCGTTTTTTCGGCGGACGATGGCCGAGTCATTTCCGTGACAACGAAAGAGCAGATTCAAATTTGGGATGTTACGAATGGCGACTTGCTAGCGTCTGAACGTGGCGCTGAAGAGTCAGTTAATGGACTGGCGATTTCGCCAATCGGAAACGTCGTGGCCACGTTTGGTAGCCGCGGAATTGTTGAGTTGTGGGAAATCACGATGGACCCGGTAAACGACAATTCGTAAGGAGCCGACCGCATGGGCGCAACATCGAATCGCCGCAGGTTTCTCAAGCAATCGGCCACGACACTCGCGGCGCTCGGGGGCATGACGAATTTGCCCGATATCCAAGTCGCACGTGCACAACGCCAATCCTCGAAGTTTTCACCTGTCGACGCGGAATCGACGGCGCGTCTGATTGAATCGACTCCACGCGACAAAGTGGCAGGCGTCGTCGCCGATCGAATCCGTCAGGGATTGAAACACGACGATCTACTTGCAGCCTTGTTGCGTTCGGCGACACGAGTTTCGAGCGGACACAATATTCTTGTGCATCATTCCGTTGCGGAAATCAGTTCGAGAGTTACGGGCGCCGATCGTTGGTTGCCGCTGTTTTGGCACATCGATCTCATCAAAGCCAAGTCCAGCGACGCTCGGAGCGTGAATCTAGCGGATGCTCAGCTTCCGAAACCTGCGAAGGCTGCAGCGGTATTTGAAGAGGCTGTTAGGGAATTGGATCAGGATAAGGCGGTCGCCGCCATTATTGCGATCGCCCGAAGTGCAGGCCCCAAAATGGCAATGCAACGATTGTGGTCACACGCTGCCGGATCGCGAGTGTTGGGTTCGATCGGCCATACGGCAATCAAGGTCGCTAATAGTTGGCGCAGCATGGAAGGTGTGGGGTGGCAATCTGCCGAACAAATTCTTCATGATAGTGCGCGGCAATGTTCGTCAACCAAGAATCGGCCGAGAGGCGATTTGCATCTGGTCAACGCACGGCGGGCTGCCCAACATGCGAAGCTTCACGGCGATTGGATGAGTCATCGCAGCGATGACGGTGCAGTGATCGAGCTGCATTCGATGTTCCGCGAAGGCGACGCTGCCGACGCCTGCGGCGCGGTCTACCAGCAACTCCGAGACGGAAAATTCTCGGCGGGGACAATTTGGGACGCTGTGTTCCTAACCACCAATGAAATCTCGGCGAGATTCAAATGGGGCGGACTGCTAACAAATGGACGGGCCAGGCACTCGATCACATCGGCGAATGCAATGCATTTTATGTATCGCATTAGTACCGATCCCGAGACACGGCTATTCACGTTGTTGCAGGCCGTTGCTATGGCGTGCACTTTCGTGGCAGTTCCGCGTGCGGGCGGCCATCTCAATGACTTCAAGATTACCGAGATTGCCGAGACCGAATGTCCTGACACAGTTGAAGACGCCGTGGATGAGATCTTCTCGCTGCTCCCGCCGCGGCGATCACAACATCAGTTTCGCGATCGTTCCGGGCAGGACAAAGCTCTAGAATTGACATATGCGATGGCGAAAAAACATTCCGATCAAGCGTTCTTGCGGAGAGCACGCCAACTCTTGTGTTGGAAGTGCAGCATCGATGCGCACAACCTCAAGTTTCCCGTCGCTGCTCTTGAGAACTACCGCAACCTGAGCCCCCGCTGGCGACCGAATTACCTTGCCGCTTCGGTCTTCGTGCTGCACGGCACTCAAATGGAAGATAACGTCGCGGTGCAGCAAGCCAGCGAAGCATTGGCGAGTTTGTAGAGATGCGCCAGCATCCGCAATCGCTCAATAGTAGACCTGCCCGCGTAGCCAGAACAAATGATTGTTCTTGCGGCGCTCCCCGGTGTCGGCATTGATCAGCACCGGCGTATCAAACAGCGAGATCTGCCAGTCGAAATAGAACTTGATGTAACGGTTCGGGTACCAGTTCCAGCCCATGTCGATTGTCGACGCCGTGCGAGTCCAATCATCAGGGTTAGCGAGATCGCTTTCGAAGATTTCTTCGCCGAGGCTGAGATGGCTGAAGCGAACGAATGGTTCGATGGCCCCGATACCATGACAGCCGGAAGCGGGATCGAAGGGACGCAGTGGGATCACGACGGTTCGCTCCGTCACCTCTTCGCCTGTGATAAAATAAGCCACGGCAATCTGGTAACCATAGACCGTCACTTCGCCAGATTCGTGTTCATGATTGCGGAAGCCGAATCGGCCCACTTCATATTCAGATTCGAGGGACAGTCCACGGATGTACCAGGCGGCGTGAATGGCTCCTTGATCACGAGTGCCCAGCACTTCCACACCTTCTTCAAATTCGAGGAAAATCGCCGACGCGGCTTGTGCCGCCTCATCGTTTTCGGAAGATTGAATCGACGTTCGCATGGGAAGCGCTTCGCCGGGGAATGCCTGGTCGCCGATCGCTCCCGAGACTCCAACGTTGATATATCTCACTTCATGGTTCCGTGACTCAGCAAATGGCCGAACGTTGAGATAAGCCACGAAATCCTGCGTTGTATTTGTGTCGGCGAGGCCTGCGATCTGCCCCGAGAACCAACCAATGGCATATTGCAAGGCGTCCTCGTTGAGTTCGCCCCAAAACATGATGCCGGCTTCACGCGAGAGTCCAAAGTTGAGGGGATAAAGACCGCGCTCGGGAGTGATAAAGAACTGTTCGAGATGGTCGTACCAGTCGTAACTGTATGGGACGAGAAAGCGGCCGATTCGGATTTGAAATTCTTCGGATGGGCGAAAGTCAATATTCGCATCGAGCAGATCAAATTGCCCCTCGATGCTGCGTTGTAGCGACATCTCGTATTCGAAGCTCTTGCTGATGTTTCCTTCGAAATAGATTCGAAAGCGCGGGATGTAGACACCTGGCCGGGCGGGCTGCTGATTGCGCGGAATAAACAGTTTGAAATCGGTCTGCTCCATCAGACGTATGCGCAACGCGAATACTTCATCGGGCGTATGAAACGACACACCATCCTCGAATCCGACGAGAAGAGGAATTGATTCCTCGGAGTTTGCGCGAAACTGGGTCGAATTCTCCTGGGGCTCGGGTGGTTGCCAAACCGGTTCCACCACCGGGGTGGTGTGTCCCGCCATCAAGACCTCGGGCGGGGTCTCTGCGCGCAGGGCGGCGCATTGCAGCATGACGCTGCTCAAGCAGACGAAAAAAACAGAGGCAATGCGCATCTGTATCGGTGTTGAGAACTGGGAATTGCAAGCAGAAGTGGAGAGAGGGGACGCGATATATTACAGATTGAGCCCACGTGTCAAGGGGCCTTTTGGAGGTGATGCGCGCAAGTGCCGCGTTGATTCGGGCTTAAGTAATTTGACTGGCGGCATCGGACGTACCTAGTGATTCGATAGCAACGATGGCCGCAATCTGCTCATGCAGCGTATGTGGAAGGAGAATCTGCGAATGAGTTGATAACCAATCAAAAAAGGACTTGGAGCAATTGCTCCAAGTCCTTTTATGTCTTTAGTGCCCAAGAGAGGACTCGAACCTCCACGGGGTTAACCCCCACTAGGTCCTGAACCTAGCGCGTCTGCCAATTCCGCCACTTGGGCCTATTTGTATTGGCCGCGATCAGCTGAAACGAGTTGGCTCCCCGCGACCGACCATAGAATACGGACTTGAATTCGGACGGGCAAGAGGGGCCGATGCGATTTTTCGAGCCGGCAATGATTCTGCTCCGGCCGCACAGTTTGCATCGACAGTGCCGGAAATCTGCGTCTGTTCGCCGATTGCCTAATTCGACGACTCGACAAAGTCCTTCAGGCGAACCGGCTGACGCCGAGCGCCCCAACGACCCGGCAATCCGTGGAATCTGCCGGCACATGGTGTGCCGCAAAAGACGCAGTGCCCGTCGTCAGTTAGATTCCAATAATCGCTGAGCACGTACCAGTCTCGTCCGATCAATCGTTGGCCGCATTCGTGGCAGTACGTGCTTCCGCCGTCGGCATCATGCACGTTACCGGTGTACGCATAGCGGATGCCGTTCTGCATGGCGATGTTTCTTGCCCGCGTGAGAGTCTCCGGCGGTGTGTTCGGTTTGTCGAGCATGCGAAAGTCGGGATGAAAGGCGGTGAAGTGCATCGGGACGTCGGGGCCGAGGTTTTCGACGACCCACTGTGTCATCTCCTGAAGTTCCTCGTCCGAGTCGTTTTCACCGGGAATGAGCAGCGTCGTAAGTTCGAACCAGACGTTCGTTTCCTGCTTGAGATAAACCAACGTATCGAGAACGGGCTGCAAATCGCCCGCGCAAATCTCCCGGTAGAATCGCTCGGTGAATGCCTTGAGATCGACGTTGGCGGCATCGATGACGTCGAAAAATTCCAGCCGCGGTTCCGGGCAAATTTCGCCGGCGGTGACCGCCACCGTTTTCACACCGACTTCGTGACAGGCGTGTGCCACGTCGATGGCGTACTCCATAAAAATCACGGGGTCATTGTAGGTGAACGCGACACTTTGGCAGCCGAGCTGGCGGGCCGCTTTGGCGATCGTTTCCGGTGGTGCCTGGTCGGCCAACGTGTCGATCTCGCGGGATTTGCTGATGTCCCAGTTTTGACAAAACTTGCAGCCGAGATTGCAACCCGCCGTTCCGAACGACAAGACCGGTGTCCCCGGATAGAAGTGGTTGAGAGGCTTCTTTTCGATGGGGTCGATGCAGTATCCACTCGACCGGCCGTAGGTCGTGAGAACAACCTGGTCGTTTTCGCAAGCACGGACAAAACAAAAACCGCGTTGCCCTTCGTGCAGCTTGCAGAATCGCGGGCAGAGATCACACTGAATGCGCCCGTCTTCCAACTTGTGCCAGTACTTGGTCGGTACGGTGGAGTTAATCACGGTTTCGGCCCGCTTGTTGGCGGTAGCGATATGGTTGGGGCCATCGGGGACTTTCCGCTGGCCGGGTCAAAAAGTGCTTTGACGACTGGCAATTCGAGGGGGTAGGATTGAATATTAGGAGCCGGAATGACAAGCACTCGACAAGCCGCTGTCGCGGGAACGTTTTATCCTGCTGATTCGGAGGAACTCCGGTCGACAGTCCGAGAGTTTCTCGACGATGCTGACGACAGGCGTCGAGCGGAATCCGTTAAGAGCGACGGCGATGTCGAACACGCTCCTAAGGCAATTATTGTACCGCATGCCGGGTATGTCTACTCCGGACCCATTGCAGCCAGCGCGTATGCGCGGTTACGCGGGCTACGGGATAAAGTGCACCGCATTGTTCTATTAGGCCCGGCTCATTTTGTGCGCGTGCCAGGATTGGCGGCCAGCAGTGCCGAATCGTTTGTGACTCCGCTGGGCGACATTCCCGTTGATGTCGAAGCCGTTGCGGAGCTATTGCAGTTGCCCCAGGTCGCGCTCATGGACGAGGCTCATGTGCGGGAGCACAGCCTGGAAGTCCACCTGCCGTTTCTGCAGGAATTGTTCGACGATTTCAGCGTCGTGCCTTTGGCGGTGGGTCAAGTGACGTTCAG
>JANQRQ010000246.1 GCA_028284485.1 Planctomycetaceae bacterium | reverse complement strand
TCCTTCATCATGATGATGCGGCCTTCGGTCCACGGTTCGGTGGGCCCAATGTAGACCATGCTGGTGACGGTCCGTTTGCGGCCATCGAGGACATTTTCGTTCGGGTCGAGGATGAACCGCACGCCGCGGTTTTCGCGGGCATAAATCGCGCGGCTGCGGGCACCCTCCATAAAGGACTGCATCTGTCTGGCGGCGGTCCGAATGCGCTCGGCATTCATCGTGAAGTTGACTGCGCCGATCGTCATCAATGTGATGATCAACAACAGCGACACGACCACCAGCATTTCCACCAAGGTGAAACCCGGCGGCGGTGGCAGCCGATCGAACCGCGACCGTTTGTGGTGCGGTCTTATGACTTGCATATCAGCCTCCTCCGGCCCGCTATTGTTGACGATTGGTAATATTGTCGTTTAAAGCACTGTCGCCCAGCAGAATGTTCCCGTTGCCATCTTCCGGTTTGCCATCATCGTTTGGCTGGGCCAAGTGTCCGTAATTGGTTCGATCGGAAGGTTCGTATAATCCGAGCACGCCGTCCGGCCCAGCCGAGACAATCAGCGGCAGGGAATAGGTGTTCGGCGTGTGATACATCAGTTCGACGTCGAAGCCGGCATTCGACAGATTGATCAGGTTGACCATCACTCCGACGGCGTCGTCGGGATCGGCGTTCAGATCGTCGGGGTCGTCAGAGCCGGGCCAGCCGAATTCTGTTTCGTCATCGGCGACGCTGTTGTTGTCGTCGTCGACGCCGGCGAATCCGGGTTGGCCGTCCGGCCCACCGCTACCGGCCGGCAGTCCGCCGAATAACAGCGATGCCAGCAGGCGGTTTGGTCCGACGGTAAACCCGCCTTGAGGAAAACTCATGGTCGCCGGCTTGATCGCCCGAGTTGGCCATGGATAGTAACGCAACGGTTTGCCCCAGCTATCGACGAATTCCGGCAGCCCGTCGCCATCGGTATCGGCGACTTCCTCGGCGGAGAAATCAATGCCGGAATCGGGAGGGCTGCCGAAGATCGATCCTTGCGTGATGATGTGGTACAGCAACTCGGCCCCCGCGGTGGCAGGGTCGTGTTTGGAATTGTCGTACGGAAACTGCGAGTTTTCGCGATGGTCCAGGACTCCGTTGCCGTCGGTATCGGGCTCGATAAAGGCGGTACGGAACAACTCTTTGCGGAGCAGGAGTTCGGACAGTTTGTTGAGGTCAAAGTCGCGAATGGGAACATTGTTCGCTGCGAAATAGCCGCGCAGGCCTGTTTGCGGCATGACGATTCCGTTTTCACCACCCAATCGTGTGCTACCGAGCTTGATGCGGCGAATTTTGGTGGTGGTGACTTCCTTATCGAGGGCGCGATCGAAGGCTTCCAAGCGGTCCTGCAGCAAACCGTCAATTTTCATGATTGTGGCGTTGGTCGCTTTGGCCCGGGCATTGTCGAGCAGGTTGCCGACCGTAATGACCGAGAGGGTCATCAGCAGGGTGATAATGGCGATGACGCCGAGCAGTTCGAGCAAAGTAAAGCCGCGCCGCGGGAGTGTGAACCGGCGCTTCGTCCCCGCGTGCTGCCGACGGCAGACGTGCCTGAGATTTCGTGTCGCCAAACTCATTTCAGTACTCCCTGGGAAGACAAGTGTTCCGTTTGAATCAGTTTTCGGTTTTGTCCCTCGCTGACGCGTCGGGTTACCGATTTCTTACCTCGCTGACGCGTCGGGTTACCAAAGTTTATTTTCATCCTTAGTGACCTCTCCCTCTGGGAGAGGTCGGCCCGTTAGGGCCGGGTGAGGGGTCTGTTTCTATTCTTCAGTTGTCAACGGGGCTGGTTTGTGATTGTTGCACTGCTGGACAAGCCAGCAGTGGCACCCTGCGTTGTTCAACTTCCTATTGATTCCTCTTCTCAGTGTTCACCGTGCCTCAGTGGTGCAATGAAGCTTTTTTTATCGGGTGCCATGCCCACATCGCGTCAGCAGGGTGGGCATGAGCGAGTGTTGTTACTTCTGTTTCAGTCAAAGCGAAGCGATAAATGACTTTCTTGTTTTTTTGTTCCCTCGCTGACGTGTCGGGTTGCCATTCTTGTTCAGTGGGACAGAAATTCCTATCTGTCGATTGAATTGCGAAGCGATAGATCTTCATTGCGAAACGATAAATCGGCTCCTAGTAGCTTTCATTAGCCGCCGAGTCTGGCTCGGCCGACGATATTGGTAATGTTGTCCGCTTCGGCCGCTCGAGCGCCGGAGAGAAACAGCGTGGTCTGGTCGGGATCGAACGTTCCTCCTTGTCCGTAAGCCTGGTCGACGCCGGGGGAGATGATTTGAAACTTCTTCGGATTAAACGGCGCTTGTGTTAACTGGCCGTTGCCGTTGGCGTCTTCGCCGGGGTCGAGAACGTTATTACCGTCAAGGTCTTCGCCGAGTTGCCGATAGGCCCGGAACGCGGTTTGTTGTCCTGGTCCCATGACCGACAACAGTGCCTGTTCGTCGTTGGGGCTATAACCGCGGCCTTCGTAACTACTGAGGTACAAATAGGGATATTGCTGCGAGGGGAGCCCATCGACGAACTCGAAAAATCCATTGGCGTTTTGGTCGACGAGCCGCGTGCCGAAATCATTAAAGAATGGTCCTTCGCGATTCCCGCCGGTGGAAAAGGGGTTGGCAGGGTTTTTGGCGAAACCGGTGTGCGCATTGAGATTCGGGTCGAAGATTCCCCCCAGGAAAAAGACGAGGCATTCGGCACCGTTTAAGGTAACGCCCGGATTCCCGTCTCCATCGGGATCGGAAGTCGCCTGTCCGTCGCCGTTTAAGTCGCGCTGAACATTGAAGTTGAATTGGGGCCACATTCGGCGGATCAGCGCGCGACTGGTGAGGGAACCTTGCGTGCCCCAGCCGGCCGGAACTTCGTGCACCGTGATTAAACTGGGGGGTTCCATGCCGTAGGTCACTTTGAATGTGGTGATGCTGGCCTCCAGGCCGCTGATTTCGGTGCGAACGGCCGTGTTGCGGACGTTCTGCCGGACGCTGGCAATGACCGGAACCAACAGGCCGATCAGAATTGTGATGATGACAATCACAATCATGATTTCGATCAACGTGAAGCCGGATCTTTTCGTGACGACAGGCGAAGGTTTTTGTTGAATTTTCATGGCTAAATCACCCTCTGCTGGGAGTCTTGTGAAAAACGGAGGCGCAGGCCTTCGGGTGGCGATGGGGACTCGCCAGGATGTGCGTTGCGCTGTCCACTGTCGGGCCGAACCGACCTGTGGACGACGCCCGATAGTTCGATAAACTCCGGATGCGTTTCGTCACAGTGTTCCTATTTGGTTCCGGCCCGCATGTTGGTTTGACTCGTCGACCCGAATCAAGACAGGTCGTTGAGCAATTGAATCAACGGCATGAACAAAGCAATCACAATGAATCCGACGATGAGACCAAGGACGACGACCATCAAGGGTTCGAGCATGCTGATCAAACCATCAACGAGGACGGCGACTTCTTCGTCGTACACGTCGGCTACTTTATACATCATGTTATCGAGCGCACCGGTTTCCTCGCCGACATCGACCATGTTGACGACCAGGTCTTCGACGATGCGGGCCTCTTTGAGCGGAATCGCGATCGCTTCCCCTTCGCGAATGGCCGCGGAAATCTTTTCGAAGGCACGTTCGAAAATGGCATTGTTGGATGTGTCGCGCGCAATTTGCAGCGCTTCGAGAATCGGCACCCCGGACGCGATGAGCGTTCCCAAGGTGCGCATTGTCCTCGCCACAATTGATTTTCTGAGGATCTTGCCCAAAAGGGGCACTTTGAGAAACATCCAGTCGAGTATCAGCCTTCCGTATTTGTTCTTTTTGACCAACTTGACGAATAACCAGGCAGCAAACGGAAACGCCGGTCCGAGGTACCAGTACTCGGCAACCGCGTCGCTGCAACTGATGAGTAAGACGGTCATTTGTGGCAATTCCATGCCAAAGCCTTCGAAGATCGCTTTGAACTTCGGAATAATGTAAACCATGATGAAGCCGACGATACCGACTGCGACGGTGATAACCGCCGCCGGGTAAATCATGGCTCCTTGAACTTTTCGTTTGAGGCTTTGCGAGCGTTCTTTGAATTCGGCAAGTCGCTGCAGAATGACTTCGAGGGCACCGCCCGCTTCACCCGCTTTGACCATGTTGACGTACAGATTGTCGAACGCTTTGGGTTGCTTCGACATCGCCTCGGAGAGGGTGCTGCCCCCTTCGATATCTTCGATGACACCGTCGAGGGAGTTCTTCAGCGGACCCGGTTTTGATTGGCCTTCGAGAATCCGCAGGCTACGCAAAATCGGCAGTCCGGCATCCTGCAATGTGGAGAGCTGCCGCGTGAACGTACACAACTGTTTCGGTCGAACTTTGCCGATGCTGAAGCCACGTTTTTTCTTCTTGGCGGTCTTCTTGGCGGCGGCTTTGCCACCTTTTTTCTGACGGCCCTGTTCGGAGATTTTCGTGACAAAGAATCCCTTGTCCTTAATCTTGGCCTGGGCATCGGCCTCGCTGGGGGCGTCGATCGTATCTTTGATCTCCAACCCGGTATTGTCCATGGCCTCGTATTGATATGTTGGCATGGCAGCGCTCCGCTAAGAAATATGGCGATCGAAACCGATCGTTACTTCCTGAAAAGTTGTTTGTCTGTCGGTGAACTCGTTTCGATTGAGTTTTGCGAAAACCAGCTTCGGTTTTCAATCGGAAATTGAAGTTGTTTCTAAATTGAATTCTATTCTTAAAAGACGTCATCGATAACGGTTTCGCGAACGACCTCGTCGATCGTGGTGACACCGTCGAATATCAATTTCAAGCCGGCTTCACGCAGAGTCGTCATTCCCTGGCTTCGAGCCAGCGTTCGCATTTCATCGTCGGACGCGCCAGCCGAAACCAAGTCGCGGATTTCGTCGGTCACAATCAATAACTCGTACAAACCGACGCGACCCTTGTAACCGGTGTTGTTGCAGCGATCGCAGCCCTTCCCATAGTAGAAACGGTTTTTCTTCGCGACATCAATCGGGAGTTGCAGTTCCAGCAGAAGTTCCTGGCTGGGCCGAAACTCGGTTTGGCATTCGGAGCAAATGCGTCGCACGAGCCGCTGTGCGAGAATGGCTTCGACGCATGCGGTAATAAGAAACGGTGGCACACCCATGTCGCGCAAACGGGTAATGGACGAGGGGGCATCGTTGGTGTGAAGCGTGCTGAACACCAAGTGCCCTGTCAGCGCACTTTGAACGGCGATTTCTGCGGTTTCGTAGTCACGGATTTCGCCGACCAGGATTTGATCGGGATCGTGCCGGAGAATGGCCCGTAACACGTTGGCAAACGTGACTTGAATATCGGGATTCACGGGCACCTGCACCAAGCCCTCGATATCGTATTCAATCGGGTCTTCGGTGGTGATGATTTTGGTTTCGATGGAATTGAGTTCGGAGAGGGCCGAATACAAGGTCGTGGTTTTGCCACTTCCCGTCGGTCCGGTGACCAAAACAATGCCGTTAGGCCGATGCATGACGCCACGGAACTGCGTCATGGTGTTGGCGTCCATCCCGATCTTGTTGAGATCGAGAGAAACAACCGTACGGTCGAGGATCCGCATGACGACTGCTTCGCCGAACATGGTCGGCAGCACGCTGAC
Source organism: Planctomycetaceae bacterium (assembly GCA_028284485.1). Taxonomy (GTDB): domain Bacteria; phylum Planctomycetota; class Planctomycetia; order Planctomycetales; family Planctomycetaceae; genus JANQRQ01. Next base: position 4,826 of record JANQRQ010000246.1, on the reverse strand, counting down.
TCGCAAGTCGACCGGTGCTCCCGCGACATTCAGTTCGATGCGGCCGTCCTGCGGCAGGCGGCGTTCGGCAATATCGAGATTCGCCATCACTTTGACGCGAGTCACGATGGCATTGGCGAGGTGTCGCGGAGGCGGTACCATTTCGAACAACACGCCATCGGCCCGGACACGAATTTTGAATTCATCTTCAAACGGCTCGAGGTGAATATCGCTGGCCTGCTTGCGGATGGCATCGAGCATCACCATGTTGAGCAACCGGCGAATGGGGGCGGAATCGGCCGCCTCTTCGTCGTCACCGCCGAGCACAAACGCGTTTTCGCCGACTGAGGATTCCGCTCCGACTTCGTCGAGGCCGGAGATAATGTCCTCGATGCTGTCGCCCTTTTCGGCGTAGTAATTGCGAATGGCTTCTTCGACGTCTTTTTCGTTGGAAACGGCACCACGTACGTCGTAACCGAGGAAGTTCCGCAGGTCGTCGAGTGCGGCGACATTGTTCGGATCGGCCATCGCCACCGTGAGCACACCGTCTTGCAATGAGACTGGAATGATTTTGTAAATATCGGCCATCGTTTCGGGCACAAGTTCCAACGCCGCTGCGGTGATCGTTGTGTCGCCCAGATCGATAACCGGCATGCCCCATTGCTCGGCCAACGCTTGAGTGACTTGATCGGCCGTCACGTGCCCCATGCGAATGGCAACCTGCCCGATGACCTCGCCGGGACTCTGCTTCTGTTCTTCCAGAATGTCCCAGAGCTGATCTTCGTCGATATGACCAAGGTCAACCAGTACTTGTCCCAATCGTCTTGACGCCATGCTAATTCATTCCTGTGGTCACGCCGGAAACATGCCGGCTACCGTTAACCGGTTTGTGTTGTTCAGGAACCTCCTGCTGTAAGTCTTTCCTTGTGAGGGCTGGTTTTGCCAAGTTTTACGAATTCGCCATCCTTAAGCCATCCTTAAGTGGTCAAACAACGAATGAATTGGCCATCGGATTAGAAATCTTCGGCTTCCATCGAGTCGTCGTCATCGTCCCCAAGGAGCCCCCGTTTGGCCTGATTAATCTTGGCCTGTAATTCACCGGGATTGACCGCTCGGACAACGACTTCCGGTTCCTCACACATTCCGCTTTTCCAAAGGTTAAACAACGCATCGTCGAGAAGTTGCATTCCGTATTTTTTACCAGTTTGGATCGACGAATTAATTCGATACGATTTTCCTTCGCGAATCAGGTTGGCGATAGCCGGAGTGACCACCAGCAGCTCGTAGGCTGCGACGAGGCCTTTCGGTTTTTTCGGTAAAAGCGCCTGACTAAGCACGCCGATGATTGCTGTCGACAGCTGCGTACGAATCTGTTCTTGCTGGTTGGTCGGAAAGACGTCGATGATTCGGTCGACCGTTCCCTGAGCCCCGGTTGTATGCAATGTGCCGAAAACGATGTGACCGGTTTCGGCCGCTGTAATCGCTGCTTCGATCGTTTCGAGGTCACGCATTTCGCCGACGAGGATAACGTCGGGGTCCATACGCAAGGCTCGTTTAAGAGCCTCGGGAAACGTGGGGACGTCGACGCCGATTTCTCGTTGGTTAATCGTGCATTTCTTATGATCGTGGTAATACTCAATTGGGTCTTCCAGCGTGATGATGTGATGATCGACGTTGTCGTTCATGAAGTTGATCATGCTGGCGAGGCTGGTAGTTTTACCGCTCCCTGTGGGACCGGTCACCAAGAACAAGCCTCGAGGACGCGTGATCAAATCGCGAATAACCGAGGGGAGCCCCAGTTGCTCAAACGTAAGAAATTCGTTGGGGATTCGCCGCAGCACCATGCTGATCTTTCCGCGTTGCTTAAATACAGCCACGCGGAATCGGGCTTTCGAACCAAATGCGAATCCAAAGTCGGTCCCTCCGATCTCTTGAAGTTCCTGCTGGTTGCGTTCGGGCGTGATGCTTTTCATCAGCGCCACGCAGTCTTCCGCATCCAGCGTTTTGGTTTCGAGTCGTACCATCCGGCCGCCCAACCGAACGACAGGAGGTTGGCCGAACACAATGTGCAAGTCGCTACATTTTTCTTTGACAACTGTTTCAAGCAGCTTGTCAATTTGAACAGTCGGCATTCAACATTTCTCCGCAAATTCGCGATTCAGCAAGAATGAACCGGCTCGTACGTTCAGTGGTCAATCCTGACCGTTAAATCAATGTTTTGCGCCACCGAACATTCCGGTCGCCTTCTTGTCCTTCCCTGCGATCGCGATTCACAAGATATTCGAAAGCCGACGGTTTTGACGTGTTTGAAGCTGCTAATCGTCTGTATGACGCGTTCAAATTGTCTCTGGCTTATGAGATTCTTCAGCGAGTTGGAGTCTGAGAAGCTGACCCATTATTCGGCCCGATTCTCAATCGCTCAAGAATTTCGCGAATTCTCTTGTCGGATGATGTATTCGCGATCAGTCGGGTTTTCCTTTCTGCAAGTGTTCTGGACCCATCAAGTCCGCTCATCTTGTCGACAGCGTCGGGTCGTCGTGTTCGCTCAATGTTGGCTGTTTATTGGGTATCAGTTTTCACCACTCGTAAGAGCTGTCAGGTGTCGTTGCGATCCCAGAATCAATTGGCAGTAGAAATGGCTTCGATTCTTGTCGTGGAGCACCACCGGTTGTCGACCAAGTGATCGGCGAAGTCTCTTCGGCGTTGGCTCCCGTCTCAGTTTTTCTCTTAGTGACCGCCCTTCATTAATCGGTGAACTTCTGTCAATGTGGTAACGCCATCTAACGCTTTATCTGTCGCATCATCGACGAGTGTTCTCATGCCGGTCAGCCTGGCTTGGCGGCGGAGGTTTTGGGTCGGTTCGTTCCGGAATGTCATCTCTCTTAACGTGGCATTCATGGTCATCAATTCGAAGACAGCCATGCGCCCCCGAAAACCGCCTTGGTTGCAATCGTTGCAGCCGCGTCCCTTGACGAATTTGCCAGTGGCGGCCTTCTCGGCGGAGATTTCAAAGTGCTGCAATTCGCTTGCGTCGGGCTTATAAGGCTGCTGACATTTCTCGCAAACTCGCCTGACTAATCGTTGCGCCATGATCGCCATGACGGTTGAGGCGACCAGAAATGACTGTACACCCATATCGACCAGACGTGTAATAGAACTGGGCGCATCGTTCGTATGAAGCGTACTGAAAACCAAGTGTCCAGTCAAAGAAGCCTGGATAGCCATGTCAGCCGTCTCCGTATCGCGGATCTCGCCGACCAGAATGACGTTGGGTGCTTGTCGCAGCATGGCCCTAACGATGCGGGCAAAGTTGAGTCCGATTTTCGACTTCACCTCCACCTGGTTGATGCCCGGCAGGTAGTACTCAACCGGATCTTCGGCGGTGATGATCTTGCGGTCGGGGCGATTCAATTCCCCGAGTGCGGAATACAGAGTGGTCGTCTTTCCGGAGCCGGTCGGTCCCGTCACCAGAAAGATGCCGTTCGGGCGACGGATGATCTGCTGGAACTTGCGGTAGTTCTCTTCACTGAAGCCCAGATTCCGGATACCGACCTTAATATTATCGCGATCCAGAATTCGCAGGACGATCGCCTGGCCGTGGTTCGTGGGCAAAACGCTCACACGGAGGTCGAACTCACGGCCACCTGCCCGGGTCTTGATTCGCCCGTCCTGCGGGCGCCGCTTTTCGGCGATGTCGATATTTCCCATGACCTTAAGGCGACTCGTCATGGCTCCAAGCAGTCGACGAGGGGGCGAGTCACGCTCGATCAACACACCGTCGATTCTGTAACGAATCCGGACACGATCCTCAAACGGTTCGACGTGAATATCGCTCGTCCGCATGTTAATCGCTTCACTGATGATCAAGTTCACCAGCCGGACGATGGGCGAGCTCTCGTCATCTTCCGCTGCAGCCGTCGCTTCTTTGAGCTCCGTCTCCGTAAAGTCAATGGCCGTCTCGGTGAACTCCATCAGCATCGAGTCGACGGATTCTGTCTCAGACTGGCCGTAAGAGCGGTTGATGGTCGTCAAAATGGCTTCTTTCGAGGCCATCACCATGTCAACGTCGCGGTTCAGGATGAACCTCAGCTTCTCGACAACCTCGAAGTTCATCGGGTCTTCGACGGCCACCTTCAACTTCTCACCGTCTGACCCCACCGGAATGACGATGTTTTCACGGGCAACAGACTCAGGGACCAACTCAATGATCGCCTGCGGGATATCCATCTCTTCCAGATCGACGTAGTCAAATCCGAACTGAGCAGCCTTGGCCCGTGCCAGCGAAGCCTCATCGATGTACCCCTGCTGGACGAGTGCCTTTTCAACCGTTGTGCCCATGCTGCGGGCGATTCCCTCCGCTTCTCGAAGCTGATCTTCGCTGATCGTGCCGTTGTCAATGAACTGTTGAAGCCAATCGCCAGACATAAAGACACTCTCTGCAGAGGAAAACTGAACTCGATTGTGAGGGAAACTTTCGTTCCCAAGATGTGAGCCGCCATCCCGCATGGACCGTTGAAGGCGCATAACGCCCCAAACTGCCGGATGGCAAAGTTTTACAGCCCGATTGGACTGTTCGCAACCAGCCAGAATAATTCCGCGTGAAAAGGGAAGTCGGGAGAACGCGGAGATGAATCACAGGGACGAAAAGAAAGGACATCAATCCCTACACAAATCTTCCGGTCGAAATCTGCCGGAGTCAAGCGCCTGCCGGTCGCCAGAAGGCAATCCCTCTTGTTGATTGGGAATTCTCCCGCCTACGATCGCCACCCCTCAGTCTCTCCTCACGACTCCAATCGTATCCTGCTGCAACGAGCGAGTGTTGGTTGCGACAGGAGCGAAAGCTCTCA
>JANQRQ010000200.1 GCA_028284485.1 Planctomycetaceae bacterium | reverse complement strand
CCATTCCACGACGGCGCGCCACTGTGCCCGGTTCATGTCCGATTCGGCGGCACTTTCCTGAAAAACAATCGCCTGCAACACGACCAGCGGCCCCGGATGATTCGGCACTTGCCACGGCTTCGCCGTCAGACATTGAAACGGCCTCCCTTTCTCTCCGGCCACAACGATTTCAGTTGATACGATTGAGGAGGTGTCATTCAATGTGCCGGGAAGCGCTAAGGCACGCCCTCCGGAATCGACAAACAAGGCGTAGTTCACGTTCGCCACAAAACCCTGGCCCGAACTGATCGCCAATTCGCGCCGCCAGAGGACTCGGCCGCCACTGCGGAGTTCGGCGTGACAATCAAACCAGTCAGACAAGTTTTGAATGGACGAGAATCGCGTCGTCCCACCCGGGCTGACGGCAATTTCACCCAGGATCGCTTCCTTTCCGTTCCACGGGTCGGACAGCAACAGTTCGCCCTCGAGAATCTGCTCCGCATAGTTACTGATCAAAAACGACACCGGAATCGGCGTTGTTTGGTCGACCGTGCCATCCCAGCCGGCGGTCGCTTCGATGACCAATCCCGGTGTGTCGACATCTTCGATTGTTTGGTCGGGCTGCGCGATGGCCGGCGACTCAGCCGAGCAAACGAGAACCACAATCCACCCGACAAATGCAAATCGCGTTCCCAATGTCGCCCGCGTTTGGCGGCCTCGGGTTTGTCGCTCGGTCGAAACACCGGGGAACGGATCAGGCCACAATGACTCGGAGATCAGTTTGGTCATCAACTTCCCTCCGAATCAGGTTCTTGCAGATACAGCGTGCGCAACTTTCGGCCACGGAAGCGAATCGCGAACAGCGCCAGCACAATCAACGTTCCATGCAGCACATAAAACGGAAACGTTACGATGTCAGCAGGGAACATGTTTCCGATTTCGTCGAACAACAGCATCATCATTGTCATAGGCGAGACGATGGCGAATCGGGGAAACAAGTCCTGAATGACCTCCACATCGTCAAGATCCAACAATTCCAGAAACAAAGCCGTCAAGAACAAAGGCAATATGCAGACGACCATGAAATAGAATCCGGAGACTGTCATTAACGAGACGATGCTATCCCAAACCAACAGGTTCACCAGCCGGTGGAGCGAGTAAACAACCAATCCTGCAACCGCAATCACTACGTTCGCTTCCACAGCCAGGCGCAGGAAGTCGGGCGATTGCCGCTGCGCAGCCATCGAAATATCAGGAAAGACGGTGTAGCCACCCGGCGAAGCAATCCACTGTTCGAAGTAAAACGGCGTGGCGATCGATGCGGCAACGGACAACATCCAAAACAACAAAAAGCAAATCGTATCGAGCCGCGACACCTCAACCATTTTTCCGAAACAAAACGGGATGCGCTGGTATGTCGTGTTCTTCCCGTGCGAGAACAAAAAACAGGCCAGTAGAATGCTAAACCCATGGATTACGAGATAGAACGCATGAAACTCGTAAACCCACCAACGTGGGGTCCCCGGCCCCCATAGCGGAATCAACTTCCACATCGAGTACCCATAGATGTAGTAAGCCACCGCCGAAAGAAATATCAACGTGCCGAAACCGAGCCCCCAGCGAATCAACCCTTCGTAACGTCGTAAGCCATCGCCGCGGTTCTCACAGAAAAATGCAATTTCCGACGCTCGTTGAATCGTCAGCCGCAGCCGGATCCAACGCTTGCGTTTACTGTCGCCGGCCCGCACCACTTCGCCAAAGGTGCTATTGTCGCGAATGATGCCGTACAACGGTCCCATGTAGATGGCAAACAGCGATACTCCGATCATGGCCGACAGGCAGCCTGTCGTTGCGAGAAAGATCGGAAGGAAACCTGTCGTCATATAGCTATCGAGACTTGGAATCGACGAATACACGGGATGCAACAGCGCCGGTAAGGGAGTCACCACAAACGGTTGGATCGGCAGCGGCAGGCATCCCAGTATCAAGAACAGGACTGCTCCCTCGACCACCAGCAACACTGCCAAAAGTTCGTTGACGTACATCGACAGCCAGAGCATGACCAACGCCAGCGCCATGCAATACAACCACAGCAGAAACAGGCCGGCCACAAAGAACTCCAGGTCGACGCCGCCGAGCGTCAAACTCAGCACGAGATATGGCAGCAACAAAAACAGAATCAAACCCAAGAACAGGTTTTGAGACAGCGCTTTGCCGATGACAAATCGCATCGGGGAAATCCCGCTGAGCACGATTTGGTCAAAGTACCTCCCGATACGCGGTCCCCAAAACACAGTCACCAATCGCAGCGGGATCAGCAGCGTCGCAAACGCGGTCGCCCCACCGAGCAGGATCAGCGCCAGGAGTTGCCCGAACTCCACATTTTCGGTCAGCATGCGAAAGTCGACATCGTCGGCGTCGAGCATCAGCGGCAGAACGAGCATTAACACGGCACCATTGAGCAGCAAACCTGCTGTGCCGATTGTTAAACCCGAAACCAAATTGGCTCGGTCGCGGCCATACGTCGGGCTGTCCCGAAAGAGGTGCACGAATCGGCTGATCGCGGTCATGTCACCTTCCCTGCGGTGGACCGCATAAAGATTTCTTCGAGATCGGGCTCGTCCTCGGCGAACTGCAAAACGCGAATGCCGTGCTTCAGTATTGCTTCGAGAATAAAGTTACAGTCTTCCTCGTCGCAGCTGATAACGAGGGAATGGTCGCGCCGTTCGCAGGACGAAACACCTTCGAGATTCGTGACGACTTGCATCGCCTGCTCGATTTTGTCCGTTGGCACGCGCAATTTCACGACGCGCTTGGTGGCCCCGTATTGACTACGAAGTTCGGTGAGGTCCCCGTCGAGCACCAGTTGCCCTGCTTCAAGAATCCCCACGCGATCGCTGATTTCTTCGATGTCGGACAGGATGTGCGAGCTGATGATTATCGTCTTCCCCATCGCGGCGAGTTCGCGAACGATGGTCCGCAGTTCGGTCCGCGCCCGAGGGTCGAGGCCGCTGGCTGGTTCGTCCAACACCAACACTTGCGGATCGTGCAGCAGCGTTTTCGCCAGCAGTAATCGCTGCCGATTGCCGGTCGACAGCCCTTTGACCATCACCTCTTCACGGCCCGACAAATCGGTCAACTCACACACGTCTTTGATCCGCAGCGGGCGTTCCGATCGGGGAATACCGTACATGCATCCAAAGTATTCGAGGTATTCGCCGATCGAAAGATTGCGGGGGCTGCCAAACTCGGCTGGCATAAAACCGAGCTTCTTCCGGACAGACCGCGGATGCCGACTTACCGATTCGCCATCGACACGAATGTCGCCACAGTCCGATTTTGCTAACGATGCGATCAGCCGCAGCAGTGTCGTCTTGCCGGCACCGTTGGGGCCGATTAAGCCCAGCGTTTGGCCCTGCGGGACTCGCAAAGAAACGCTGTCAACCGCCACGATGGTGTCGTAGGTCTTGGTGACGTTGTCAATTTCCACAACCGCGTCACTCAAGTTGGCTCCTCTATTTGGGCGAGGTGTCTAGACAATGCATATTCGGCGGCCAAACGGATTTCTTAGCACATTTTGCGGACGGCCTGAGAATCTTACAAGGAATTGCGAAACAGCACCGCTCTCTTCCCGCATGACTTCTGATACGGTCTAGCCGAAATTCTGTCTCTGTTACGTATTGCGAGTCGGCAACGTCAGAAAAGTTTTTCTTTACAGCGCGGGCCCCGTACGGTTCAATCTCGGGAAAACGCAGTTGTTGAGCGAACCAACTCATATGTTCGACCATCAATGGCGTCCTGCACGGCCGCCTGCGTTCGACATCATCAGGAGTACACCGCGATGAGTCATCGATCATTGGGCAGACGGATTGGTCGGCATACAACCCGCAGGGAGTTCTTTAAGCAGACTTTAGTCGGTTCGCTGGTTTGCAGCCTGTCGTCACATTGGCAAGCCCTGCTGGGGGCACAACAGCCGGCTCCCACCGAGTACGACCTGTTGGTCAAAGGAGGCAAGGTCGTCGATCCTTCGCAAAAGCTCTCTGCACAACGGGATATCGGCATCACCGGTAACCGCATCACGCGCATTGCGGAGAACATCCCCGCAACTGAGGCCCGGCAAGTGCTCGATGCCCGCGGAAAGATTGTCACCCCCGGATTGATCGACGTGCACGTGCACGTTTACGACGGAGTCGCTCCGCTCGGAATTCCCGCCGACCCGAACTGTATCGCCAAAGGCGTAACGACCGTGCTCGATGCCGGTTCGTCTGGCGCGCATACGTTTCCCGGTTTGCGTAAGTACGTGGTCAACGTCGTCGACACGCGAGTTTTCGCGCTGCTCAATATTTCGTTGATTGGCCAATCAACAATGTCTCGGGATACGCCATACGGCGAACTGCTCGAAATGGAGTACGTCAGCCCGGCAGCGGCCATCCGGACCATCGAGCGAAACCGCGACGTCATCCTGGGCCTGAAAGTGCGGCTCTCCAAAAACATCACCGGCGAAAACGATCTACGCGTTTTGGCCCTTACGAAAGAAGCGGCAGCAGCTGTCAATTTGCCGATTATGGTGCACATCGGCGATTCGCATTCGCCGGTCCAAAAGATTCTCGACATGATGGGGAAAGGGGATGTGCTGACGCATTCGTTTCACGGACGCGAACAGGGCATCCTCGATGCCAACGAGCGCGTGTTGCCCGAAGTTCTCAAGGCGGTGGAACGCGGCGTACGGCTCGACGTGGGGCATGGTGCCGGCAGCTTCTCGTTCGACATTTGCGAAAAGGCACTCGAACAAGACGTGCTTCCAGGAACGATCTCCAGCGATATTCACCAATACAACGTGCACGGACCGGTGTTCGACCTGGCGACGACGCTGTCGAAGTTCATGCATTTGGGTTTGACACTCGATCAGGTCATCGAGCGGGCCGCCACGAATCCCGCCGCCACATTTGGGTTCCCGCAAGGGCTGGGCACACTCAAGGTGGGAACCGAAGCCGACGTCGCGGTCTTCTCACTGATTGAAGGGGACTTCGAATTTGTCGACACGCTCAAGGCCACACGAATCGGTCACCGCAAACTCGTTCCCGTGGCGACTGTCAAAGCGGGCAAAATATACGGTTCAGCCTCGATACCGGTTGTCGAGGACGCTGCAATGCAGTGACTGTGGATGGCTACAGCGTATTACGCTGACTTGTGGCCGCGACAATCGCGTTTTGTTTTATGATAGCTGGCTCCCACGAGCCAGAATCGCCCACGAGAGTAAGTAAACCGCCCGTACGGCCTCTCCGATTTCAGGACCGTTGCTGTGACTGCTGATGATCAATTCCGCGCAATCGTGCTCGCGATGCTCGCATTGTTCCTGCCGTTTGGCCTTTATCACCGGATAAGCGCTGAATCGGGCGAAAAACTCGATCGTTGGCAGGAAGGCGCGTTCATTCTTTTCGGGCTGCGACTCGGTGCTTTGCCGTGGTTCATCGGCAGCGTCGCCTGGATGATCAACCCCGCATGGATGGCATGGGCTTCGCACCCGATGCCCAGTTATGGGCGATGGTGCGGATTCCTCTTCATCGGCATCTGGGGATTCTTGTTGGTCTGGACGTTTCGACATCTCGGCAAAAACCTGACTGATACCGTCGTTACCAGACAGAATCATTCACTGGTCACGACTGGTCCGTATCGATTCGTACGCCATCCTTTTTATTTGGCATTTTTTGCGGCAGTTATCGGTACCGGCTTGGTCGCTGCCAATTGGTTTCTGTTGGTTGCTGGAATCGTTCCGATCGTCTTCATGGTTGCCCGTACGCGAATCGAAGAAGAAAAACTGATCGAACGATTCGGAGACGACTACCGCCACTATATGCAAACCACCGGGCGATTCTTCCCCAGGTTTTCGCAGCAGAAGATCGCTAGCCGGTAGAGAGATTTACTTTTCTCGTGGGCGTTTTTGGCTCGTGGGACTCGGTTTGGGAACTGGACGGCAAGCTACTGGGAATTGACATGCGAATAAGTCGGTCGTGAAGCCAAGTCGTCCATTCGCTGCCTTAGCACTTAGGACCTTTCGCGAGTTTTTGGAAAATGGTAACCGTCCCACCTCGCGATCACACAGAATTGACCGTATCAAATTCGTTCTTCGCACGCATGCGAATGAGCAACTTTAACGAGCCACGGATACTCACGGATTGACACGGATCGCGTACACAAACAGCCGGAGTGCCGGAATGACTCCAACAAAACCGAAATTTCTTAATACACGAGCCGCTTAAACTCTACTTTGTCACGGCCAAAATTAATTAGCAAACCAACTTTGATACTGGCCGCTTTCAGTTCGTTCAGCAATTGGGATTCATCGGCCGAGTTGTACTTTTTTGCGACTTTCAATTCGACAAGTACGCGGTCAGCAACAAACAAGTCAGCGTAGTATTCTCCAACCAATTGGCCCTTATACGAAACATTGATCTTCGCTTCTAATTCGACCGCCACACCACGATGATTCAGTTCGGCCTTCATGGCGTTCTTGTAGACTTTCTCCAAGAACCCGAACCCAGCACATTATAAACTTCAAACGCTGCGCCGATGATTTGCTCGGTTATTTCTTCGTGTTGCATCAATTGAAATCTCCAATTTCAATCCGTGTGCATCTGTGTCAATCCGTGGCTTTTAGAATATGCAACGACGCAGGGATTCACTTCGCCAAGGGCATCTTCATCACGCCAAAGCGGATCACAGAGTCGCCGTACAGCGGATCGTAGTAATGCCCCGTCTCGACGTAGTCGGCATTCCAGCGGCGCGTGCCGTCGGCGCCGGTTCGATAAATGAACGGCGAAAGATGCAGCCGCTCTCGATGCCATCTTCCCGCTTCGCCGCCAGGGATCTCGGTTCCGGGCCCGTAAATCATCAGGCCACCGTCGCCGCGCACTTCAAACTGGGGGCTGATATCGCGATATTCATGGCTGACGTTGATCAATTTGTGCCCCAATTCGTGTGCGACAGTCCGTCCCCCTCTGCCGCTGTTGCGAGTTAACGTGATTGCACCGCGAATTCGTCGGGGCATCCTCGTTTCGAACAAGTACGTCGGGAGCGACAGCCCGCTGGTTTTCAGCGTTTTGAATTGTGGAGGACCTTCTTCGGAACGGTCGTAATACGCCATTCGTACCTGCTTGAGATACAGCAAATAGATCGTACGATGATTTTCCGGCTGTTGTTCAATGATCCCTTCGAATGCAGCCTTCGCTTCGGACGTGAGCGACCAACCTGCCGATCGGTACCCGACGTAGGCGTTGATTTCCGGCGGAACAGGATCGCCCGTAAAGTCGTTCGCCTGGATGGTCAGCCAATCAGGCGGAACAGTCGCCCGCTTGACCCACAGTAGTTTAAGTTGCACGCCGGCTTCCGCGAAAATCTCTTTGGCCCGTTTGAAGGATGCGACCAAATCGCCAGGCGACTCCGCATAACCGTGCGTCTCCTCTTCGGCTTCCCCCAAATAGATACCGACATCGACGGTCGGATTTCCCGGCTTCAAATCGGCATTGATCTTCGCCGGATCGATAGAATCGAGTGTTTGGTAAACAACAGTGACACGATCGCGATTCGACTCGTCACCGGTCAGTTTCGATTCGTCCGACATGCCTACTTGGGCCCTTGCCATCAAGGCGCAAACTGTGGCAGTGATCGAAAGCCAGACAGCCATGCGATTGGCCGCCAATCGATCCAGATCGGACGAGGACTTCTTCCAACGTACATATTCGACGGCAGACATAGGCATCCTGTATGGAACAAACGATACAAGCAACAAACATCAAAGATGACTATTACACAGGGTTTGTTACAGTTTGCTGACAACTTTCATCGCAAACTTCGTGAATGGATTTCCATTCGTTCCAAAATGGTGATTCTTGTAGCGCTTTGACACATCGTCCCAAGCGGCAAGTACGCGTCCAGAAGTCTTGACTCGACGGATTAAATCGCTCAATCGAGAACATCCAAGGAATAGAATTGAGCAAATCCAGGAGTCTGCGAGATCAGTGAACAGATAGGAGACAGATTGGGAAACCCGAATGTCAGCGATTTCCGCTTTGATTACTTGTCTATCGGTGTGCAGTCTCCAAATAGCTGCCAATGAACCTGGGCTTATTCGACGTGTCGAGATCAATACAGGATGTTGAAACGTGCAGCTAAAGAAACGAGATCGTTGAATGAGTAAGTACATGAAGCACGGAATGAAATTGATTTATCTGGATCAATGCGCTACTTCAGAAATATATCGCGATCCGAATGGCAAATGGGCCGAAATTCGGAGCTTACTGCACCAAGGTGTGAAGAAAAAGCGCCTCATGTGCCCACGATCCATCGAGCATTTCATCGAGACATCAAGCCTCGCAGACGGACAGGCGATTGCGTTGGACGACGAGTTGCATCAATTATCTTTCGGACGATCGTTCCTTCCCGAGGCGGATACTGCTGCGATGCAACTTGTCGCGTCCGTACGCGGAAAAAGGATGACGATCGATGATTTCACGCGTAAGAACGACAGTGTCAACATCCGCAAGCCCGGAGTTTTGACATTACTGCGAGACATAAAGGAACAATTCGACGAAACAATCGAAAATGTAAATCGGCCAGTCAATCTCGTTCGTAAACTGTCACGAGGACAGACGCGACTTACAGATGACGTCAAGAAATCAATGGTTGGAATCATCAAAGATCAGCACAAGCAACAGTTAGTTGAACGTTTGACGCCACTGAGCTTGGGTATCGTTCCCGAAGTCGACGTTCGAAACGTTGGAGGTTTGACAGTTCCAGACTGGGCAGGATATTTGTGCATCCTTGCGGTCAGAAACCACGGTTTCAGCCCGAACGAAGCTGAGACGGCCCTAAATATTATTCGAGCTGAAGGAATCGACGCTGTGCCTACGGTAACAATTCGAGCCGAAATCGCGGCGCTTGTTGCGGTACTGAACGTCAAGGACGAACCACGCGACCAATGGGATATCATGCGGATTGCGTCGACCCTTCCGTACGCAGACGTTATGGTCACAGATGGTGGGCGCCAGGCAGAGATGAGGCAGCTGAATCTGGACCGCCGGTTTGAATGCGAAGTATTCGCGACACGAAGGAAGGAGCAAGAGCGCCTTTCCGACTTCTTACACAAGCTGGTCCATCCATCCAGTCGTTGACGCCTCGCAGCGTAATCGCTTCCTCTCATCAAACTGAAATGCTGGTGCGACGACAAAATCTTTCCGGCGAAATGTGTCGGAAGACACGATCGCGGATTTCGGACTCAACCGAATTACATCTCGTGCCGGCTGACCGGGACCGACGCCATCACCTTGAATACCATGCATAACGTTTAAGCCCAACTACTCTGTTGCGAACCGCACAGCCTACGCATCAGATTCGCCGTCGTCTCGACTGTCCGCCGCTTTCGCTGACGCCAACAATGATAGCACCATTGCTTTGACCTCATACAGGGCGAGTACTTTCTGTAGTTTGGTTTCGAAATTCCGAGGCGAAGAAGCCACCCATTCGTTCTCGACCCACCCTCCTTCCCGCTGAAAGGCTTTGACCGTATCAAGCATTCCACTTCTGTATACGTGTTGCTTGAGATAATCCGGCAAGCTGGGAGGTGGTACGATGGTCACCGGATACTCGAATTCCAGCCGATGCTGAACGACAAAAAGCCGGACACGATTGTCTGTTCGTTCTGATTGAACCTCGAAACCAAGTTCGATTCGATCTTCCATTTCTTGACGTGTGACGTGCGCCTTTAACAGGGAACCCGTGCGATCTGCTAATTCTTTAGCTTGGCCCTCCAAAATCTCTTGCGGTCCTAGCACGTCGTCGCTGGTGATGTCTTCAGGCCATAAGTCAGTCATTGGAGGGCTACTCGCACTCGGAGAGTTGGAAGAGAAGTGGTAGATGGTCAGAGGCAACAGCACGATCGGGACGCCCATTACTGCGCAACAGGTCAGTTGTGCCAATTCTTGTAACAATCTCAATTGTCCCAGGAAACCACGGCAACGCATCCGGCCGTATCAACACCTGGTCGAATATATTCCATTCGTAAGACAAGTGCCCGGAATGTCGATGGTAAACCGTTCCGGGTGGACCCTCTGTACGATCGCCAAAGAAGCCCCACATTGGGTTGTAGAAAAAGGGATAGGTTTCTCCTTGAACTACACGGCCCCCGTTTTCGGTAATTGATTTCGCCATCATTGCATGTAGGCCAGCCGCTTTTACGACACCGGCTTCGAATGGATTCATATTGAAGTCACCAAAGAGAATCGTTCGGCTGTTTCTCCGTCGTTCTTCCTCATCGCGAATTTGCTTTGATAACGATTGCACCTGGGTCGATTGATCTTCAGGAGACCAGTTCACCTTACTCGGCAAATGTGCCGCCGCCAATAACAGTTCATGAGAACCAATACGCAACACCCGGATTGTGACTCGCCCATTGGCGTCACCATAGATTTCACGCAAGTTAAATTCTGAATCCCGACAAACCAGTTGTAGTCGCCCCGTTTCAGCGTGGGGTTCGTGGAATGAACTTTCTGTTGAGTGTCCTAATTCTTCTTTGAGCGTTATAGTTTGAATTGACGATTCTGCTAGAACGACGATATCAATTCGCTTTTCCGCCACTAGTTTGGCAAGCAATTCGATCGGGTTATTCATCCCGAGATTCCAAAACAGGCAATTAATTCGTCGCATCGGAATTTTCTAACTGGATGACAGAATTCTTCCTTGTATTTGAATGAATTCGGCGCAAACACGGCATAGTGAATCAATTTGCACAGAACCGAGGTTGCTATCGGGACTGTGTCAAGGTT
This sequence comes from Planctomycetaceae bacterium, assembly GCA_028284485.1. GTDB lineage: Bacteria > Planctomycetota > Planctomycetia > Planctomycetales > Planctomycetaceae > JANQRQ01. Next base: position 13,190 of record JANQRQ010000200.1, on the reverse strand, counting down.
CCGGCCAGTCGAGATGTTTGTGCAAAAAGGCGAACGTCCCGTCGCCGTTGATCGTGTGTGGGCCGACGAAGAATTCGATTTCGCAGCGGTCCGCGATGCCGAGCTTGGCCGCGTACAGATGCCGCACTTTGGCAAACTCGTACGCCACTGCTTGATCGGACGAAACGCCGTCAAAATGTCCCCGCTCCACCATGAAGGGGCGCGGGGCAATCAGCGTCGCCATTTCGGCGTAGTTAAATGTACTCCCCAAATCGAACTCGAAGATTTCGTACTCTTTCGTCCCGACGTAGCTATAGCGACTGCGGCTGGAAGCGTTCTTCCAAACCCATTCGTTGAAATCGGCCGAGCAAATCGACAGGCAATATCGTTCAACAAGCGGCGGCACGCGCATCGCCGTCTTCCCGCCGTACGACAAGCCGTAAAAGGCAATGCGGTCGGGATCGACTTGGGGCAGCGACGCCAGCCATTCGGTAATGCGACGGTGCTGCGGCACGATAATCGAGAACAGCGTTTTCTTCAGCGGGTTGGCCTTGCGTTGCAATGTGCGAAAGCGGTCCTCGAAAATGTACAGATTCTGCGGTGCGAAGGTGATGAATCCCCGCTCGGCCAGTCGACAGGCAAACGTGTGGTAGGCCCGGTGATCGACCGCTGGGTCGGCAAGATCCTGCGGGCGACCTTCGAGACCATGCTGGCAAACAACCACGGGACGCTGCTGGCCTTCAGGAATGTCTTTCGGCAGCAGCAAAATGCCGTACGCGATGACATCGGGAAAAACGTCGAGCACCACTTCGTAGCCTGTGAATCCCGGTTCGTCGTAAACCTTGCGGCTGCGAGGATTCGCGGGGAGATAAATGTCTTCAAACTCTCCGATCACTTCGTGCCGGAAATAATCGCGATACTGTTCGACGGTTTTCTCAAATGTTTCGAGCGAAGTAGTATCGAGTTTGGCGAAGAACTCATCACGGACGTAGGGGCTTTCCGAAAGTAGCCATTGGTTGTGGCGATCGAGTTCGTGAACTTGCCGTTGTTGCCGTGCAGCCTGATCAAACTTTTTCCGTAGATGCCGGGCTTTGCGAGAAGCGGAGCCGGAGACCGGCGGGTCGTCATCGGTGCGAGCGTATTTTTTCAGACCCCGAGTCATGGCCTCGTCGAAGGCTTCTAATGTCTTGTTCGATCCATACGGACCATGACCTTCTCGATTGACAACGAGCCCGAGATTCGATTCCGAATTTGACTTTCGCAGGTACTGTCTTGCTCGGGTGATTTCGCTTCTCACTGCATCGAGGCTGGGTGTCGTCAGGTTGCCCGGTGCGCCACCGGTTTTCGGCGGAATGACAAATTCCGGCGCCGCGGCAGCTTCGATAATCAATGTTCTGTGCGGTTGCGCGATCAATGTGGCGACTTCCGCATCCCCGAATTGCTCGAGCAAGCCGAAGACATTTCGGTCGATCGGCTGCTGCCAGACATCTTCCCGGGACCCGAAGAATCCACTCACGCATGCGACGTCGATCCGCGCATCGATGGCCGCTGCATAAAACGCCAGCAGGCCCCCTTCGCCCCATCCGATGACGCCGACTCGGCGATCGGCTGAGTCGGACGAGCGAGAAAACCAATCAACCCCCGCGAGAATCTTTTGCAATTCATAACCGATGACATGCCGGCCTAACTCAAACGCAGAGCGGTAAATGAACTCCCGATTGGTCAGTTTGGCCCGGCGGTGTTCTTTAACCTCTCGGTTAATCAACACAGGGACCAATACGCGAAAGCCTTGTTCGGCCAATCGTCGCGCAAATTGCGAAGCGGGAGCAACGCCTTCGGTTAAACCGACAATCACTTCAGGAGTTTGGTCGGCATCGGGAATGGCAACAATGTTGCCGCGCGGTTCTCGCTTGGTCGGCACTAAAAGTAATCCCTCGCCGTGAACATCGTTAAACGCAGGCCAGCGAACGGCAAAAACGCCGAAGCCGCGCCCCTGTCCAACGAGCGCCGGTCGATCAACTGTGGCGACCAATTCCGGCGCGTCAAATCCGCGGCGTTCATCGCGGACTCCGAGAATCCGGGCCAACTCTCGCGAAGCTGTTTCCAATTGTTTACCGTTTTCGCCCGCGGCAATCCTGTCCCATCGATGGTGTCGTTGCTGGCGCGCCAGTTCCAATTTGCGCAACAGGAATTGATCCGCGCCCGCCACAATTCGCGACGCAATGTCGTCATCCCAGTCGAGAACTTGCGTTTTAGGCAACGCTGATGCATCGTCGGCATCGGCCCAACCAGGGCCGCCCAGCGCAATCGCGAAGAAAACGACGACATACATGGAATGTTGTTTCGTCATGACAGGACTCGGTCGGGGGTCGGTGCAGTTCATCGGAATTGCCAAGCTCGTGCATTATGGGCATGGGCCGTCATTTGTGCGAGAATTATCCGGAATTCATTGCATCGCAGATTTCATCGGCGTCCCGTTCGGCACGAGATGTGGCGCAAATGTGCCGGCGATCGATGGAGCCCACATCGCCGAAACTCGAATAATACTGAAGCATCGTCGCTCGTTTCAAAGATTTCGAAACGGGTCGTATGCAATCGATGGCATTACAAGAATGCGCATCGCAGGTCTACCGAATTCGAGATGGCCGATCGAATCAACATCGCTAAGCGATCGATTCCGAGTGGCGTGCGAATGACAATTTCGTCGGCAAAAAGCCTTCCGTTCGCCCACAATCCACCATCGATCTCTTGTTGTCGGGCCGTCAGATGCGGCGTCTGAAAATGCTGATTCGATGAGACAGCGATTCAGGGAAAACAGCGCAGATTGGAAATTCCGCCTGTTTGATTAGAGACACAAGTCGGCTTTGGGTACAATATCGGACGCCCTTTCTGAAGGCCATTTTCCCTCAAAAACATCAGAAAGTCTCGATCCGATTCTGAGGATTCCTTGTCGAAACAGATCCCCATTCAAGATGAAACCACCATGACGGATCGGGATAGCCAACAACCACAACACTCGGAACAGGCGGCAGCCTCCGGAGATCAAGAGGCAACAGCGTCTGCTGACAATGGAGCGTCGGCGAACGGTGTCCCGTACCGTTTTGACGAAACGCGTGGTTATTGCACGTTGGCTTTGTTGCCCCGAATCAACGACGCCCAATGGGGCGAGATCGAAGAGTACGGCACAAAGATTCTCGAAACGCTCGAAAATCCCAAGTCGAAATCGTTTTTGTTGGATTTGACGGCGTTGAATTACATCGGCAGCGCGCTGGTTGCTTTGATTGTGCGGCTTTGGAAATCGGCAGAGCAGCGGCAAGGACGAATGGTCGTTGTGAACAACGACTCGACCGTCTACGAAGTTCTCGAAATCGCGGGACTGACCAACCTGTGGAGTATTGTCGACACGCGCGACGAAGCGGTTGACGAATTGGAAGGAACCACGGTCAAGCGCGTGACCAAAAAAGCACTTTCGATTCTTTGGCCGTTGGGCGGCATCTTGGCAGTTGTCGGCGCGGCACTCGGTTTGACGTTACTGCTGGAATCGACGGGAACGGTGCAAAAGAATATTGCCGTCTCCGTACAATTCAGTTGCCTGGCTTTGGGGTTGATCGCCGGAACGCTATCGGCGGTGCGCAGCCATGGTATTTGGCGCGGGATCGGTTTCTTGCTGATTCTCGCCAGCATCATTATCGGTGTGGTCGGCGCTTTGAACCTCAGCTAGCGATTCGGTACTGCTGGCAGGCCAGATGACTCAGTCGGCGACGGCACAGCATCGTCGGTAGTTCTCTTCAATTGGATCCGGACGCTTCTATGACAAATTCCGTTTTGAAAATTCCTAAGCGATTGTGGGCACATCGGCCGATCACTTTTGCAGTTGCGCAAATGCCAATTCGTCGCAACTTTCGACAGACCTTGCTTTCGGCGTTCGTACTGTGCAGCGTCGTTGTCGGCTGTTCGTTAACTGTCTGTGCAAAACCCAACGTCATTCTCGTAATGGCGGACGACCTGGGGTATGAAGCCCTGGGCTGTTATGGAGGGACATCGTACGAAACCCCCGTCCTCGACAAACTGTCGGCAACCGGAATGCGATTTACCCATGCCTATGCCCAACCGTTGTGTACGTCGACGCGCGTGCAGCTTATGACCGGCAAATACAACAACCGTAACTGGGTGGCGTTCGGGATTCTTGACCCACGCGAGAAAACGTTCGGACACGATTTGCAGGAGGCCGGGTACAAAACCTGTATTGCCGGAAAATGGCAACTGACCAGCTACGATCCGCCCGATTATCCTGGTGCCGAGTGGCGACGAAACATGGGCATGCATCCGAAGGATGCCGGATTCGACGAATACTGCCTATGGCATACCGGCCATACAGAGGTAAAAGGTTCTCGATATGCCGACCCCGTCATTCTCCAGAACGGCACTTTCCGTAAGGACACCACCGGAAAGTATGGCGCCGACATTTGGGCGGAGTACATCAACGATTTTATCACTCGGCACTGCGACGAGTCATTCTTCGTGTACTTCCCCATGGCGCTGACTCATGGTCCGTTTGTCCCGACTCCCGACAGCCGAGAATGGGCCGACACCGAGAATCGGCACGTGTCGGACAAGCGATACTTCAAGGATATGGTCGAATATATGGACAAGACGATGGGACGGATCGTCGCGCGGGTCGACCAACTTGGCCTCCGTGAAAACACGCTGATTCTTTTCTACAGCGATAACGGAACGCCCCGTGGCATTACATCATTGATGGGAGAGAAGGCCGTCGCCGGCGGAAAGGGTTACACCACCGATGCGGGAACTCATGTTCCCCTCATCGCGAATTGGCCTGGAACCGTACCGTCTGGCGCTGTTTGCGACGACTTGGTCGATTCCAGCGACTTTCGCCCCACGCTGTTGGATGTCGCCGATGCGTCGCCCCCGAACGATGAACAATGGGACGGCCGAAGTTTTCTACCACAATTGCGTGGGGAGGTCGGCACTCCCAAGGAATCGGTCTATTTTCACTACGATCCCACGCCGGGGTGGGACAAGGACAAATACTCGCTCATTCGGTTTGTCCGTGACAAGAGATTTAAACTTTACGACGATGGGCGGTTCTTCGATATTTCCAACGACGTCTTGGAGCAGCACCCGATCCGGCAAGCTGCTGACTCACCAGCAGCCGTCGAGGCTCGCAATCGGCTGCAAGCGGTCATGGATCAAATGGAACGAGTGCCGAACGAGCGGGCGGACCTGCGTGCAAAGGCCTTGGGGAAATCTGCCCCATAAGCCAAATCTAAGGCGGGATCGATAGGCAACCCGATCGGGGAAGTCAACGCAGACGCACTCCCTCTCACGACCGATGACTCATCAGGTGATCGAGTACTTCTTCAACTTGCTGAAGAAGGTACTGCGGGGCATCCCCAACATACGTGCAGCCTTCGCTTTGTTCCCACCGCATTCGCGTAAGGCGTTTCGTAGCAGAGTCGGCTCGGCTAATGGAATCGAATCCGAATGGTACAGTTCATTGCTGTCCGCCAAGATCGTCGACGGATCCTCGGGCGGCGATTTGACCGATGCGGCTGACATTTGATAAAGATGCGGCGCCTGTTCGACGGGCGCCAACTGGGCCGGAGTTGCCGTCGCTGTGACAATTTCCTCCGGAAGGTCATTCACTGTGATTGCATTTCCCTCGGCCAGGACCACCGCCCGCTCCAAGGCGTTTTCCAATTCGCGGATATTGCCCGGCCAAGAGTAGCGACTGAGTGCGGCGACCGCTTCGTCGTCAATCTGTGAGATCCGCTTGCTGAGGCGTTTCGCGCTGCGCTTGAGAAAATGGAGTGCCAATTCAAAGATGTCTTCGTGCCGTTCGCGCAGCGATGGCAGAGTGATTGAGATGACGTTCAGGCGATAGTAAAGATCTTCACGAAACTGGCCTTGTGTGATCAGCTTTTCGAGGTTTTGGTGTGTCGCGGTGATCAGTCGGACATCGACCTCGACAGTGCGAGTCCCCCCGACCGGTTCAAACGCCCGCTCCTGCAGCACACGGAGCAACTTGATCTGAGTCTCGAGGGAAATGTCGCCAATTTCGTCTAAAAACAGCGTGCCGCCGTTCGCCATCTCGAATCGACCGACCCGGTCTCGATGGGCCCCTGTAAACGCCCCTTTGACATGGCCGAATAGCTCGCTCTCCAACAGACTCGGGGAGAGCGCTGCACAGTGAACACGAATCATCGGTCCCGAGCTGCGTGGACTGTTTTCATGAATCGCCTGAGCCAACAATTCCTTGCCGGTTCCGCTTTCGCCTCGAATCAAGACCGAAGATTCGCTCGTGGAAACTTTCCGAACAGTATCGAGCACCTGGCGGATGGCAGAACTACTGCCCTTGATCGGCTCGCGGCGAAACTCCGTTTCGGGCGTGTCATCAGCGGGAAGCTCACGTTGATTCAACTCCGATTGCATCATCGCGATTTGTCGCTTTTGCTCGGAGATCTTATCGACCTTTAGTTTGAGGTCTTCATTCAGACGTGCCAAATCCTGGTGCACCTTGACCGTATGCAATGACACGCGGGTAATCTGCCCCAGCGCATTCAAAAAGGTCAAATCTTCAGCCGTATAGGCCGCTCCGCTCTTCTTGCTGCCAAGCACAATCAGTCCCGCGATCCCCCCGTCGGATTCCAAAGCAAAGATCAGGTCGGCATGAAGAATCCGCAATGTTTCCTGAACCGGCGAACCCCCGCGCAAACCACTTCCCGCTCGCTGCAAAGTTCCGTCTTGTTCCAGTATTTCCAGAACGGTTTCATCAGCCATAAATTGCAACGGGATTTCTGCCGCCCCTTCAGCGGCAACGAGCTGAAATGCCTGCCGGTCGGACCCGCGCGTATAGTACGCCGCATAATCGACTCGCAGGACGTCTTGACATGACACCAGCAATCGTTGCGCGAGCGACTGCCGATCGACCAAATGCCCAACCGCCCGGTGCATCCGCTGCAGCGCTTTGTCCAATTGGTACTTTTGCCGAAAGAACCGCCTGTCGACCGACTGCTGCACGCGATCTCTTAGCCAAAGCAGCACGACAATGACCAAAACCAAAATGGCGGCCACCCAAGTCGCCTGCTGCAGCGCCTGCTGCGGAGGAAAACCGCGGTTGAGAAAGTTGGCAATCAAGCTTGTCACCGCAATGACGACGCTGTACCCGACCGTCAACAAAAACGTGACAAAGTAATACTTCATCCCCTTGGTGACGATTTGATCAACGAGCATTAGTTTGTATCGCGCAATCCCCATGGCATAAGCCAGCATGAAAAATAAACTTGCCAAGAACATGGGAATGCGGGCTTCGCCCAACGCAAAATCAACCCGGTAAAAGTAAGCCACGATCAACGAGTAACCGATTGGAATGACCGATAGTAGTCCGGCAACAAACATCCAACGCATTTGACTTCGTTGGATCGGGTGCTTCGTCGTGTGATAACCGTACGCCAGAGCGCCAAGCATCAGCGCGAAGCAGACCGCCGCAATATCGAGATAAAGGTAAATTCCGCTTTGCAATCTCCCCAGCGAGTCCACAATGCGATCCACGTTGCCTGGAATGTCCAGCGTCGTCATCAACCATTCGTGGTAGAAAATCACAGACAAAATCGCACCGATCGACACCATGGGGATGGCATAGATCGCGGCCAGCGAAATTCGGGGCCATCGTTGCAACGGCGGCATCGGCCGCGGGTAGACCAAGAAGAAATGTAGCGAAACCACAGGAACCAACATGGCACAAACGGCAAAGGGAACGTTTAGCCATGGACTCCCGGCGATCACCCACCAATGATATCCCCCGACGAAAGCCCCGAGCGTGACGACACACATCGCGAAGAACAACCGCGCCTGGCGGTCGAATGGACGATGCCAAACAGCCAGCGAACTGACGATGAAAATGCCGGACTGCAGCAGCAGCCAGACAAATGACAAGGCCACTTCTCCGACCGGCAAGGATTGCAATAGCACCCAACTGTCTTCCGGCTCGTTACCGGGAGTCCGATACTCGATTTTCACGAATCGTGGGCCGTCGCCGACTTCACACAGTACGTCGTGAGGCAGTTTCTCCGACGGATCTGCACCGGGGTGCAATTTGGCGCCCGGCGGAATGGGTGCGTCCCGAAGTTCCGACAGAGACTTTGAAAAATCGAGGAACGAGTGAATTCTTCGATCACCGATTTTCAGTAGCACATCGCCATCGTGCGGCCTCCGCGGTCCGCTGTATTCCAGACCCGGTGTGCTGCGAATAATAATCCCGGCGGGGCGGCCTCGCTCTTCGTCGCTGTCGACCAAAAGGAATCGCAGCCGGATATCAGGCGACGAGACCACATAACCCAGCACTGTCACACAGTAAAAGGCAATGAAGCTGCTCGCTGCAACGACTAACCATTTCTCCCGGTTCTTGTCGCTTTTCATTTGAACCTCTCCTGCACGTCACTTCTCCTACTCCCCGAATCGATAATTGGAGAGCTTTCTTTGTCGTTGCGAGCAACTTTCATGTCGCAAAGTTTCGATTCAGCTCCGTTGACGACCTGCTTCGGCGCGCCGAAATCAGCGGGAAACCGTCCAATTCAGCGCCGAAAAATGGTGTCGAAAGCGCCGTAACTCTACTTAATTGCTAATAGTTCGGCGCCGAATTGTCAATAATTCGGCGTAAATTTGCCGGACCACAAATCGAGACTTACGCCGAAAATGCTGTTTTTTTAGGGTATTTCCTATTTGTTTTCCAGGTCGACACCTCTACCGGCATTCGGCGCTTCGTCGAAATCACAGTTTTTGGCATAGGAAATGCATTTTATACTCCCGCTACCAGTTAGCACCGTGTGATTTTGCCGGTCCCAATTTGGCAAGAACGACGGTTGACTCGTAGCAGAAAAGGCCCAGCCTGGCCCTCACTATGGAATGTTTCCTCAATTGCGAACCTGCAGGCGAATAGGTCCCCTGATTACAGCCTGACCCACTCTGTAATTCAGTCTCTATCGCAAATTTCGCCGCAGGGAATCGCTGAGTTCCGTAGAAGAGGGCCTTTCTTTTTGCGCTGTGCGAGGTTTCGCAAGAAAGTTCGCTGGCCGGATGGTCAACGATTGGTTCCATCCTGGTTGAGATCAGTCCAGCCGATCGCTGTCACGGTGTGCTGCCCGATTGAATGTGGGCAGCCGGCACATCCCGGCCGCAGCGATCTCGTTCTGTGAATAACGAACAGAAGAACCGCACGCAAATGTGTGGAGTTGTATCTCATTGCCGATAGGTTGCGAACGACATGGGAGTTTCCCAAAGCGAGACCTCGGCCACGGGAAACTCTTGTGACTTGGCATAATCGAAGATCATTTTGGCGATGTTCTCCGCCGTTGGATTCCAAGGGACGATGACCAAGGGCTCGTTAAGTTGCTTAAGGGTTGGGATTGCCGGATCAGCCTCACAGAGGATCATCCTGTGGTCGAGTTCGTCTTCGATCCAGGTACGAAGCAACCGTTTGATGTCGGAAAAGTCGACGAGCATGCCTTGTTGGTCGAGCGATTCCCCCTCAAGAACGATTTCGGCACGACCGTTGTGGCCATGTAAATGACGGCATTTCCCTTGGTAGTTCAACAGGCGATGCCCGTAGCAGAAATCAATTTGCTGTGTCACGCGATACATGGAACGAGTTCTGTCTCGATGAATGAAATATTCAAAGCTGGCCGCACCGGCGTTTCGGGATTGCTGTCGAAACCAGGCGAGCCCAAGGAAACCGCCGACGATTCATCGGTTGGTAAGACAATCCCCCTGCTGAGATTATTACGCCTTTCTTGGCTGGTGGGAACCATGTCATGAGATCACGCGAGTCGTGTCTTCAGCGGCGGACCACAATCCATTCGAACACAGAGTTGACTCCCCGAGACGGAGAAGCTCAGAGTCTCGTATCGCTTAGGAGCGACCTCCCGCAACATCTGAACAGCTGTCGCTACGAGGAAAACAGAGCGATCTATGCGGTTTCCAGCCCGCGATGATCATACTTTGGGCCAGGTTTTCCGTAGCTCGGACGGCCCGTCTGAGCGCGGCAAAGGTCGCTAGCTGGAAGGGGAGAACGCACAATAAGAGTCAGCGATCCTTGTGGAGAATTATGAAGTTTGCACGAGATGTGGTTTTTGCATAGGATCAATTTCCCTTCGCGTTGATAGTGTTTATGATTTTGACGCAGGCGGGTAGCGCCAGAAAGTTGGCCAATACCGGCGTGACGTGTCGAAACGCAACTGCAAGAAGCCTGAACTCGCTTGCGGCACTTCGTGCGTTTTCGCTTTAGAGAGCAGCGTCACACGGAATCCATGAGGGATAAGCTGCGTACAACGATTTCGTCCGTCGCGGTTTGGCGAGTGAATGCCGACCGCGGAAGTAGCCATTCCGAACAGATTCCAACGCCATGGCATATCGGTTTCGAAGGCAGGAGTCCGTCACTCGCGGAATCCGAAGAATCGCTCAGGAGCAAATCGGCGCGGCGATGCGCGAAGCAGCGAGCCATACCAGAGACTCGCACGACACCGTTCACCAAATCCGCAAACACTTCAAGAAAATTCGCGCCTTATTGCGATTAGCCCGATTCGATCTTGGTGAGTTTTACCGACAAGAGAATCGCTGGTACCGCGATGCCGCGAATCGACTATCAACCGTTCGCGATGCGGAGTCGGCGGTTGAGGCATTCAAACGGATGCAGTCGGCATTTCGAAAGAAAAGCGAACGCGAGACCTATAAATCGGTCCTCGCTCGTTTAGTCGAACGTCGCGATGTTCTGGCTGACGAATCGAGTGATCTTGGCGGGCAACTCGAGCAGATTTCCTCGCAACTGGAAGAAGCATACGATCGCATCGAAAGCTGGCAGTTCTCTCGCAAAGGTTTTGCAGTCGTGCAAACCGGATTGATTGATGAGTACCGCAAAGGACGCAGCACAATGCAACAAGCGTATGCCGGTGCTGACGACGAGTTGTTTCACGAGTGGCGAAAACATGTCAAAAACCATTGGTATCATACGCGCCTGCTAAATTCGATTTGGCCGCGCGTCATGAAGGCACGTTGCACAGAATTGCGAGGCTTGGCAGAACTCCTGGGAGATGACCACGACCTGGCGGTCCTCCGATCCGCCGTCGAGTCGGAACCGGGCGTAACCGCAAACTCGAAATCTCGTCGGCACGTATTCCAAGCGATTGACAATCGTCATGGCGAATTATGCTGCCATGCGAGATTCCTCGGACAACGATTGTTTGCGGAAAAACCAAACGCCCTGAGGTGCCGGATGCATTCCTACTGGAAAGCGTGGAAAAACCAGAGCCGGACCGGTTGTTCCTGACGGGGAGGAATCGAAGACGCCTATTCGGCTGAGACCGTCGCAGGAATGGCGGCTTGCCAACCGGCATGCAACTGCGTGCTTAGCTGAGAAACGAGTTGGCGGTACTCCTCACGAGTCGCAAGGTTGGTATTCTCCTGCGGGTCGATCTGGTGATCGTAAAGCTCTGTTTCGAGGAAATCGATGCCTTCTACGGTCCATTCCGTGTAGCGGTACCGCTTCGTCCGCATCGAGTGCCCCATTCCGTAACCGACATCGGGAATCACACGTGGATATTGACTGAACGCAGCCGACTTCCAACCGCGTGCGGGATCATCGATCAACGGGGCGAAGCTTGTTCCTTCCAATCCCTGTGGCTCTGAAAGCGAGCACAGGTCGCACAGCGTCGGATAAATATCAACAAACTCGACCAGGGCGTCCGTCCGGCCTGACTCCTGACCGGGAACACTGATCACCATCGGGACATGGGCCGATGTTTCGAAGTTTGAGTGTTTGTCCCACATCCCATGCTCTCCGAGTTGCCAGCCATGATCGCCCCACAAGATGACGATGGTCCGCTGCCGTAATTGCAGCCGGTCAAGTTCATCCAGTAATCGGCCAACCTGCGCGTCGACAAAGCTGGTGCACGCGTAGTAGGCATGCTTGAGCGATCTCGCCTGGGCATCGGTAACCGGCCCGACTTTCGGAACCCCGTAGTAGTGTCGCATGTCGTTCCAATTATACATCGCACACTGTGGCACACCGGCCGGTGGAAAGGGATTCGGCGCCAATTCGATTTGCTGCGCATCGTACAAGTCGAAGTATTTCTTCGGGGCTACAAACGGCAAATGGGGCTTCAAGTACCCAACAGCCAGGAAGAATGGCTTGTCCTGAATTTCACCTAAGACGTCGATCGCCCGGTCGGTCATATCGCCGTCCCGCAGAGCATTATCGGAAACGTCGGGAGCTTCCCAAGGCAGACCCCCGGCCCGTTTCGTCTTGGTGATGCCGTTCCCCAGATGCCAGGTATAAGTGATTCTTCGAAAGTCTTCCTCAATATAGTCGAGGACTTTCAATCCGAACTCGGAGTGGTATTCAGGCTGGCGGCTACGCCAAAGCGGCTCCGACCAGGAGCGGGCATCGTCCTTGTGAAAGATCTTCCCCAAAGCTTGTGTGTGGAAACCGCTCGCTTTGAAATGTTGCGGCAACGTGACGACATCCGGCAACGTATCGCGAAAATCTCGATCAAACGCGTAAACCTTGGTCGTATCAGGCCGGCGCCCGGTCAGCAGCGATGCCCGCGACGGCATGCACAACGCCTGCTGGCAGTAAGCCGAATCGAATACCGTTCCGGCGGCAGCCAGTCGTTCGATGTTCGGTGTTATGACGGGCCGTCCATAGATGCTCAATTCTGGCCGCAAATCGTCGATTGCGATGAACAAGACATTAAGTTTTTCGCTCTCCAGCGTCGCTGCCGGTAATTCCGCAACCTCGCCTCGGCAAATCGCGAACAACATGAAAACGGAAGCGAAACTCCACCGAGTCAAGTCGGGAGATATCATAACGCCTTCCTCAATAGGGAGATTGGACAAGCGGCGTGCATCGATATCTTAAACGGCGGCGATGTGTGTGTCGATTATCACTTCGCTGCGTGCCCTCGAACTGCCTGATCCGAATTGCTACGGTACAGTAGCGCCGCGCGGTATCCAAGTTTCAAGATCCAGGAGGAACGGTTGTTGATGACCACCGGAGATACGGCCGAGTCGACCATTGTCATTTTCGGGGCGTCAGGTGATTTGACTTCGCGAAAGCTGATGCCCGCGCTGTACATGTTGTGCCAAGAAGGTTACCTCTCCGGTCGCACTCCCATCGTCGGTGTGGCTCGGCGTCAGAA
>JANQRQ010000192.1 GCA_028284485.1 Planctomycetaceae bacterium | reverse complement strand
CGTTCCACCCGAATGCTTCCCATTTGGATTTGAGCGGCGCCAAAGCCAGAATCTCATCGCTGCGTCCGGTGGCTTGCCAACCATTGTAGTCGATCACTGCCAGTAGGTTGCTGAGCCGCTGGGCTGCGGAAAACATTGCTGCTTCCCAAACGGAGCCTTCGTTGCATTCCCCGTCGCTGAGGACGGCGACGACACGGTAAGGTCGTTCCTGAATGCGACCGGCCAGCGCCATTCCTGCGCCTAAAGACAATCCATGCCCCAAGGATCCGGTGGCCGCCTCGACGCCGGCCACACAGCCCGGACTCATCTGTTCCGGCAAGTGACTGCCGGACTTTCCAAATGTTTGCAGCAGCGATGCGTCGATAATTCCCCGCTCCGCCAATGTGGCATAGAGTGCCGGGGCTGCATGTCCTTTGCTAAGAATCACACGATCGCGTTGGGCATCGCCGGCGATAATCGGGTCGGCCGCAACGACACCCCAATAGGCTGCGACCAAAATGTCGACGCACGAAAGCGATGACCCCAAATGCGGAGCGCCGGAAGCATGCGACATCTGCACCAATCGCGCGCGAATCCGTCGGGACCGTTCGGCGAGATCGTTCAAGTTAGGAGCAGATTGCTCCATTCGTCGCGTAGCCTTTACTGAAGGTTCAACGATTGCATTCGTTTGATATTGTAGTACTGCTCGTCCGTCATCGCATTGGGGATCTGGCCCGCTTTGAATGCGGCGATTAAGTCGCGCGCGGCGTCGGCAATCGAACGCGTCGGAACATAGCTGATATCCTGGCGAATTTTTTCAGACGTAATGCGATAGGAACGCAAATCGTCGGTCGGTTCGGTGACGATTTCGACCTCGTTACGCTCCATCAAATCGCGGATACTCGTCGCGATATCAGCGACTGTTTGGTTTTCGTAGCCGGCGTTCCAAATCTTTCCGGCGACAACCGAGTCGTCCAACTGAACGAGGCGCACGTAAAGATCAGTGACATCGTCGATATGAATATTGGGACGGTATTGCGATCCGCCGAAGACTCGAATTCGCCCGTTATTGACCGCGTGATTCGTGAGGATATTCACCGTGAGGTCCAACCGTAACCGAGGAGAATATCCGCAGACCGTCGCTGGTCGCAGGATGACCGTCGTGAAGTCGGGCGACTGATACTCCAACAAGATATCCTCGCACATCGCCTTAAAGCGGGAATAGTCGGTCAACGGCTCGAGAGACAACTCTTCGGTAACGTTGGCTTGCTCTTTAACTCCATACACACTCGACGAGGATGCATAAATGAACCGATGAACGCCGGCTGCTTTCGAAAGTTCGACCAGCGGCCGAAAAGCGTCGTAGTTGATCGACTTTCCCAACTCGGGATTGAGTTCAAAACTGGGATCGTTTGATATGCAGGCCAGGTGAATCACCGCGTCGCAATTCTCGACAGTTTGGCGGACCGCTGTTTCATCCCGCAAATCGCCTTTGATCAACTTCAGTTTGGGATCTTCGCGAACGGCATCCAGCACATGTTCCCCGTACAGGAACAAGTCCAAAACGTTGACGCCATAACCGGCCGCCAGCAATTTCGGGACAAGGACTGCCCCCACGTACCCACCGCCACCGGTTACCATAACTGTTCGAATCGGCTTCAAAGGAGTTCCTCGCTTGCGAGCAAATTCAACGCGGCAGCGATCGCTGTCAGGCATCTATTTTAGCAACGATTCCACATGTCGGCCCAAGGGCAATTCTTCCAAGAATCGGGAATTGCCGACGGACGCGACCGCCTCGGCTGCGGCGACATTGCCGAGAAAAGCCAGGATGCTCGGTGGAACGTCTGCTGCCGCACACAGGGCTGTTATGGCGAAAAAGGCATCTCCCGCACCGGTCCGATCAACGACGCGGGTAGCCAGCGCAGGCGCTTCGTGGAGATCTTTCCCGTCGTAACAGATGCAGCCCTGCTTCCCGATCGTCACTGCGGCGATTCCTGCTTGTAAGCGATCGGAAACATCTTGCAGCATGGTCGGTATTTCATCGCTGCGGCTCCGGCATTCCAAGCGTAGCTCGTGTTCGGCAATCGAAAAATAATCGGCCTGTTCATAACGCGAGACCGTATGGTACCCCACATTCGCTGCACTGGCGTGCGTTGTCACCGCCAAGTATTTGCTGTTTTGGCACAAGGCCCGTGTTGATTCGGCATTCAGCATTCCCAATCCGTAGTCGGCAACAACAACTAAATCGTAGTTCCCAGCGCGCTGTTCCAGCAGACTTGCGAGCTCGGTGGCCTCATCACCACGCAGAGGTTGAGGCGAGAACGTGTTCATTTCGAACAATGGCACTCCGAAATACGATTCCCGGTACTGGCGTTTCACGATTGTCGGTGCATCGGCCCGAAGCGAAAACTGCGGATTGACATTCGGCCGCAGCTGGCCGCGTATCCATTCTTCGTGGGAATCGATTTCCCCCAGCATTCCCAGCAGGTCGACATTGTCGCATAAACCAGCAATGTGATTAGCCACTGCCAATGCACCGCCGACGTAGCGGTCGTGCGATTCGTATCGAGTCGCGACGATCGGGGCCTTGGAAGAACCGCCCAAAGTCGCGCACGAATAGTACTCGTCGATAATCGCCTCGCCCACGACCAGCACTTTCAGTGAGCGCAGATTTGACAGTGGCTCGGTCACCGACGATGCAGGAACGGACTGGCGGAAGGTTCGCAAATAATGCTCGACTTGATCACTGAAGGGCGAAAGATACTCGTTCAGCAATTGCGACGAACTGGACGTTACCTCTTCAACCAGTTCGATCCGTCCACCTGCCGAATTAATTGCCGCCTCCTCACGCAGCAACTCGGGAGTTTTGCGATCGCGAAACTCCGCACCTTTGGCGTAAACGTTCGGTTTCAACAATTCAATCGTTTCGGTCGCGGTTGGCCATTCGTTGATCGCAACAAAGTCTACGCATTCGACAGCCGCGATCGCGTCGGCGCGCAGTTGTTCTTCAAACGCCGGCCGATGGGGGCCCTTGTTGACGAACCGATCGGGCGTGACGGTTACCACCAGCAGGTCGCCGAGTTGCTTCGCCTTTTGCAAGTAACGGATGTGTCCGATGTGCAACAGGTCGAATACGCCATGGCAATGAACGACCTCGCGTGATGCGGCACGCTCTTGGTCTAGGATGCCGGCAAGCTCATTCAGTGATTTCAGTTTGGGATTTTGCGGCATACGAATGAATTGATAGTCCCGATGAATGCGTCGCGGCTTTACTCATTGGCAAACCGAAACAGTTCATTCCAGAGAACAAAGGCTGACAGTGATTTGCGCTTTGTGAAATGTGAAACACCACTGAGGCACGGAGTACACCGGGACACAAAAGTCAATGACCATCTCCGTGTCCTCTGGTTCTCGGTGGTGATTTAATCTTGTCAATTAAGCTTTGACCTATCGAAGCCGAGTCGATCGAAGGACCATGCCCTGCGTTTCAAATACCGAAGTCATATTCGTCAATATTCTCTTTGGTGAATCGGACTGGGTCGGACAGAATCACCATTGTCGAATCATTCTCGCTGAAAACCAAATCGCGATGCCCCTCGATTGGCATTGCGGGTGCAATCTCCTCGCCGTTGACAATCTTAACGGCCAGTCGAATCGTGAGGTTCCCCAACGCACGGGGATCCCACAGGTAAAAGCTTTCGAGCACACCTTCTTTGATGTAAGGTCGCATGCGCCCCGGAGTCGAATTGCCCGTTAAGGCGACCTCGCCCGCCCGGCCTGTCCGTTTGAGTGCTTCGGCTGCTCCCGGTACCGAGTTGGAATCGAAGGCGATAATCCCCTTGAGGTTGGGTTCCTTGTTCAGCAGCAATTCGATTTGCTCGCGTGCCACCGACTCGTCTTCTTTCGTGACCACTGTCTCGACCAGCTTCATTTTGGGGTAATGAGAAAGGGCTCGCTCCTCAGCGTAGCGTCGCCAGGTGTTGAGGTTCGTCGCTTCCAGGCTGGCAATGGCAATCGCCCATTCCCCTTCTTCGTTCATCTGGCGAGCGATATCGTCGATAAGCGTTTCTCCCAGCAACTTGTCATCGACCTGGTTAACCATCAAGTCGCGCCCGCTATCGGCTGCGTCGCTATCCCAGGTGAGAACTTTGATTCCACGTTCCTTGGCCTTTTCGACGAAGCGTTTGATGGTTTTCGGCTGGTTCGGGGCAATGCAAATCGCATCGACGCCTTGTCGCGTCCAGGTTTCGATGAATTTATTCTGCTCAGATCCACTCGGTTCGGATGGGCCGTCATAGATCAACCGAATGCCCAAATCTTCAGCCGCCCGTTCGGCCCCTCGTTGGCAGGCGTCGAAATAGTCGATGTTGACCAGTTTGGGCAGCATGGCGATGACAATTTCGTCGCCGCCATTACCGCTGGACGATGAGTTTCCGGAACTGCCACAGCCGACAATGCCGAACAGCCCCGCGGCGACCAGCAACGCCAAGACGGAGGCCGCGAGGCCCCGATTGATGAAAGAATCTCCTGGCCATCGAATTCCAAAATTGCTCACAACAATCTCCCCGCATGTTGATTCACGTCGTTTTTCGTTGCCCTGCCTCGATTGGGTTGGCCTATCACACTGAGTCTCGCCCGTGGAGAGTCGAATCGCAAGCCTACTTTCTACGTCGGTTTCGGCGTTGCTGTTGGAGAGGCCGGATTCAATGGACGACTCTTATCGGCATGTGAGTTCAACCACACGCCCAGCAGCAGTAGTCCGCCCAATAGAACGAATCTCAAATGGCTAATCTCGAACGGCAAATTCCGGTCTCCCCATCCGGATGCCCCACGCAATCCCTCATCGAGAACTGCAATTAATAATGCTCCGATGACGGAACCGAACACCGAACCTTTTCCCCCTTCGACTTGCGTCCCTCCGAGCACGACGGCCACGATCACTTTGAGTTCCAACCCCGGAAGCGAACCCGCGTTGACTGCCCCATCGTGTGCTGTAAAGCAAAGAGCTGCGGGAAACGTCAACAGACCCATCAGGGAATAAACCTGCAAAAGGCGCTTCGTGACTGGAATTCCGGCGTATCGTGCGGCAACCCGATTCCCGCCAAGCATCAGAAGCTCGCGTCGCCAGCGCGACCATTGCAGCCACGATCCCCCAAGAGCAAACAGAATACCGACGACGACGACCGTTCCGACCGTTCCCGCAAACCATTCATAGCCGGGGACGTCGTAAAACGGATCGTTCTCGCGGTCGCCCATCACGATCGAGCAAGCACCGCGATAGAACATCATCGTGCCGAGCGTTGCAATGATGGGCGGCACGTCGAGCCACGCCACCAGCGACCCGTTCACAAATCCCAACGTGAATGCCAGGCCTATGCCGATTGGAATGGCCGTCATCCAAAACTGCTGATCTCCCTCAAACTGCGACATCACGCAGGCAACCAGCACGACCATCGAACCGACAGAAAGATCGATGCCTGCCGTCAACATGACGACTGTCATGCCGAATGACAAAATCAACACCGGTGCAGCCTGCGGCACCAAGTCCATCAAGTAGTAGCGGAAGTAGTCCACGAAATCGGCAACCGAACCGAATTGCACGTCGCTAATCGCCGTGAATAAGGCTATTTCCGCGAGAAGCAGGATTGGAAGCAGGTACGGTCTCATTTCAGTTCATCCAGCAGCTTCTGTCGGCGGTGGAGCGCGCAATCGACACCAATGACAATAACGATTAACGCTCCTTGAATTGCTTCGCGGTAATACAAGTCGACGTCGGCGTACAGCAGAGTCTGCCCCACAAAGTACAAAAAGAATGCGCCCAGGATCGTCCCAAGAAAGCTTCCTTCACCACCGAATATGTTGGTTCCCCCGAGTACGATCGCGCCGATAACCTCCAATTCGAAACCGCGCGCCATACGGGCCGGCTCGAGATTCTGCCGATTTGTGACGTCGACCAATGCGGCGAGTCCAAGAAAGATACCACCGGCAAAAAATGTGCTTTGTAATATCAGTCCCGGCTTGAGTCCGTGCAGACGGCACGCCTCTGGGGAACAGCCATGAGCCAACCAAACACGCGGCAGCTTGCCCCACGTTTCCCAGGCCAGCGCAGCGAGAATGGCGATCAAAAGAATCTGACCGGGGTACCGCTGGCCCGGACCATGGTAGGCATCGTCGTGGACCGCGATGCTGCCGCCGAAGTCCGGAATGAAGGCGTCAGCCATGATCAATGCCAAGCCGCGATAGAAGGTCAGGCCGGCTAAGGTCACGATGATCGGGGAGATTTCGAGCCAACGAATCAACAGTCCATTGAAGTTTGATAAAACAAAAGCTGTCAGAAAACAGCCCAAAAAGCAGGCCGCGGGATCAAAGCCCCGCGAGAACAGAATTCCGAATACTGTTCCGGCGACGACCATCATCGATCCGATCGACAGGTCGAGAGCTCCGGCGAAAATGATTCCGGTGAGACCGAGTCCCGCCAGGATAACCGGGGCCACATTCGGACCGGCGTCCATAAGCACGGTGCCGAATCTGTCCAGAGCCGATGCCGTCGTCGAGTCGTCGCCCGACAACAGATTCGCAAGAATGACTCCCATCAACAGCAGATTACCTGCCGTCAGAAACAGCAGACGCTGGCGGATCGACTTGGAAATTCGGCGAAACATGACGGCAGTGTAACGACCTTGATGCCTAATCCGGATGGGGCTGTATTCTAGTGCTGCTCGCGATTTTCGGGACGCCACGCGTCGACCCCCGGGCTGGCGATTCGCGAACAGGAGAAGACGGTAGTTATAGCGAAGTTCGCGGCGTAATGCGCATGAACGGGATCGAAGCCCCGCCTCAAAACTGCTGATGGCATTGCTACAGTTGTTCGACGGATCGAATCAGGCGAGATTTTTCGTGAATCGCTGCGATGCTGAAGTGCGGAGAGATCCTGTTGAATTCATCCAATTACGGACATGGTGCCAGGATTTTGTTTCGTGATTTGACGGCTGTGCTATAGTCTACTGATTATCTCCGACCCTACTGGCGATGTGGCGAGCGCGATCTCTATAAAAGTCGAATCGAAATAGTTCTTGCCGGCGAATTATCGCGATGACGCAGTCCAAGAATACTCCGCAGCGTGTGACCTGCTTGATCGGGCTAGCCTGCCTGTTTCAATTTGCGGTGACCACTCCGCATCAGACGCCGACTGGATCGAAGAAGCCTACCGTCACGGCCAGGAACGATTCCGCACCGCAATACTCGGCGGTTACACCGAATCAGCGGCCGCGACCGAATCATCAAGTTCATGCGCTTGAGGACTCGAAGCAGTCGCAATGAACTTCCGTCAGTGATGAGATGGCCAGCGAAGTCCCTAAGATCTTCACGTCTCGAGCGCTAGCAGTGAACTCGGCCACACAAAAACACCATCAGTCGTCAGACTGTGAAGAAAGCACGACCAACGATGCCAAAGCGATCGCGGCAGTTTCGATTCGCAGAATATTCGGTCCCAGGCTAGCTGGCTGAGCGCCGTTGTCGATTGCCGCTTGCAGTTCCTCATCGGTTAGTCCCCCTTCGGGGCCGATTGCGAGAGTCACACGATGATGCGGATTGGCACTTCGGACGCGTGCTAGCGTTTCCGCTGCAGGTGGGCCATTCGGGTCTGCCACAAATAGTGCTGCGTGACTATCGTGGTCTTTGAGAAACTGCTCCCAGGTTGCCAACGGCTCGATGGACATGAGGCGATTGCGGCCCGATTGTTTGCAGGCGGCGATCATCGTCTGGTGCATTTTTTGTAGTTTGCCCTCGCCGGGATGCACAATGCTGCGTGCCGTCTGAAGCGGCACGAAGCGGGAAACGCCCAATTCGGTTGCCTTTTCCACAAGCCAGCGGAATCGTTCCGATTTCGGTACGGCGGTTGCCAATGTGAGTGAATCGAGTGCTTCAGCTTCGGTCTTTTCAACTTCGAGGATTCGCAGTGTCAAATCGCTTCGCGAAAACTCGGTAATCTCAGCAGTCGCGTGGCAACCATTTCCGTCGAACAGGCAGACCTGATCACCCTTCTTCAAGCGGAGCACATTCATCAGGTGATGCGCTTCGCTGCCCGATAGTTTTGCGGTGCCGATGTCAAAGTTTGCGGGCAAGTAAAACCGGGGAAGCATGAGAATTATTAAGGGAGGAATGGGTTCTAACGTTTGAAAACTTCATTCGTCGCGACCGATTTGCACCTGGCACCAAAAGCGGGCGATCTGGATGCCAATCTGTTTGCGGCAGTCCGAGTGACGAGGCTGATAACTCCAGGTCGGAATCATGTTGCGAAACAGCATCTGCCGATTATACCACCGTTGGCCGACGTTGCGCCCGGAATCACATGGATTGCGCGATGTTGTCGACTCCCGCATGGATGCGTGAGGACAACGCATGGAATTCGGCCGAAAGGATTAAAGCAAAATGTACGAGCAGTACTGGGGCTTGGAATTCTCGCCGTTTCTCAACAATTTCGACGTGAACCAATTCTTCGAGAGTAGCACGCACGAGGAAGCGGTCGCGCGGTTGTTCTATCTGGTGGAGCAGCATCGCCGGTTTGGTGTGGTGACCGGCCTCGCGGGAACCGGAAAATCGCTTTTGTTACAAGTACTGGCCGATCAGGTCTCTCGGACGCAGCGCCGGTTGGTAGCTGTTGATCTCTGTGGCGCCGACGGACAAGAAATGTTGTGGCAAATGGCATCGGAAATGAACCTCGTTCCGCAACCAAGTGATACGCCCCGGATTCTGTGGCAGGCATTGGACGATCACCTTTCGGCTTTATCCGCTGCGGGGATTCAAACAGTCTTTTTGATCGATCACCTCGATCGCGCAGACGCGGCTTGCCTTCCCCTTTTGCAACGGATTTGCATGTTGTCACGGGGATCTCGCTGTTGGACCACGATGATTGCGGCAGTCCGTACCATTGGTGAGAACAGCCAGGGGCGGACTTTGGAAGAACTATCCGATTTGTCAGTCGACGTCGGGCCGCTAACTCGCGAAGAAACAGCCGCATATGTTACACGGCAGTGCCGGCTGGCCCGTTGTGAACGAAGAATATTTGACATGACGGCATTAGCGCGGGTCTTTGAACTGACAGGTGGAATCCCACGCGACATCAATCGTCTTTGCGACCTTGCATTACTGGCCGGATTGGGTGAAGGGACATCGCGAATTCACCGGGGAATTATCGACTCAGTTGCAGGCGAGGCCACGGCTCGCTTTCGTAGGTATAGCGCCGCCTAGAGCCTGTCGCTTTTTTGGCGGATTTCCCGATTGAGGCTCGTCTTCTGCCGCTAACGGGTCGAGGCCGTCGCCGTCGCCGAATTGACCGGTTCGAACTGGCCTTGCAGGCGCTCGAGGGCGTCGCGCGGATTCATATTGAAAAGCGCTTTTCCGCCGGTTCCCCAGCGACCATCTTGGAAATGAAATACAGCAGCGGCGTCGCGGATGGTGTCGACCGCATCGACGTCCTCCATGTCGCCCCCTTCGATCGCTTCAAAATGGATGTTGACGGCGACAAACGCGGTTAATAGACCGCTATCGAGCGCACGGGCAAACGTCACACTGTTCTGCCAATCGCAGTTCAACCATCGCAACCCGCGTGGTTTTCCCTGCGTGCTTGCCAGATCGAAAAACTTTGCTTCGAGCTGTTCTCGTTGCAGGCGAAATGCCCGAATGGCGCGGTCCGCTTCCCAGGAGTACCACAGGCGCAGCACGGGCGATGCTGTGAAAAGAATCACAACAAACAGGGCCGTCAGTGAAAACGCGATGAGTGCGGAAGGGCTCGTCAAATCCATCGTGACGCTCTCGCAATCGGAGTGAAGTGACGCTTTAATCTTACGCGTGGCAACGGAATTTTCGCAAGTAGCGCAGCCCGAATTGGCAAAACATGTGACAGATTCAACTGGGAAAGCGAGAACAGCATGCCGTTACTTGGTGCGCATATGTCAATCGCCGGTGGCTATTACAAAGCAGTTAAGTCCGCAGCGGAATTGGAGATGGACTGTGTTCAAATCTTCACGAAGAACAACAATCAGTGGCGGGCCAAGCCGTTAACCGATGACGATATCTGCCGATTTCGCGATACCTTGGAAGAGACCGGAATTCGTAGTCCTTGCGCACACGACAGTTACCTGATTAACCTCGCCAGCCCCGATGACGAATTATGGAAGAAATCGCGGGATGCGATGGTCATCGAACTTCAGCGGGCGGAAGCACTCGGATTGGAAGGTGTGGTCGCACATCCGGGTAGTTTCGTGAAATCGAGTGAGGAACAAGGGTTAGAACGTATTATTCAGGCCATCGATGAAGTCCACCAACAAACCGAAGGATTTCAAACACAGGTTTGGCTCGAGACGACGGCCGGCCAGGGTACGAACCTTGGATGGAGATTTGAGCATCTGGCGACGATTCTTACCGGCGTTGAACAGTCCGAGCGTCTCGGGGTTTGCATCGACAGCTGCCATTTGTTTGCTGCCGGCTATGCACTTCAATCGCCGGAAGAATACTCGGCAACGATGCAAGAGTTCGACGATATTATCGGGCTCGATCGGGCCAAGGCGTTCCACCTCAACGATAGCAAAAAGGAATTCGGTAGCCGGGTCGACCGCCACGAAAAGATTGGCGAAGGTTTCTTGGGTTTGGAGCCGTTTCGGCACATTCTTAACGACACACGGTTTGCCGAATTGCCAATGTACATGGAAACACCCAAAGGCGAAGTGGATGGAGAATTGCTCGACGCGATCAATCTCGCGACCCTCCGTGGATTGATTGAGTAATTCCAAACCGAAGCTTGGCCATTCCACCGGAATTGGCTCCTGACCCTGCGGTCAGCTCTCGGGTTCTTCCGTCGTCGCGCACTCATCCCAATTGAGGGATTCGGTCTACGTGTCACAATCGGTAAATTAGGGTGAGTGGTGCAGTCGGGTTGAATCGCTTAAGGCGGCATCTTCGGTCTGGTCGATTTAATGATGATAGACCATAGGTCTCGACTCACCCCTACAGGGTGATCGCGAATCGGATCAATCAACTGGAGAATCGCACATCCGGCCTGCGTCTTCGAAGTGCCTCTCTCGCAAGGGTGGTTTGATCCGGCCGAATTTGTCCCCGCAACTGAGTTCCGAAGGAAATCTGCCGTGTCTTTTCGGAAGAAACCACTTCCCCGCTGGGCCATCGTCGCCGTTGTCGTTTCCTCTTTGGTGTCAGCAAACCTGGTTGGCTGCGCACATCGGCCTCGAGGGTTTTTCGCACGGTTGTTTAACCGAAATGCGGAGGAAGAAGCCGTACAAGTCGCCGAAGCGGAAGAAGATGAGGCCGTGACGCCGGCAGGTGCAACCAGCGAACGACCAAACGCGCGAGTGACAGCGAACACGCCTTCCCTAAACGCAGACGATTCGGATGAATCTCTGTTCGGTGGTCGGCAAAGGCCAAACTCGGGGCCCCCCAAAGTCGCGGAGAAGGGTAATGTTTTCCGCGGATTTATCAGTAGGTTGCCGTGGGAAAATGAACTAAAGGAAGACCCGTTCCTGGATGCAAACGATTCAGGACCGACGAATACTGCGAACACGATTGCCGAAGTTCCGGAAGAAAAGCGCGTACTCGACCTCGACTCGGAAGTGCAGGTCGCTTCGTCAAAAAAGACGTCGGTTGGCAGTTCGGGGCGTGACCCGCTGAACCGCAAATTCGATCTCGCGAACCATGAGCCTGCGGCTGCCGGCAATTCCAATCAGAATGCTTTTGTCGACAACTTTGACGAGCAATGGCAAGAACTCGTGGGTCCTCTCGTGGAACAGGAAGAGTACTTTCCTGAGAGTCCTGATGAGCACTTTCAAATTGCGGAGGATGCTGCGGAAGAGCGGAGTTTCGATGACGGTTTCGATCCGTTTGGGGAACTCAGCAACGAAACCGCGGTGGCGCACAGGACCGAAGCGGATTCCGAAACTACGGAAGAGACTCTTCTTAGCCGCAGGGCCGACGAATTGCTCGAATGGGAAAACGAGCTTCGGGAGCGAGAACAAGCGTTACAGGCAGGAAACAACGATTACAACGTTGATGTTGAAGAGGCGCGTCGGCCCAGCGAGGCCCTCGTCCAAGAACCTGTTTTTCAAAGCATGGACGTTCACGCAGGTGATTTGACAAAGGAAAGTGATCATCTGGAGCGCGTTTCTCAAGGCGACACGAAGTTTCGAGTCGATCGCTTTGTCGATGTGGCGAGCGCCGAAGACATCAATAACAGCATGATTGTTCCCACATCCAGCATTCCGCCTCGGGGAGAGCGTCGTAGTGCATTGCCGGTTAGTCTCGAAGGTGCCGCCGGCGAAATTATCGAATCCAGCTCCTTGATTCGTGAGCCGAGCGCGCCGCCAGTGGAAACGACCGAAACGCCCGATCCTCAGTGGATTGTGTCAACGCCGGTCGAGTCACCCCGAGTTTCAGTCAATAGCAGCACTACGATACTGCCCCAGGTTCCAGTCAATGATACGACCGAGTCGCGAGACTCGCGTGCCGATGAAACGCTCATGCTTCCGATGGTGATTCCGCCTGGGGTGGATGACTCGGATGACACGCAAGCTCAGGCGACGGCGTTCGAAGACTCGGCCCCTGCCCCGCCGTTGTTCGAAAGTCCGACATTGGAACTCGGCGACAAGCCACCCACTGGGCCGGCATCATTGAGCCCCGTCGAGTGGGACTCCGAGCCGGAAATTGATCGCCCCACAAAATCGAATTCGATGCTCAGCACGATCCTTGTAGCTGCGTTAATCGGACTCATCGTCCTATTCGGCTTAATCGTTCGCCGAGTATCTCAGGCGCGGGTCGTGCCGGCACGCCCGGTGAGTCCGTAGTCGCCCGCAACGACCGCCTACGAGCTGCGATCTTGCCCGTTCGCGAGCCGCTTGAGTCGTCCACCGACCGCACGGGTTCAAGATGCGCCGCTCGTGACCCATTTCCTTGGAATCTCCGGGCGATTTCCAAAGTGTACTGGCAGAAGGTGACCTATAGTTAAGTTGACTTGAGACGGATTCACCCCTTCCAACACGCAACGAGCGGAGTCAACTTGATGACGGTAGATCCTTGGAGCCGACCGACTTTGGACGATCTGCGACGAGTTCTCGACAGCATTGAAAATGCCGATGATGATCACGAGCGTGAAGTCGAACGCTTGGAACTCTCTGTGCCGGCAGAAATATCGACATTCCGCGGGAATACGGTTGCTGCCATGACACGCGAAATCAGCCGCAACGGAATTGGCTTATTGCATCGCGGGGCATTAACCCCCGGAGAGGTGACAGTTCGCATGGCCAGCGATACCCGGGAATATGAGTACCGCGTGCTGCTGGAATGGTGCCAGCCCTGTCAGAACGGCATGTTTATGAGCGGCGGGCGCTTTTTGTCCCGCGACGAACTGAGCCGCTAACGGCGACCTGATCGGTTTGTACTGATCGTGCGTGTTCTACGCCGGCGCTTCTCAATTGCGCGGGTTGAATCGGAATTTACGCTTACGCCGAACCGCCATGGCATTCGATACGAAGATCTACGTGATAATCCCCGGTCGGTGACTCGGGAGACTTTTCGTACGTCTGTTGTGACTTGACGGACATTGCGCAAGATTCCATTCGAGGCAGATTGCGCGGTTCGAGCTTGAACACCACTGGTTGACAAACCTGCTGACTGCATGTCTCATCCTTGTGACGTCGCGGCCACTCAGATTGCCCCATTCGATCTATGCTGTCGAGATTCTACCAACGATTTAGCGTCCATATCCTTTGGCTGGCCGTTGTCACGTTTCCGTACATGTATTACGTGGCAACGACGTTACCTGCCAACAACGACATTGAAACGTGGTTACCGAAAGATTCTGCTGTTCGGGCCACCTACAATGAGTTCAAACGCCATTTCGGTGCGGAAGAACTGATTCTCGTCGGACTGGAACTCAATTCTACCAATCCCGAGTTGATCGAGGCGGTTTGCGAACGCATCGAAGAATTGGCCGGTATTCGCCAATGCTGGTCCCCGGCTCGCATGCGTGTTGTTATGGGCGAGTTAGGAGTCAGCGAAGAGGAAGTCGATCGCAGGCTGCACGGTCTTTCTGTTTCGACCGACGGAAAGCTAATCGGGCTGGTGGCGCTGCTTTCGCCCGAGGGGCTGCAAGATCGTGCTGCTACTGTGGATCACGTGAAGGCACAGTTGGCGTATTGCCAGTTGAATGGCGATCGTTCGAGTTTGGCCGGTGCGCCGGTCGTCATTGCCGAACTGGATCGGCTGGGCGGCAAGGAATCGAATCAAAAGTTCTTTCTCATTACGCTGCTCTTGTGCCTGGGGCTGTTGTACTACTCGATTCGCGAATGGCGTTTGGCATTCTCGATTCTTGGCCTGACGATGTGGGCCATTAACACGACACTCGCCGGTATTCACATGGCCGGTGGAGAAATGAACTTTGTTCTCGATGCTCTGCCAGTGATGGTCATGGTATTTACGCTGGCGATCGCGATTCATTTTCTTAACTACTATCGCGAATCGAGTGATGACCCCGATCCGTTGGGGGCAGCGCTTCGTTTGGCGTGGAAGCCGTGTTGTCTGGCGACTCTCACCACGGGAATCGGCTTGATTTCGTTGACAATCAGTGAAATCGGTCCGGTTTGCCAGTTTGGATACGCAGCAGCCTTCGGTTCCTTTATTGCCTTGGTCGCCGGATTAGGGCTGACTCCGGCTCTGCTGACATTGTGGCCGCCGACGTCGGTACAAACCCCATTGTTGAGCAAGTTGTTCAGTACTGTCGGTAATCGTCTTCTCGATCGCAGCCGAACAGTCGCCCTGACAACTTCATGCCTGGTCGGCGCGACCTGCATCGGGTTGCTGTCGTTGGAGTCCAAGATCGATCCATTGGACTTCTTACCGAAGGACGGAAAAGTCCTTTCCGATGTGGTTCGCATTCAAAAGGAACTGACCAATACCCAGTCGATCGAAGCTGTCGTCAACTTCGGGGATGAAAAGATCCCGTTTATGGAGAAGTTGACCCGCGTCCGCGACATCGAATCGCAAATCCGCGAGCATCCCGCTGTTCAGCACACGATGTCGCTTGCGAGCTTTTTCCCGACAAGGTTTCCCGAAAGTGCTCTGGAGACGAGTCGATTGCT
Organism: Planctomycetaceae bacterium; assembly: GCA_028284485.1. Classification (GTDB taxonomy): domain Bacteria; phylum Planctomycetota; class Planctomycetia; order Planctomycetales; family Planctomycetaceae; genus JANQRQ01. The sequence continues at coordinate 66,912 of JANQRQ010000192.1, read as the reverse complement.
CAGTCGGGCACAGGGCCAGCATGGTGACAACGACTACATCGCCGAAGGCGACCGGTTGTGGCGCATTTCCGCGAGGATTTCTCCCGAGGCAGGCATCACCGAACAGCAGGCATTCGACGAACTGGTCGAAATGACGGCCGGGCTGCCGATCGTTTTTACGGGAATCGCTCCGTTGCTCGAGACGGCACAAAAAGAGATCTTCCGTGGTTTCTGGGAAAGCTTTACGACCGCTTTTGCGATCATCACCTTGGTGATGATCGTTTCGTTGCGTTCGTTGAAAGCAGGACTCGTGGCCATGATTCCCAACCTGACGCCGATTTGCATCGTCTTTGGAACGTTAGGTTGGATTGGGTTTCCGGTCGACATCGGTATGATGATGTCGGGTAGCATTGCTTTGGGCATTGCGGTTGACGGGACCTTTCATTACCTCGTGCGGTATCAGGAGCACATGTCTGAGACACGCGATTCGCAGCAGTCGGCTCGGTTTGCACTGCTGCATACCGGCTTACCGATCCTCCAGGCCACGATTGTCACCAGCATTGGAATGTTGGCGTTAACGCTTAGCAGCTTCGGGCCGACATCACGCTTTGGGTTTTTGATGGCAACCATGCTGGTCGCCGCGCTACTGGGCGATCTTGTCCTGTTGCCCTCGTTGTTGTACCTGCGTCGATCGACCAACAAAGAGGACAGTACTCCATTGCGTCGTCACCAGGTGGCGCGCCCACATCACTTGCAGCGCCGTCGATCTGCGGTCGTTCGTTCTAACGCGGATTGGCGTTAATGCGCAGCCGAGTTTGATCCGAATGTTCAATCTCGGTGAAGATCGCTGCCGGGCAGCCGGCAGAATTCATTGCCGGCATTCTTGCCGTCATTCCGTCGAGCCATCTTTGGCTTCCGAGGATTCGTTGCCTGGAAATAGTCGATCGAGAATCCCGTTGACAAATTGAGGCGATTGTTCGGTTCCGTATCTCTTCGAAAGCTCGATCGCTTCGTCAATGGCAACTCGGTTCGGCGTGTCGGTCGACAGCAATTCGAAGGCCCCCAGCCGGATAATATTGCGGTCGGCGGCGGCCATGCGTCCCAGCGTCCAATTATCGGAAATCGATTCGATGCGATCGTCCAACTGGGCACGCGATTCCATCACACCAGTAAACAAGCTCCAGGCGAATTGCCTCAAATCGGGGTTGCCGATTTCCTGGTCGATCATCGATTGGACGGTTGATAGGTCAACGTCCTTATTCAGATCGCATTGGAACAGCATTCTCAATGTGATTTCACGGGCATGTCTGCGGCTGGCCATCTGTGGTCGTCTCGACGAATTAACGCGCGGTCTGATTGCGGAATCTTAGCGGCAAGAACGGACGAAATAAGGCCCTTCACAAATTATTCGCAGATAATGCCGAAATTGTCATAACCATCTCGACAGCAGCTTCGGCGGCCTCGCGCCCCTTATTCCCCGATTTTCCTCCGGCGCGGTTCATAGCCTGTTCCATCGTTTGGCAAGTCAGGACTCCAAACACGACGGGCACGCCTGTCGACTGCCCCGCCTCCATGATCGCGGAAGAGACTTGGCTATTGATGTATTCATGATGCGTTGTTTCACCCTGAATGACTGTTCCCAGGCAACAAACAGCCGCGAATTGACCACTTGAAGCCAACCGGCGGGCCATGAGCGGAATTTCAAACGATCCGGGGACCCACACGACTGTAATTTGCTCTTCCGGAATGCCGTGTTGCTGCAACGTGGAGACGGCCCCGTCGAGCAATCGCTGAGTGACAAACTCATTGAACCGCGAAACAACGATCGCGAATGACTCGGTGCCGTTCAGTTTCTCACCCTTGATGTTCCTAACCATAGCGATGCTCGTCGGTCTCTCAGACAACAATCAACTGCCGTTTAAACCTATTCTAACGCAAGTGGCACGTCATCGCGTCGGGATTTTGGGGAATTCGAACTGGGAGCGGGGATGGCTATCTCGAAAATTGTTGTTTTCACGCTGCCCGGTTGCAGATTCCGCTTCTCTCAAAGCGAAATGTCGGGATCGAGCAGCGGCGGAATTTCAACCTTCAGATTCCGTATGCCCACTTGCTCCGCCGGAAACGCCGCCGTTTCTATTGCAACTGCATGCTCATGAGGAATTCTTCGTTGGTTTTCGTCCGTCGCATGCGATTGACCAACAATTCCATGGCCTCGACAGGATTCATATCATTGAGGACGCGACGCAGAATCCAGATTAATCGAAGTTCTTCCTCATTGAGAAGCAATTCTTCCCGGCGCGTTCCGGAGCGATTGACATCGATGGCCGGCCAAACTCGTTTTTCGACCATGCGGCGATCGAGATGAAGTTCTGTATTACCGGTGCCCTTGAACTCCTCGAAGATGACGTCGTCCATACGGCTGCCGGTATCAACCAGCGCCGTCGCCACAATCGTCAGGCTGCCTCCGTCTTCGACGTTTCGAGCGGCCCCGAAGAATCGTTTCGGGTGCTGTAAGGCGTTTGCGTCGACACCGCCGGAAAGAATCTTTCCGGAATGGGGAACTTCCGTATTCCAGGCCCGAGCCAACCGGGTGATCGAATCGAGGAAAATGATGACGTCCTGACCGAATTCGACCATTCGTTTGGCCTTTTCGATGACCATTTCGGACACTTGGATGTGCCGGCTGGAAGGTTCATCGAAGGTACTGCTGATGACTTCGCAATTCTCGCCACCGACTTCACGCTCCATGTCGGTGACCTCTTCGGGGCGTTCGTCGATCAGCAGAACGATGACGTAAGCGTCGGGGTGGTTCTTTTTGGCGGCCTTGGCCAGCTTCTGCAGGAGGATTGTTTTCCCGGCGCGCGGCGGAGAGACAATCAGCGCTCGTTGCCCCATTCCAATTGGGGCGATAATGTCCACGACCCGAGTGGAAAGCTCATTGGGATCATTCGACAGCTGCAACCGCGTATTGGGATGCAGAGGCGTCAAATCATCGAAGAAGACCTTCCCTGTTAGCAAGTTCGGGTCCTGACCGTTGATCGCTTCCACACGCAGCAGGGCGAAGTATCTTTCGTTCTCCTTAGGTGGGCGGATTTGACCGGCAACAGTTGCGCCGGTCCGTAAGCCGAACCTTCGAATCTGGCTCGGGGAGACATAAATATCATCCGGACAGGGAAGGTAGTGATAATCGGGGCTTCTCAAAAACCCAAAGCCGTCCGGCAGAATCTCCAAGGTGCCTTCACCGAACATCAAACCGTTCAGTTTGGTCCGCTCTTTGAGAATCTTGAAGATCAGATCTTGTTTCTTTAGGCCGGTATATTCCGAAAGCTGCTCCTGTCGCGCGAGATGAAGCAGTTCTTTCATCGTTCTGCGCTGCAAGTCGGCGATATGGACGTCGCCTCGTTTGATTTCTTCATAGCGTTCGTCTGCCGGAAATGACGATCGCTCGATCGGTGGGTCCTGCTGCCTTTTCAAGGCTGCTTTTTGGGGTGCTTCCGAAGTCATTTCGTTCTCGTTCATGACATTAGGTAAGTATTGGATGGGATGGAAAGAGGATGGAGAATTCCAAATCGAGTGGGTTGTGTCATGATGAACAATCGAGTCAGGTTTCAGCCCGATTCCATTGCGTCAGAATCTGTAGGAATTGATTGCCGGCCTCTTCGAGCGTGCCAGAGTTTTTAACGACAGCCGACGATGCCTTTTGCTTTGCCTCGAGTTTGACTTGACTTTCCTCGCGGGATTTCCATTCAGACGAATCCCAACCCCGAGACTGCGAAACTCTCTGCAGTCGCTGTTGCTGGTCCGCCTCGACAAAGACAACGAAATCGCACAGGTCGTCCCAACCGGCCTCCAGCATGACTGCTGCATCCAAAATGATGGCCGAGTCGGTTTTCCGCGTACGGATGTCGTGAATTTGCCGTTCTATTTCCTTTCGAATTTCAGGGTGAACAATCTTTTCCAGGTCGGCCTTGGCTTGTTGGTTTTTCTGTTGACTGCCGAAAACCACATCAGCCAACTTGGCCCGGTTAATGTCTCCGCCTTCGTTGAAAACTGCAGTCCCAAAGCGTTGTTGAATTCTTTGTTTAACCGAGGAATATTTTAGGATTTCGTGACCGATTTGGTCGCCGTCAATGACCGGAATTGAATGGTGCTGATTCAACCATCGGGCGACGGAACTCTTGCCAGAGCCAACTCCACCGACGATACCGATGACAGGTGCTAATTCACAAATGGGCACAAACGCATTACGCGAATCGATTGCGAGAATATTACGCTGGAGGAACAACAATCCCTTGTATGTGACGGTCTGCCGTTCGTGCAGTCCAATCGCACTGGAGACTCAGAGAGGCTAACGAGGTATGATCACCATAATCGTTGCGGAATGAGATCCATCTGTCAACCAAAAAGCCGGGAATCGCCCTTGGTTTAGGGGATTTGAACGCCGGGACAGTTCCCACACTTGACCGCATTGCTTTCAGGGCCAACAATTCCTGCTCGCCGACCGGAAGGCATTCTCGCGGATTTTGAGGTAAATTAACCAGCGGCTATGGACACGCAATCGATTCGCAACTTCTCCATCGTCGCCCACATCGACCATGGTAAGAGCACTCTGGCTGACCAGCTCCTGCTGAAGACGGGAGCGATTACCGAGCGCGAGTTCAAGGAACAGATCTTAGATGATCTGGAAATTGAGCGTGACCGTGGAATTACGGTCAAAGCACGCACGGTCGCAATCAACCATGTTCACGAAGGTCGTCGTTTCGAACTCAATCTGATCGATACTCCCGGTCACGTTGACTTCCACTATGAAGTTTCCAGAAGCTTGGCGGCCTGTGAAGGCGCTCTGCTTTTGGTGGACGCGTTTCAGGGTGTCCAGGCGCAAACCGTAGCCAATGCCTATGCAGCCATTGAGGCGGATCTGACTATCATCCCCGTCCTCAACAAAATCGACCTGCCTGTGACCCGGGTCGACGAAGTGCTTGAAGAAATCGAAACAATTCTGGGCCTTGATCCCGACGATGCGATCCAGATCAGCGCGAAAAAGGGGATTGGAATCGAAGGTGTCTTCGAGGCGATCGTCACTCGCATTCCCCCACCCTCAGGATCGGCCGATGCACCGCTTCGCGCGCTCGTTTTCGACAGCAAGTATGATGCCTATCGAGGTGTGATGACCTACGTGCGTATCGTCGAAGGTACCATCTCAAAAGGACAAACGATCAAGTTTATGAAGGCCGGTTCGACTCATGAGGTGATCGAAATCGGCCAGTTCCGACCGGCAATGACTCCCTGCAAGTCGTTAGGGCCTGGCCAGGTCGGATATGTGCTGACCGGCATCAAAGAACTCGAGGCGGTGCATGTCGGCGATACCGTGGCAAATCCACAGAGTCTACCCGCAGCTGCGCTGCCCGGTTATCAAACGCCTCAACAAATGGTCTTCTGCGGGATGTATCCGATCGAGGCCACCGACTTTGAAAAGCTTCGCGAAGAGCTTCAAAAAATGGGATTGAACGATACCAGTTTCAGCTTCGTTGCCGAGACCAGTGACGCTCTCGGTTTTGGATTTCGGTGCGGCTTCCTGGGGATGCTGCATATGGAGATCATTCAGCAACGGTTGGAACGCGAGGCTGATATCGATCTCATTCAAACAGCTCCCAACGTTACCTACGAACTGATGACGCGAGACGGCGAAACAAATCGAATTGATAATCCGCAGGAAGTGCCGGACGCCGGTCAAATCGAAGAATTTCGCGAGCCGATTGCGCATGTGACCTTCATTGTTCCGAGTGAGAACATCGGAGTGATCATGCAAATGTGTGAAGACCGGCGCGGAATTTACAAAACCACCGAATTCCTGGGACCGAAGCGTGCACAACTGACTTACGAATTGCCACTCGCCGAAATCGTGTACGACATGCACGATCGACTAAAGAGTGCCACGCGCGGCTACGGAACGATGGACTACGAGGTCATCGGCTTTCGCCCCGCCGATTTGGTCAAACTCGATATTCTTGTCAAAGGGACACGTGTCGATGCACTGTCGACCATTGTCCACCGGTCGTCTGCAGAACGGCGTGGCCGAAGCTTGGTCAAACGACTCAAGACAGAAATTTCCAAGCACCAATTCGAAATCGCATTGCAGGCAGCCATTGGAAGCCGCGTCATCGCCCGCGAAACGATTTCGGCATTGCGTAAGAATGTCACGGCAAAGTGCTACGGTGGAGACATTACCCGAAAGCGCAAACTGTGGGCGAAGCAACGGGAAGGCAAGAAGCGGATGAAGCAGTTTGGCGAGGTGGAAATCCCGCAAAAGGCGTTTTTGTCCGTTCTGGATGCGACAAAAGAGGACTAGCACAGATTTCGAAACGGTTTGCAAGAGCAGGAGTTTCGGTTCGGCCGAACGCATCAACGGGCTTTGAAGCGGGTAGACGCGAAAGACCAATTTCGGCCGGCCTCGCAAACGTGTTTCCCTCCTTTGGGTGTTTCACTAAGATTGCCAGTCGCACGCCACTTCGGTCGATCGATCCGCCCTATGCAGGCCAAGTTGTCGATCCGGCGTGAAGGAGTCGATGTGATAATTTGTTCTGATTCTAGACCGGCGTACTTTTTCTCGTGCTCGTTTATGGCTCGTGGGAATTAGCTATCATAGAACAAAACGCGAATGTCGCGGCCACAAGTCAGCGTGATACGTTGGAGAAGCCGTCCGCAGTCCCGGTTTTATTCGCCCGTTATCCCGTGCAGCCATTGCTCAACCAGCGCAATACGTGGATGACAGATGGGCTTTCTACGAATCGGTGCTGCAACCATTGGTTTTTGCGTAAGAGTGTGAATATCAACCCTGAGTAGACCGGTGAACACAACCGAGCGAACTTCCATCGTTCGTTCGAAGTTCAGCCTCCCAGTCGTTGTGTGCGATGTCGATAACTGCTTCTCGCCTATCAGCCGATTCTGAAGTCCCACATGCCGGTAGTAGCCGCATTCGCCAGATTTTTGATTCCGTCATTTGTCTGGCGATTGCCGTCACATTGTTTCGCACGTTTGAGGTCGAGGGGTACATTATTTCGACCGGGTCAATGGCCCCGTCGCTTCTTGGTTATCACAAGCGGGTGACCTGCCCGATGTGTGAATTCGGATTCGCCTACGGTGTGGCGGTCGACGAAGTTTCAATGCCGTCGCCTCCCTCTCGTTCCGATGGAGATTTGGCGGGCCAAGCGATGCGGGACGATGTTCACACCCATGTCTCGTGCCCAAACTGCAATTTGCACTCCATTAATATCTCCGGAATTCCGCGGAACGAAGGGGACCAGCTTCTTGTGCAGAAGAATGCTTACATGTTTCGCCAGCCTCGCCGTTGGGAAGTGGTGGTTTTTCGAAATCCCAACAAACCAACAGAAGCCTATGTGAAGCGAGTGATCGGTCGCTCCGGCGAACGAATTCAAATGATCGCTGGCGACGTGTTCGCGGATGGTACGATTCAACGCAAATCGCTTTCGCAGCAACGCGCCATCCGAATACCCGTATACGATTTCGATTTTCAGCCAAAAGAAGACTCGAGTTGGCAGCCGCGCTGGATTGCCGGCGAAGGATGGAGACGCAGCGACAATGGTTTTCAAATCGCAGCGTCGTCTCCGCAGATCGATGAGGAATCACGCCCCTCTTGGATTTCGTATCGCCATTGGATTCGTTCCGGAGGCACACATACCACCACTGTGTCACTGGACGACTGGCCGTTAGAGGTCGAACTTCCCACATCGTTGTTTGTGCCACTTCAATACGATCCGGATGCGAAAATCCTCCGTTGCTCGGGAGTGCTCAATAGCGATGTCGTTGAACGTTTGGTCGAACAAACTTCCGACGAGGCATTTCAGGCAGCGTTGCGAAAACTCGAGGCCGAATCGCATGTCGCACCCATCGGGGATGTCTACGGGTACAACCGTGACGGAGGGAATACGGTGCATCAGCCGGTGCGAGACTTAATGTTGTCTGCCCGAATCAAAGTGGCGGGCGGCGAGGGGCAGTTACTGATCCAGATGCGTGACGGCTGTCATTTCTACGAAGTTGTTTTCGACTGTGGAAGCCGCGAAATTCGGTTATTCGTTGATGGCAACGAATCAGCGGTCAGAATTGCTGCGCTGCCTCCAGAAGTTTTGATTCGGCCGGCCCAGGTCGAGATATCAACTTTCGACCGGCAACTCATGTTGACCGTCAATGGAGAATTGGTTTTTGCTCCTTGGCGGTCACGCAAACCATTGCCGCAAAAAATCGAACTGCGTCGACCGGTGCGATTGGGGGTATGGGAACTCGATGCGGAAGTTGACTCTCTCAAGCTGTACCGCGATGTTTATTACACGCGTGGGCTAGCGCGTTTCGGCGTCGACGAGCCCTATTTGCTGGCCGAGGGAGAATACTTTGTTCTGGGCGACAATAGTCCTATTTCGCTGGATAGCCGGAGTTGGTTGCATCCGGCCGTCCGAGAGCAAATGTTTCTAGGGAAGCCGTTTTTGGTCCACCTTCCTTCGAAACCCGGGAAAATCCGCGTCGGCCAATACACGGGATACATCCGCATTCCGGATTTCTCGCGGATTCGGTATATTCGGTAGCTCGTTGGCATAAGTCGTTTTTTGTATATGAGTTACTAATTGTCGTTCGCGCAGGTCATTTCGACTTTTTGTGACAAGGCCTCCAAACGACCCGGTCGACGAGTTCGTAACAGCATTGAGACGAACTCGCCGAAACGATGACAGAATTTGAGTCCCACCGGTGAATTGCCGTCCAAGACTCAGTGTTTGACTATGGGATTTCACCCGGTATGACAGGACCGAAACAACGCCGAACGGCCCACTCCGAAAAGTCCGCCAAGGGGGCGACGAGTGGCACATCGACCGAAAAGACACCTGTTGAACGCAAGGATGGCTTGAGAGAAACGGTCGAGTCGATTGTTGTGGCGTTCATTCTGGCGTTTTTGTTCCGCGCGTTCGAAGCGGAAGCATTTGTCATTCCCACCGGGTCGATGGCTCCCACATTGTACGGTCGCCATAAGGACGTCAACTGCGAGCAGTGTGGATACAGCTTTACCGTCGGTGCAAGCGACGAAGTGGACGACTACGGATTGCTGCGCCCGGGCCATCGAATTGAAGAAGCGGCTTGTCCGAACTGCCGGTATCGCATGTCGGTGTTCGATCTTCCGGTCTTCAAGGGTGATCGGATTCTGGTCAACAAATTCCCTTACGAATTCAGCGACCCTAGCCGCTGGGACGTCGCGGTTTTTAAATATCCGGAAGAACCAAAGACGAACTACATCAAACGGCTCGTCGGTCTGCCGAATGAAACCGTGATGATCAAGCAGGGAGATTTGTATCTCATCGAGCCGGATGGGACGCGGTCGATCCTGCGAAAGGAAGATCCCACCAAGCAGCGCGATCTTCAAATCCTGGTTTACGACAATGACCATCCTGAAACGACGTTGCACAAAAATGGATGGCCGACACGCTGGGCTGCGGTCAAACGTTCGAATGGTACCGAATCGATCGCCGGCTGGACGGACGACGCCGATGGCTGGCAGGCTGACGAAAATGCAACATCATTCGCGCTCAGTCCGGACAAGTCTGCAGGCGGGGACATGCGTTGGCTGCGGTATCGTCACATCATTCCGACGAACGAAGACTGGCTCGCTGTCGATTTTGAATCGGACGATTCTGGTGCATCGGCGCGCACACCGGAATTGAGACAGAATCCATCCCCACAATTGATCACCGATTTGTGTGGCTACAACACTTATACGGGTGGGCAATCGATTGGTCTCGATGCGTTGTATAGCGATTACTATTGGGTTGGCGATCTGACGCTCTCCGCGACGGTCGACGTTACCGACGTCCGCGAAGGTGCCGAAATTGTTTTTGAGTTGTGTGAGGGTTCGAGGCGTTACCGTTGCCGCATCGACGTCAACACCGGGAATGCCGAGTTACTGACGGTCACTCCCAGGAATCGTGAAGAAGTCGAAGAAACCGTGATGGCCAGTTGCGAAACAGGTCTGAACGGTGTGGGTGATTACCGAGTGGTTTTCGCCAATGTCGACGATCGGCTTTGTTTGTGGATCAACGGGACTCTTGCCGAATTCGGAGAAGGTGCGAAATACGTCGTTCCGGAAACGACTCTTGCCGGCCCACAAAACGCCGATTTGATCCCAGCCGGCATCGCGTCTCGCGGCTTGGGCGCCACGGTGTCGCATCTGTTGCTCGAACGCGACATTTATTATCGCAGCGAGTACGTTGTCGAGAACGACTTTAGTGGGCAGCCCGCCCCAGTCTCCGAAGTCAGTGCACGCGAGCGGCTGTTGGATCTGATTTATGATCCATTGGCCTGGAGCGACCATTACTACAGAAACATGAATGAAGCGGTCTTCGAGTTGGGTCCCGACGAATACCTCATGTTGGGCGACAACAGTCCGCGTAGTAAAGATAGTCGGCTGTGGACGAACACACGGCGAGCGAAACATCGTCACGCTGTTTCCCGCACGGCCTTGGTTGGAAAGGCATTTTTCATCTATTGGCCGCACGGCAAGCCGTTCGGAATTCCGTTGATCTCGGCGACTCAACCGTATGGCTACCCCGTGACTTATCACACGCTCAATGCGGGGCACGGTCGTGATGGGGTCGCGTCGGGCAAATCGGACTACCCCGATTTTCGTTTTCCGTTTTATCCGCAAATTGGACGAATGCATCGAATCCGCTAGAGCCCTATTCAGTTCCATTTGGGGTCGATTGTCAGGGAGGACATAAGACGTGTCATTGCTTCAGTGCACTGGATTGGTGAAGGATTACCCTGGTAAGCGTGCCGTGGACGGTGTCGACATCACGGTGGAACGTGGCGAAATCGTTGGATTGCTCGGACCCAACGGTGCGGGCAAAACCACTTCATTTCGTATGACATGCGGAATGATTGCGCCGACCGAGGGACGCGTTCTTCTTAACGGAATCGACGTTACCAAGTGGCCCATGTACAAGCGCGCCCGTGCCGGTATGGGGTATCTCCCCCAAGACGACAGCATCTTCGTAAAGCTGACCGTCGAGCAAAACATCATTGCCGTGTTGGAGTACCTCACGATACCGCGCAAGGAGAGAATCGAGATCACCGACCGGTTGCTGGATCAGTTCGGCCTGTCGGACAAGCGCAATCAAATTGCTTCGACACTTTCGGGTGGCGAACGCCGCCGGCTTGAAATCGCGCGTTGTTTGGCAACCGAACCGCAGTTGATTCTGTTGGACGAACCATTCACCGGCATTGATCCTGTGACGATACACGACATTCAAGACATCATCGATGGTCTGCGAAAAGACGGAATCGCCATTCTGTTGACCGACCACCGTGAACGTGAAACGCTAACCATTACCGATCGCAGCTATATCATTTGTGCGGGCAAGGTGCTCGTCTCCGGCGATGCGCAGACCGTTCTGAATAACCGCGACGCGCAGGAATTTTACTTTGGTCGACGGTTCGACGCTGGCTCGATTATCGAAGGGCGAACGGCGTTTGGTCCCGATTCGGCTGACGAGACCATGGAAATCCGGCAGGACGAGGCCGACGGGAGTTCACCCAATCAGCCGCACATGTCGCGCGAGCAGACGGAGTCGCGAACGCCGGACCGTTCGGGTGCCTAGGACGCGAAGTCGCAGATGGACTCACAAGTTGAACGATAGAACAAACAGCACCAGAAACACGGCTGTCATAAACACCAGAATGGTGATACAGGTGCGGACGGCACGGGTGACAATAACCGCCGGGATTTCGTAACGGCTAGCGTTATAAACCAGGCTGATGACGACGGCTAATGGTAACAAGTACCACGTCGTATTCATTTCCGCAGCGGCAATCAGGTTCCACATCGTTTAACTCTTGGGTGAAGTTGCTGTCGACTCGGCGTCGGCCGTTTCGGTTGGCTTTTGAGCCTCCGCTTTGGCTTGAAGATTTCGGTCCTGGGGAGCCTTGGTACCCGGTTTCTTGGCCTTTGCCTTTTCCTGCTCCTTGGGGTCCGGCTCGTCACCATAGCCATATGCCGGTCCCTCCAACGCATCCCAGACCGCCAGCAGATTCAATAGGCCGGCGATCCAAGTGTAAACAAGGGCCAAGGCAAATTGCTTTCCCAAGCGTCCGTGCAAATCTTCGTACGCATTCTCTTCGAGCGGCACTTGAAACCAATCAAGGAATGCGCGAGGGATTGTTCCTTCTAAAGATCCCGATTGAAGCCACTCGTCGCCATTCGCTGTTAGAACCGTGCACTGAAGATATCGTCGTTCGCTGGAAAAGGTCGGCCGAATGGCTTCCTCTCCGCCAAGCATACGTGGACTGATATCTTCGCTGGCATAAATTCGTGGACCGATGGAAATCGGTCCGCCGACATCGATTTGAATCTGCTCCTCGCCGTTCAACATACCGGTAAACGTTCCACGGGCCACTTCCGCGCCGGGAAATGCGCCGGGCATGTTCTCCAGCAGGATTTGCCCGTCGACTTCTCCTTGGCGTGTTTGGCCGTCGGTTTCAACATAACTGATCAATCCGCGGAACGGCGCTTTGACGCCAGAATCGAGTTGAGACTGTCGAGTCCCCAGATGGGGATCGAATCGTTGTCGTGGATCGGGAGGCTCGTACCGCTCGCGTTGGACCAGAGTGATCCATGCAGGCAGCCCGACCATCATTTGTGACAAATAGCCGACAGTCTTATGGCCGATTTCCCAGCGTAGGTAGACCGTTTTCCATTCGCCCAAATGCAGGCCATACAGAAAGGTCCCCATAATGCAAACAGAGTACAAACCGGCTTTGAAAAAACGGCGCTGGTAAAGGTGCCCGGCGCCGGGGAAGATCAAAGCCAAACAGGCGGCGATGATGGGGTTCTTAAGTAGTTCCTTATAATCGGACATCGGGCCTCGTTTGATTAGGGGCGGTGTCGCCAAATTCGTTGGACGAGACCTTGGATCAAATCCCAGAAAACCCCTGTCTTATCAAAAAGACAATCGGATAAACGGCTTCGCAATCTGGCCTTATGCAGGCGATAGCGAACTCCGATGCGGTGCCATTTGTTCAGTTCATTCGGCGTGTCACGCAATCGGCCCACATTGTAGGACCTCCCTACTAGCAAGGCCAGTCCAACAATTCGTACGTCGTGAAGGCTGCGATACGCCAAATCGGTCTCGTTTTTGTCTGCTTCGATTGCCAAATGTGCCAGAAACACATTCGGTAGCAAGTTCTGACCATACCGTCGGAAAAGCGGAATCCGACGCAAACGGATCGTGGATTTCGTGCACGATTCGATTCGTCTTCCGCGAAATCGGCCCGTCCGATAAAACTTGCGGACTTAATTGGGGCAGCCTTATCTCCCGACGATCGAGGGAAATACGTCGCGATGAAGCTTGATGTTGTCATTCTTGGAGGAGGGGCCGCCGGTTTGTGGCTTCTCGACGAATTGACGCGGACAGGCTACGATGCCCTGCTTCTCGAATCAGCCAAGCTTGGGACCGGGCAAACGATTGCTTCCCAAGGCATCATTCATGGCGGTCTCAAATACACTTTGCGGGGAATGCTGACCGGATCAGCGGCCAACATTCGCGAGATGCCAGGCATTTGGCGAGATTGTCTCGCCGGCCGGCGGCAACCCAACTTGAGCCGGACGCAAGTTCGTTCCGGTCACTGCTATCTTTGGCGGACGGAATCGCTATCGTCGCGCATCGGAATGATCGGCGCCCGGGTTGGCTTGCGGGTCGCCCCGACACGGCTTGACCAAAATGAGATCCCCAGCCTGCTTGCGAACTGTGCGGGGACTGTCGCTCGCCTCGACGAGCAAGTCATCTCGCCTGCGTCGTTTCTCGCAGATTTGGGCAACCGGCAACGCGATCGAATTCTTCAAATCGATTCGCATGGCGGCGCAGAGTTTCACTTTCAGCAGCCCGGCAACGTGTCGGCCGTGCGACTGCATTCCCCCATCGGTCACTGTTCAGTCATGAATGGCACGTCGGATCAGCCTCGCGCCGAACTCGAATTGAATCCTGCTGTCGTCGTATTCGCAGCCGGTGCAGGAAACGCTCGACTTCGGGAAGAAGTCGGTCTCGCGGTGCCGCAAATGCAGCGCCGTCCGCTGCACATGGTGCTGGTTCGTGGTGATCTGCCGTCGTTCAACGGTCACTGCGTCGACGGTGCTGGAACACGCGTCACGATTACGTCCGACGTCGATTCACAAGGGCGAACGGTTTGGCAGCTTGGCGGACAGATCGCCGAACAAGGAGTCGCGAGTGACGCGCCGTCGCTCATCGAATTCGCCTTTCGAGAATTAGCGACCATTCTACCTTCATTGGATCTACGTGGGGTCGAGTGCACAACGTATCGGGTTGATCGGGCGGAACGAATAACACCCAATGGAGTGCGCCCCGAATCGGTCCAAATCGTACGCGAAGGTAACTGCCTGACCGCTTGGCCGACCAAGTTAGCTTTGGCACCGGAATTGTCGCGACAGGTGCTCGAGCAGATTAAGACTTGTTGCACGGCGACAGAAAGCGAACTCCTCGCATCCGAGGCCGAAACATTATCACAGTGGCCGCGACCAGAAGTTGCTCTTCCCCCTTGGGAAACGGCCACCCAGTGGACGGCATTTGAAGACGTTCGCCCATCCGAGAGCACTCATAAGAAAGCGGCCTGAGTATGGATTCGCGGGTTTTAGGGCGGACTCATATCGCGGTATCGCCGATCGGATTCGGCGCGTTCAAACTGGGACGCAACGAGAATATCAAGTATCCGCAAGGGTACGATCTTCCCGACGAACGAGCTGCCGAACGAATTTTGAACAGCCTCGTCGATATGGGAGTCCGCTACATCGATACGGCCCCCGCTTACGGGATTAGTGAGGAGCGGATCGGCCGGTATCTATCGCACCGCCGAGACGAGTTCACGCTTTCAACGAAAGTTGGCGAGACTTTCGATCAAGGGACATCGCATTACGATTACTCGTCCGATTCGGTCAACGCCAGCCTGGCCAGAAGCCTGAAGCGGTTGCAGACCGACGTTGTTGATTGTGTCTTCGTCCATTCCAATGGCGAGGACCTCGAGATTCAGAACAACAGCGACGTGGTCGGGGCGCTTCAGAAGTTCAAGGAACAGGGCGGAACGCAGGCCATCGGTTTTTCCGGCAAGACGATCGAGGGCACGCGGGCGGCGCTTCGATGGGCCGATGTGATAATGGTGGAATACCATGTCCAAGAGACGTCATTTGCCGAGGTCATCGACGAAGCCGCCGCCGCTCGAATTGGTGTGGTCGTCAAAAAGGGCTTTGCATCGGGGCACTTACCACCCGAAGAAGCCATCCAGTTTGTGCTATCCAATCCGCATGTCTCCAGCCTCGTTGTGGGGACGCTCAACGCCCAGCATATGCAGTCAAACCTGTCGATCGCGGAAGCCGTGCCACAATTTAGATCGGCAGGATAGTTTGAGATTTTGACTCGGCGAATGGGCGGACAAGTCTTCGGCGCACGCACATGGTCATCGGACGACGCTGCCGGTCGTCGAGTCGATGCGCAAACGTGTTGTTGTGCGGACCGGGCGCCCCGCCTGGCTTCGGTCAGCAACCCGATCCGACGTGCTTTGGTCAGTTCTTGGTGACAGCGCAATTTCTGCGGCCCGCTGCTGACGGTTGGCGAGGATTTGCGATCGTTGTGAATCCGATCTCGCGAAATTCGTTCCTTGCGGCAGCTCGCGCGGGCTCCGATTGACGAGCCTTCCCGTGCTTTCTGAATATTTGGAGCGGTTTAATGAGTTGGCATCCGAGGGGCGATCGCGCAGTCGTGTGAGTGCGGTTGGAGAACCATTTGTTGTCGGTTGCAGGCCGTAGGATTCGGATGTCTGAGAACCTCGTCGTATATTTCGGGTGGTTCCGCTGACTTGTCCGCGCCGATCAAGATCGGAATACGATGTGAACTGCGGTGGATAAACCACATTCCGAAACTGAATTGTCGGGTTCACAATTGTTTGAAACTGTGGTTGACGAAATCGAAGATTCTGAAAATTTGCCGGCGGAATAATGAGCGGTTGAAAACGGACACCAAATCGTTGTTCCCGTGGGTCCTGGGCCTGTTGCGCAGGTGCATTGTCGATGAGACCGATCAACAAAACCGTGAGCGGCAATACGAGTTTTCGAATCGATTGAATCGGTGGAAACATCGGGCAAGGCACCTGGAGGCATCAAGGCGGTGTTCACGAAAGAAACCGATCGCCAACTCGACGACCGGATCGGTAGTCGCGATACGTCCTAATTTCATTATCGGCGCGGCGTCGTGAGTTCATTCTGGTCGCAACCAAAAAGTTGACCAGCCCGGTAGGATTTCGCGTCGAGCGCAGTTTCGCGGCGTAAGTTACACAAAGAGCGAATAGTGGGCAGGAATCCCTTCGCCAGCTTGCGATGCCGACGATCGACGGAAATGATACATGCGTACCCTATCACCCGGTTAGTCTTCCTCGAGTGTTTGCTTCCGCCGAAGGATGTGGTGATAGCTTTGGGCAAAGCGATGCGATTCATCGCGTACATACTGTAACAGTCGAAGTGCATACGAGTGTTTTCCGAGCCGACGTGGTTCCGACTGACCGGGGAGGAACACTTCTTCCTCACGTTTGGCGAGTGAAATCGTAAATGGTGGCTCGATGTCGATCGCTCGCATGGCATCCAAAGCTGAACTGAGCTGTCCTTTGCCGCCGTCGATCAACAGCAAATCGGGAAACGATTCTCCTTCCTGGTGGAGTCTTCGGAATCGGCGACTGACGACCTCTCGCATCGCTGCAAAGTCGTCAACGCCGTCGACTGTCCGGATGCGAAATCGTTTGTAACCGTGCTTGAACGGCAATCCGTCAATGAACTGCACCAAACTGGCTACAGTCTCGCCGCCGTGCAAATGGGCAATGTCAACTCCTTCAATGCGCCGCGGAAGCTCGGGTAGTTTGAAAGCTTTCTTCAAGCCGGCGAGACCTTTCTTCGGGTCGATGTAAAAGACCTCAGGCTGGGCGTGGGCTTCAAGATCGCCACGGAGATTCAGGTTCTCTAATGCTTTGATTTCGTCCCTTAATCGAGCAGCCTTTTCATACTGGAAGTTTTGCGAGGCCTCGTTCATTTCATTGCGCAGTTCCTTCAGGAGCTTGCCTTTTTTGCCGTCGAGGAACATCCGCAATCTTTTAATATCCTGCCGGTAATCGTCTTTCGTTATTCGCAGGTTGCATGGTGCGGTGCACTGGTTGATGTTGTAGAGCAAACAGGGACGAAACCATTTCCAGCGTTCATCATTTTCGTCGATATCGAGCGAGCATGTCCGAAATCGAAAGATCTTCTGTAGAACAGCGATGGTGCCTCGCAACTTTTTGGCGTTTGTGAATGGGCCATACAGTTTGGCTCCGCGTCCCCGCGGCTTGCGCGTGAATTCGACCCGAGGAAAATCCTCGCCGGTGACAATTTCGAGATAGGGAAATGTTTTGTCGTCTTTCAGTTCCTGGTTGAATCGCGGCTGAACGTCCTTGATCAATCGCGCCTCGAGCAACAAGGCGTCGACCTCGCTATCGGTCGTAATGTGCTCGATGTCGGCGATTTCCGGAACGAGTTCGGCAGTTCGCCTGTCTGTTGCCGCCGCAGTCGTAAAATAGCTGCCGACTCGGCTCCGCAGGTTGACCGCCTTCCCGACGTAAATCACTCGTCCCTTCTGGTCTTTCATTAAGTAGACGCCGGAACTTGTGGGCAACTCACGAACTTTTTCTCGGGGATCGGGAAGTGGGTCCATGATTTCTGCAGTGTGGAACAAGTCAAGAAGTCGGTGCAAACACGAGGACCGAGGAATGTTGGCAGAATCGTGTCGATTTGCCAAACCCGTTTGCCATTGTCGAAGTTAGGAAGGCATCCGTCGAGAGAAGGCGTCCAAAGTTCCTACCCGAAGCGGCAGACGGGAGGACTTAGATCGATGGATTCGCCCATCAAACGCGTCGGCAACAATCGTGACGGCGACTACTGCCAACCATTCCGCTCGATCATTTGCCGCACGACTTCCTGCCGGCTTCCAGTCCGCTTGAAGATTTCGAGTTGTTGCCGGCTGCCGGTGTGCGCCGGCAGTTGTGGGGCGGCCAATAATTCGTCAACGCAATCCAACCGTTCCCCGATCGGCTTCAGAATACCGACCAGCTTTTCGGTGGTTTCGAGTACAGAATGCTGCCGATAGTCGTCGCTGTCGACGAGTGGTGCATCCGGCCCGAATCGGGTGGCCCGCCATTTGTTTTGTTGCACCATCATCGGATGGTATTCGGATTGATAAGTCCCTTCATCAATTTCGTCGGAAATGGCCTGGACAAGACACTGAACCAAAGCGGTCAGCGAGAGCACATGGTTGAGATTGGCAGGCATATCGCAGACGCGAATTTCGACCGTTCCGAAATTATGGTGAGGCCGAATGTCCCACCAAATCTCGCGAATCGAGTTGATGAATCCCGTATCGACCAGGTGATTGACCAGCCAAATGTATTCGCTCCAATTCCGCATTTGATGCGGTAGTCCGGCAGTCGGCAGCCCTTCCATAATCTTCGAGCGATTGGAATGCAGCCCGGTGTTGCGCCCCTCCCAAAACGGGGAGTTTGAGGAAAGCGATAACAGAAGCGGTAAATGCCGCAGCATCCGATCGCAAATCAAAACGGCCTTATCGCCGGTGTCGACTCCGACATGAACGTGCAACCCGAACGTGACCAATCGTCGCGCAACATCCTGCATCAACTCGACGAGCCGAAAATAACGATCGTTGACGGTAATGTCCTGAGCACGCCATGACGAAAAGGGATGAGTGGCCGCCCAAAACAGTTTCAGCCCCAGTTCATCGGCAATCGATCCCACCTGATCGAGCTTTTCCCGAAGATCATCGCCTGCCTGTCGGACCGTACGACAGATCCCGGTGTTGATTTCCAGGTAGCTTTGCATCAACTCCGGTTTGACATTTTCGGCAAGACTTTCGGGCAAACGTTCGAGGATCGCTTCCACCGAACTGGAAAGTGCCAGACTCTCGGCATCGACAATTTGCAATTCGATTTCAATGCCAATGGTCGGGTAATCGTTATGTGTGAATTTGATCGTCGACATCGAGGATTTCCGTCGAAGAAGAATTGTTCAATCGCGATGCAGGTCGGTGGAAAGTAGCAGCGCGGTTCGCAAAAGGATTCTTGATCCCAAGGCCAAAACTCGTTCGTCGATGTCAAATCGGGGTGAATGCAGGAAATGTTGCGGCTCGCCCGGTATGGACGATCCCAAGCGAAGCAGCGCACCAGGAACATAATCCAGGAACACAGAAAAATCTTCGCCGCCCATGCTGGGGCGTTCGATTAAGCAAATTCCATCGTCACCGATGACCGCCCGCGCGGCCTTCTCGAGCCGGGTTGTGATTTGCGGATGATTGTAAACTGCGTTCAGCGGGCAGGTGAAGTGCACCTGAATGTTTGTATGACTAATCTCGCGAATTCCCTCAGCGATCTCTTGAATGCGCTGTTTCAACGTTTCGCGTGATTGTTGGTCTGTTGTTCGTAGGGACGCACGCAATTCGACTCGTTCAGGTATAACGTTCGGCGCGAATCCGCCGCTGACCTGACCCACCGTGAAGACGGACGGATTCCGGGCATCGATCGACCGGGGAAGATATTGATACAACGCGTTGATCAATTGGGCCGAAGCGGCAACCGGGTCTAACGTGTGGTGTGGGCGGGCGGCATGTCCGCCATTCCCTTCCACTAGCAAATCGACTTCGTCGCAATGGGCGGTTAACGTCCCATAGCGGATTCCGACTTTGCCGACCGGGAGTTCGGGATCCACATGCAGCGCCAAAATAGCATCGACGTTTTCCATAGCTCCTTGATCGACGAGCCAGCGTGCGCCCTGGGTCGTTTCTTCGGCGGGCTGAAACAAGAACCGCAATCGCATTCCGGGCCACAGGTCCCCCTCGGACATGTTTAATTGCAGTTTCGACGCTGCCAGCGCAGCTCCCAGCCCCATCGATGTGTGTGCATCGTGGCCGCATGCATGCGCGATTCCGATATTCTGCGATGCGTATTCGACATCCTTTTCGTCTGCGATGGGTAATGCATCGATGTCGGCACGAATTGCAATCGTTGGGACGCTTTGATCAGGCTGGCCGACGGTCACATCGGCGATGACTCCGATATCGTCGCGGCAGATCCGGTGTTCGATTCCGGCCGCATCTAAACGGTCGGCAATAAATCGCGTGGTCGCAACTTCGTTCCCACTTTTTTCGGGGTGTGCGTGCAATTCACGACGGATGCCAATCAACTCGCTTTCGAGTCCCCGCACCAGATCGTCAACATGAGTTTCCCGGTCGATTGACGTGCTCAACGTCGCCCCTGATTCAAATGCAGTAGTATGAGACCATGTAACCTTCGGTCGAGATTCGCACCTGTCGCGTCATGCTTCGACGCCCTACCATTTCCAGGACGTTATCCCTTTGAGGTTCTGAATGCATTCCGCGGGCCATTCACCTTGCTGCAAAGCCACAATCGTGTTGGCAACCATGGCGAACGTGTCGTCATGCGATTCGTTGTCCAATCCGGCGACATGGCCGCTTAATAACACATTATTGTGCTTTAACAATGGACTCGACAATGCCAGCGGCTCATCCTCGAAGACGTCGAGGCCCGCGCCACGGAGATGCCCGGATCCTAGCGCTTCATTCAAAGCGACCTCGTCCACCAGCAGCCCACGTGCGGTATTAATCAATACGGAGCCCGGTTTCATTTTGGCGAACGTTTCTGCGTTCATCAAATGGTGACTTTCCTTACTCATCGGCAGGTGAAGAGAGACGAAGTCCGAGCAGCGCAACAGGTCATCGAACGACATCAACTCAATTCTCCATTGCTCGGCAAACTCGCGATTCGCGTAAGGATCGAATGCGACAAGATTCATACCGAGGCCGGCTGCCCTTGTGGCCACCGCTCGGCCGATTCGGCCCAGCCCCACTATGCCCAACGTACGTCCCATGATGCGAGGCCGTGGGACGCGCTTCCAGCGGTCTTCGCGGACCTGTCGGTCCAATTCCGGAAACCCTCGTCCGACCGCCATCAGCAGGGCGATCGTATGCTCGGCCACGGCATGATGGTTCACACCCGGCGTCGTGGTGACGGCAATCTGCGACTCATCGCAGGCATCGAGATCGACCGCATCGTACCCAACGCCGCTCCGGGCAATGACTCGGAGGTTCGGGGAGGCAGCGATGACCTTTCGAGAGTATCTTTCCGACCCCGCGACCACCGCATGGCAGTCGGAAACATGCTGGATGAGGGTTTCTTCATCGAACAGGTTGGTACCCGGCGGCGTCAAGTTCACCTCAAAGCCGTTTTGACTCAGGATCTCAAGATGGGGTCCGTTGTCCGAATTCAGCGAAGCACAAAACACTTTGGGCATCAGCTTGATTTCTCCTGCAGCTGTACAGTTTGTTGTTCGTAACTATATGCAAACAATCTGGTTGTGTCGGATTCGCTGAGGCGAGACAAGCTGAACTTCCGAGACGCGAATTGCCGTTTGCTCGAAACCGTCGTAGGGGATGCCAATCGTTCGCCCGGTTGCTGCTTTGACTGTACCGAACAAGCAATGGTCTCGCCACTTAGTCCTTGCCCTTTCGACTTCTGTCAATTCAACAAGAATTGGCAGCAAACTGGCAATGAATGCTTGTGGAATTGTTCATATTGACGATAGAATACCAAGACGAATTGAGATTGAATCTCAAGTGCAATAACGGCCGATTTGGCAGGATTTGGACTGTGTACAACGCCATCCCCATTGAATTGCTGCGCTCCGGTGAACAGGGCCGCGTCATCGAAATCGACGGAGATCAATCTTTGGTCCATCGGTTAGCGGAAATGGGTCTGTGCGTCGGTCAAACCGTGCGAATGGTGCGTCCCGGTTCCCCCTGCATTCTGGCTGTCGATCACCAAAGGATCAGCTTCCGCGGTGAACAGGCTGGAGCCGTTGTGGTGGAGCCCGGCCCGATTGCCGCTGGTGAGTCACAAAGGGAATCGTCGCCGGCCGAAGTTTGAGACGCAATCAGCGGAATCGCTTTCGCCCTGCAATTGTTGATGGCTTGAGGAATTTTGGCGATCGATGACGACCCTCGATGAGTTATCAGTGGGGCAGCAGGCACGCGTATTAGCCGTGAACGGTGATGATGCCATCGCGATTCGGTTAATGGAAATGGGGCTGACCGAAGGGGAAGAGATTTCACTGATCGGCACAGCCCCGTTTGGTGACCCGTTGGAATTCCAGGTCCGCGGTTATCGATTGTCTTTGCGGTTGAGAGAGGCCGCGCGAGTCAGCGTGCAACAAATTGATGGTTAAGCTTGGATGGCGTCGACCAGGAAGACGGGCGTGATGGTCTGAATTAAGGCCGGTTGCGGTCATGAGGACCGGGGACAGGTCGCCGAGACAATTCATCGAAACACCTAGGCCTAGTTTGATGTCGACGACGGAATCTGTTCCCGCCATAAGATCATTGCAGATCGCAATTATCGGGAATCCGAATACGGGCAAAAGCACGCTGTTCAATGCCCTGGCGGGATTGCAGTCGCAAGTGGGCAACTATCCCGGAGTGACGGTCGAAAAGAAGATCGGGCGTGTGAAGTGGAATGGCCGTCCGATACAGCTCATTGATCTTCCAGGAACATATAGTCTTTCCCCCCGCACCAAAGACGAAATGGTGTCGGTCGATGTCTTGCTCGGAAAGCAGCCGGACATCGGCGGTTTGGACGCCGTCATTTGTATTGTCGACGCGTCGAATCTGGAACGAAATCTTTACCTGTTAAGCCAGATTCTCGACTTACGACTGCCGACGATTCTCGTTCTCAACATGTGCGATGTCGCCTCGGAACGGGGAACCAAAATCGACGTCGGCTTACTGCAACAGCGACTCGGGATTCCCGTCATTACGACCGAAGCGCATCGTCGCAAAGGTTTGGACGAACTCCGCACAGCTGTTCAAGCGGTTCACGAACAGTCCACCCAAGACCAGCCCCGACCCTTTCCCGCGGAGTTTTATACCGCGTGCGAGTCAGTCAGAAATCAACTTCGCGAGTGGGGCGAAGAAGAGATTCCCGAATATATCGTCGAGCGGTTGATCCTCGATGTTGGTGGTCACGTCGAAAACTACTTTGCCCACCGTCATCGGGACGGGCTGCCTGCGCTATTGGCTTCCTTGCGGGAAGAGTTGAGCGAAGCGAACTGCAAGATTCCCATGGTCGAAGCGCGTGTCCGCTACGCCTGGGCACGAGAGCTACTCGAGGGTGCCATCGAGCAGGAGCCAAGGGAAAAGGTAACCGGTAGCGATCGACTCGATCGGATTCTGACCAACCGTGTTTCCGGAATACTAATATTCGCTTTGTTGATGCTACTGGTATTTCAATCGATCTATTCCTGGGCCGGCCCATTTATGGATGCCATCGAAGTCGCTCAAGGCTGGCTTGTCGGTGTCGTCGAAGGTTGGTTGGCTCCTGGAGCCTTTCGAAGTTTGTTGACCGACGGTGTCATTGCCGGAGTCGGCGGTGTGATCATCTTCCTGCCGCAGATTGTCTTTCTGTTTCTCTTTATTGCGTTGATGGAAGACTGTGGCTACATGGCCCGAGCGGCCTTCTTGATGGACCGGCTGATGTCGTGTGTTGGCCTGAGCGGCAAGTCGTTTGTTCCCCTAATGTCGTCATTTGCTTGCGCGATCCCCGGCGTGATGGCGACCAGAGTGATCGAAAACCGGAAAGATCGGATGGTGACAATTCTTGTCGCCCCGCTGATGAGTTGTTCGGCCCGCGTACCGGTTTATGTGTTGCTGATCGGTGCGTTTATTCCGTCGGTTGTCTATTGGGACTGGAATATCGGATTTTGGTCATGGCAATTCGGATTGCAGGCATTGGTATTGTTTGGAATGTCGTCGGTGGGGGCACTTGTGGCCATCCCCGTGGCTTGGCTTTTGAAGAAGACATTTTTTCGAGGAGAAACCCCCCCGTTCGTTATGGAATTGCCCGCCTATAAATGGCCGTCACCCCGAATTGTTCTCAGTCGTGTTTACGACCGCGCGCGGGCATTCGTGACGCGTGCGGGAACTTTGATCTTCGCGACCACCATTGTCATTTGGGCGGCAGCATACTTTCCCGGCGATCATTCGAGGTTGTATCCGCTGCAAGTGGAAATCAGCCGGTTGGAATCGCAGCTGGAATCGACATCAAGCGAAATAGCCGCGCTGCAACCGACAACGGAATCAGTCGACGGTAACGCGGGGAATTCGACCTCGGAGCCAAATTCCGGCGCGGAAACTCAGTTGGTGACGTTGCAACAGCAACAAGAACAGGTCGAAGCGGAATTGCAGAAAGCCACGGCTGAGTATAATTCGATCAACAGCGAACTTTTAGAAGGCAGTTTTCTTGGCCGTGCGGGTCACCTCATTGCACCGATTGTTAAGCCGTTGGGGTGGGATTGGAAAATCGGCGTTGGGGCGTTGGCTTCGTTTCCGGCACGCGAGGTCATCATCGCCACGCTGGGGACCATTTACAGTTTGGGGGCCGACGTCGATGAGGAGTCGGAAGGGCTCAAAGGGGCGATTCAGGAATCCCGCTGGCCCGATGGTACTGTAGTCTATAACGTCCCGGTGGCCCTTTCGATTATGGTTTTCTTCGCTTTGTGCGCACAGTGTGCAGCGACGCTGATGGTAATCAAACGTGAGACAAACAGTTGGTTCTGGCCGGCATTTACGTTTTGCTATATGACGACGCTCGCTTACTGCGGGGCATTCGTGACCTACCGGGTCGGAATGATGTTTTGACGAGATGACGATGTTCGAAATCGACTGGCAATCGGCAATGGCGTTACTGTGCGTGGCCGTCGCGGCTGTCGTGCTTTGCCGGCGCGCTTACCGAATGCTCACTCAATCGACTGGCAGTGGTTGTGGTTCGGGATGCGGACAATGCGCATCGCCAGTCGAACAACAGACCGGCTTCATTTCCTTGGAAGAACTGCATAGCAGCGACTCGGCCTGAGCATTGCAGCAAACAGGAATCGAAGCGCATCAACGGGCATTTCGCGCAAAACGTCTTGTCGCTGTCGCTTACAGGTATGACTGTTGCGCACTCTCTTGCCCGATCCGGCCTGCCTGTCGGTCGTGGTTGGTTATTCCGCGCCCTGGCTCGAAGCGACCTGCGTGATGGTCCCAATGGCCTTAAACGTCAATGGAATTTCGCGGTCTTGGACGGTCACCGTAAACTCTTCGTCGAAGCGACCCGGGGTTTCCGGCGGAACAACGGTTAGTGGCAAAACATGGACCGGGCTTGTGGTGTTGGGCAAACTTACTTTGAACGCGCCCCGGTCGGACTCGCATTCGATGCGATCGACCTTGAATGGTTTCTTGCCACGCAGGACGACATTGACGGTTTTGGATTTTCCCGGAACCAATGTCCCCAATGCGACGATCGGCGGCGTGACGGTAATATCCGCTTCGACGCGTGCTTCAATCAGGACGGGGACTCGCGGGCTGCTGGCATCGTTGGTGACCAGGTAAAGCCGATCACGAATAATCCCGACCGGTGCCGATGGCTTTAACGCAACGTCGAGATCATAGCTGATTCGGCTTCCAGAGCGTTCCCGTTGAACGAGATGTGCTGAAAGGTAAGGATTGGATAATACCAAGTCTGCAATTTTCCAATCATTTCGCCCGGCATAGGCAATACTCACCTTGCGGTGGGCTTCGCTGCCGACATCGACGGCACCAAAATTGACATCGCCGGGACTGAGTACCACGTCGGTCCGGATGTAGGCCGTCAAAGGGATGCGAACTTCGGCATGCTTGGGCGCGTCGAACGTGATAATCAGGTTAGAGTCTTTCCGGCGCGAGAAACGCTCGGTGTCTAAAGAGACTTCGACGTAGCCCTCTTCGAGGCTCTTCAAGGTGTTGGTGCTGGGACGACCCACTGAGCAGCCGCAGGTTGTTCTCACATTGGAGATGTGAACGGTCTGCTTGTAGATATTCTTCATCTTGAATTGGTAACTGACCTTCGACGATTTGGCGACTTGGCCGAAATCGTGTTTCGTCTTCTCGAACAATTTCACTGCCCAGTCGTCATCCTGTGCGCTGGCGGTACTGCCGAGGGTCAGCAAGAATGCGGTAGCCCAGACAATGCGAAGACGAAGCAAACAGTGCATGGCAGGTCTCTCAATTGATCCGATTGGTATCACCGACAAGCGTGATATACACGGTGTTTACGGAACCCTTTGGGTAGTATGTTCTTAAGTGTTCAATCGGCCCGACGTAACGCGGAGGTTAGTGCTGGGGCTGGGAATTGTCAACGGCGCCTCAATTCGACGCTCGACACGTGTTCCCTAGCGAAAAACCGGCCTAACGTGACTCCAATCAGCCGTAGTAATTGTCACGAACCGATTAGCAGCGACAAACGCCACCATTTCCTTAAGGTGATTACACGGGGATCGACCTTGTCCAGGTCCGCGGGTCGGCACGGTTTTAGGGGAAAAGCGTGCCGTTTGCGGCCAAGTTAGGTGGGTCTCCTCGATCTCGCGGGATGCAGAGGCTCCGGCTGACTGCGATCCCTGACGACGTCAAAATACCGAGAAATCGGCCCCCGTAGCCGAAAAATGGCGGCCGAAGAAAGTCGAGTTGCTGCCGGCTCCAGGGTCGGCTGGAAGAAATAGGAAGAACACCGGGCTGCCGGCCTGGCGAACGACTCCCCTTCGACAGATCGGAGCCATCGGGGAGGTCCCGACGAGTGAACGTCGCGTCGGCCCCCGAACTCAAATTCTTGATCTGCCTTGGTTTGACGGCAAAATGACAAGCCGATACGATAACCCGTCCGAGTCATTGTGCGGCGCTGAATTCGGAGCGATCCGTCGCGCGATGCCGACTTATGCATGGCGGACTCAGCCAAGGCAGTTCATCCGTTCTCGATTGGTTCGAGGTTTGGATTGGTTGACGTTCTCTGTCCGTCCCCGACAGGCGTTTTCTCAAGTGCGGAATCGAGGAGTAAGCCGAAGTGGCAGAAATTGTAGTCAAAGATATTCTTGAGGCGGGTGTGCATTTCGGGCACAAGACAAGTCGCTGGAATCCGAAAATGCGCCCCTACATTTACGGCCGCCGCAACTTGATTCACATTATCGATATCAAGGAAACGATTCGGGGTCTGCTTCGGGCCAAGCGGTACCTGCAAAAGGTGGCCGCTCAGGGAAGTCTGGTGCTTTTTGTGGGCACAAAACGACAGGCCGCCCTACCGACTCTTGAAGCTGCAACCGAGTGCGGTATGCCGTATGTGACGGAACGCTGGTTGGGGGGCACCTTAACAAACTTTCGAACCGTTCGCAGTCGACTGAATCGCCTGGAAGAGTTGGAAGCGCTCGACGAAAGCGGCGAGTTGGCAACGTATTCCAAGAAGCGCCAGTCGTCTTTGACACGGGAACGAAGGAAGATCCACCGGAACTTGTCCGGCGTCCGAGATATGAATCGATTGCCAGAAGCGATCGTTGTCGTGGATCCTCGCAAAGAGAAGAATTGTATTCACGAAGCTCAAATTCTGGGAATCAAGGTGGTGGCGTTGATCGATACCGATTCCAATCCGGATGTTGTCGATCTTCCCATCCCCGGTAATGACGATAGTATTCGTTCGATCCGTCTGATTCTGCAGCACCTCAGCGAGGCGGTTTTGGAAGGGAAATCACAAATTCCGTCCAAGCCAAAGGACGACGACGATCAGATGGATGAGCCCAAGGCGGTTCCTTCGCTGTAAAACATGCGCGCCAAGAATTTCGACGGTCGACGGTCATTGTTCGGCCGACATGGGCGCCGCGCAATCGTCGAATGGAGCACAATGGAGTTCCCCAATCGCACGTTTGTTTCGATGAATCAAAAGCAGCAGCCAATTCCCTGCTGAATACACACGTTTAGTCACGTTCCGACATTTGTCGAATGTCGGCCACTAGAGGAGTCTTGTTGCCATGGCTGAAATAACGGCGGCCGCAGTCAAAGCACTTCGGGATCGAACCGACCTGCCAATGATGGACTGCAAGAAAGCTCTCGTTGAAGCGGGAGGAGACGAAGAAAAAGCAGTCGAGATTCTCAAGGATCAACACAAGAAGATCTTGGACAAACGGGCGGACAACGTCACCGCCGAGGGGCAGGTTTATATCGTTGCCAAAGAAGATGGTAGCGCTGCCGCGATGATCGAGTTGCAGTGTGAATCAGCACCGGTCGCAGCCAATGACGGTTTTCAATCGCTCGCCAAACAGTGTGCCCACCAACTGCTGAACGGTCCGGGTGCCGAGTCACCCGAAGAATTGCTTCAGCAGCCGGCTCCCGATGGCGATGGACAGTCCTTAAACGAAATTTACGAAGAACTCGTCAATAAGATTCGCGAGAAGATTGTCTTGGCACGGATCACCCGCGTCGACGGACCCGTCGGCGGTTATGTGCATCACGACGGTAAAACAGGCGTGTTGTTTCAAGCGGATGGAGACCAGGCAACCTCGGCGGTCTTACGCGATGTCGCCATGCACATCGCCGCGCTCAAACCGGCAGTCGTCGATGCGGAACAGCTCAACCAATCGGACGTGCAGGCCGAACGTGATCGATTAGTGGAAGAGGCGAAGGCAACCGGCAAGCCGGATAACATCATCGAGAAGATCGTCGATGGTCGGATGAAGACATTTTATGTCGACCAGGGCGTCCTCGTGGTTCAGCCATTCGCCAAAGATGACTCCAAAACGGTTTCCCAGGCGCTTGCGGAAGAGGGCCTGAAGGCGAAATCATTTACACGTTGGGCGTTGGGCGTGGGCGATTAAAGAAAAGGTCACACCGCATGTCAGATGTCGCGCCGGGCGGATCGCCGACTTCGCATTATAAACGTGTGCTTCTAAAAATCAGTGGCGAAAGCTTTTGCCGATCGGGCGAATCGGGCATTAGCATGGCCGAAATTACTTCGATCTGCGAGCAAATTCGCAACGTCGTTGCCTCCGGCGTCGAACTGGCCATCGTTTGTGGCGGCGGAAACATCCTGCGTGGCAAAGAATTTTCCGCCGTGAGTGCGACGATCAATCCGTCGACTGCCCACTATATGGGAATGCTTGCCACGGTCATTAACGGATTGGCCCTGCAGGATGCGTTGGAAAACCAAGGAGTTTCGACTCGATTGCAAACGGCGATCCGCATGGAAGGCGTGGCCGAGCCCTTTATTCGGCGACGATGTATCCGCCATTTGGAAAAAGGCCGGGTTGTTATTCTTGCCGCGGGCACGGGCAGTCCGTTTGTCACGACCGATACGGCTGCAGCCTTGCGGGCTCGAGAAATCGAAGCCAACGTCGTGTTAAAGGCGACCCGAGTCGATGGGGTCTACGCTGAAGATCCTGAAAAGAATCCCCATGCCGTCCGATACTCCGAGATCTCTTTTCAGGATGTCCTGCAGCAGGGATTGCAGGTTATGGATGCACAGGCATTCCACCATTGTATGGAACACAATATTCCCATCGTCGTGTTCAACTACAAAAAAGTGGGGAATATCGGCCGGGCCATTGCCGGGGAACGGATTGGGACACGAGTCGTTCCTGCGTCGCAAATCGGTAATGCTACCGAAGGATAAGCCACCCTACCAAGGTGCGTTCCGCGTTGGCCGGTCGGAGGCTTCGCTGCCGGTGTTCAAGGGCGGTCCATCATTCGTCCTCGCGATCGACGATGTCTCTACATAATCAAGCGGTTGTCACGTTGCGTTGGCGTACATCTCGCAATGCTTTTCAATGCCCTGGGATTCCGGTATGGTGATGTCATTGAGCCGGTTTCGCAGCCGATACGATACCAAATTGGTTTCATTCTTCGGCATACCGGTGCAATCCGTCACACCAAATCGTCGCGGGCAAGACGACTGTTGAATCCGCCGTCGATATTGCCAGTGGAAAAGAAGATCGGGGATTGTCGAAATGGACCAAGACGAAATTCTACTCGACGCTGAAGAGCGAATGGAGAAGGCGGCACAGATTTTCCACGACCAGCTAAAGGGATTGCGGACCGGTCGCGCCACGCCCGGTTTGGTTGACACGATTCGTGTGGAATACTACGGCTCGCCGACGCCGCTCAAACAACTGGCGACGATTAGTGTGCCGGAACCACAACAAATCGTCATACGTCCTTTCGACGCATCGTCGATCAGCGATATTACGAAGGCCATTCAAGCCAGCGATGTCGGTTTGGCTCCGAATTCGGACGGCCGGTTGATACGTCTCAACGTGCCACCGCTGTCGACCGAACGCCGTCGACAACTCGTTTCTCGAGTTAAGGAGTTCGCGGAAGAGGCTCGCATTTCCATTCGCAATATCCGCCGTGATGCCAACAAACATGCGGACCAATCGCAAAAAGGTAAGATTCTCACCGAAGATGAGCGCGACCAGACCAAGGATAAGGTTCAGGAACTGACCAAGAAGTTCGAGAACCAAGTGAATAACGCGGCATCGGAAAAAGAGAAGGACGTGATGGAGGAATAGCATCCCGTCAGCCGCTGCCGGCACGTCAGACTCTTGAGAAGATGTTCCTAGTCGACCGCTCGATGCGACATCCCGCTCGGTAAACAAACCGGCAACCTTCCTGATTCTCGATGAAAGTTGTAATCCCGCGGCTTTCTGCATAGCGCGAAGATTACCCGACCGGTACAACAGGACGCGGTCACCTCAACGGGACCGTAATAATCGGCGAATCTGATTTAGTGTGGTCGATTGGAAGAGTTTCGGTGAACGATGTCCTGTGCATGAATCGGCGGCCAATCTCGTTCGAAATTTCGGATTCTCACGGGGAGCATGGCTGACTCCCACCGATTTGGCCGATTGATCCCTCTGAATCGCTTTCATTTGTTTGCAGGGTTTTATGTATCCCACCCATGCGATGAATTCGGCGATGCACAGGGAAGGAACGGTATGTTTAGAGAATCCGTGTATAAGAGTGCTGTTTCGGTTGGCTTGATCGCTTTGGCAGGGTTTTTCGGTTGTAAGGGCCGTTGCACGACGGGCTGTCAACAGACTCAAAGCTACATTCATTCGCACAAAGGATCGTTTCAACCTCACGATCAATATCCACTGCATACCTCTCCTGGTTTCGATCCCTATATGAACAACTACGGACCGGGTCCCAATGCAACGCCTCCGCCGCCTGCAGAACCGGTTCCGACAGAAACGAATCCTTCGGCTCCGCCGGTACCGGGGCACCCAACCAACTACGAGACTAATCAATCGACCGATTCCGAGTCGGGTGATCAGCCAGGTTTGTTTCGACCATTCGGTGGTCGTGTCCGGCAAATAATCGAGTCGGTTCGATTCACAGCACCGCAACGATCGACGTCAACCCCGAAGCCAACTTCGGCCAATCAAGGCATTCTTGCCGAGCGGAAGCCGTCTCGTGTTCGCCCGACGAGCAAGTGGCAGCAAATGAGGCAGAACAGCGTTGAAGCTCCAGAACCTGCCGATGTTGACGAGACGGAACCGACCTTGGAGGAACTCCTGGCGTCCAACCCTAAAACATTCGCCTTGGCCGACTACGGCGAAATCAATGCTTCAAAGCACGATTTGCACTCACTGACGATTAATCCGCTATCGGAAAATCGGCAGCCGGCATCGCGCGATTACGCGAAAAGTCACGTGATCCCCAAGAAGCAGCCAATTGATTCGAAGCCGTTCGATCCAGCCCGATACCAAAGCGATTCCAATCGCTACGGACGTGATCTGTCTGGTGCAAACCATGCTGCAACGACTGAACATCAAACGGTTGCCGGTCACTCGTTAGGTAATAGTTGGGGACATACGTGGGACGTACCCGTTGGCCAATACCGTAAGACCACTGCAGGCCACGTTCCAGTTCACAAGCAGCCGGAATATGTTGAGACTCAATACACCGACAGCTATGGCCCGGTTCCGACACGCAATCGGACGAACCCCAATGAGTCAATTCAACGATGGCCGCATGCCCCCCAAACATCGGCTGCACCGCCGATTACTCATCGCTCGGTTTTGATGTCGCCCACCGGCTCCTCGATCCATTCCGGCCCGGCCATGACGACGAACAGAGTTGCACGTGAGCAGTCCTACCGTGTTACCGACCCCCGGCCGATTACGATCACGCCCGCACCGAAACATGTCTCGCCGTAGAACGTCTTCGTAAACGCAGTGAGAGAATCCGAAGAATATCGGTCTCTTTCGCCGTCGGGCCGACGAGTTTACGGTGGGTCATAGCCACCTCGATGAAACGGATGGCATTTCAAGATCCGCAAAACCCCCTTTGCTGAGCCGACCAGGGCGCCGTATTTGATGACAGCTTGTATGAAATACTCGCTGCACGAGGGATAGAAACGGCAATTCCGACCCAGCCACGGGCTGAGAAGTAGCTGGTAACCCCGGACGAGGCCAATCAGCAAGCGCGCCGGAATGTGGATGATCGACTCGATCAGTTTCACGGAGAATCACTCTCCCCGATTCGATTTGCGACTTTTTGAGTCAAACGTTGAATTGACGATTGAAGTTCTGCGATCGTTGCAACGACCCCTTGTCTGGGGATCACAATAAAATCGAATCCGGTTGGTATGTTGTGTTGGCTCAACCGGAAAGATTCTCGAATTAAACGTTTAAGGCGAACTCTTCGGACAGCATTTCCGTGCTTGCGTGAGACGCTCAACCCCAATCGAGAGTTTTGCAAATCGTTCTTTGCACCAAAAATCAGCAGCCGCCCGTCACCGACACGTTGCTGCAACTCGTAAATGCGCTTGAAATCGTCGGAAGATCGAATGCGCATCGACCGCTGAAATCGGAACCGATTCAAGGTTCTGTTGTTTCCTGAGAAGAGGACAAATCATCCTCGTCTGCCGAAGAAGACGATTCACCGGACTCGAGTTTCTTTTCGGGCCGCAAATACCAGAATTCATCGCCCCGCGATTGCTCTGGCAATTCCATACGCAATACCCGTCTTAAGCTATGGCCCCAGGCAGCGGTGCCCATGACCAGGATAACACCCACTAACGCAATGGCGATAACGACCAAGATCAATGTCCAGATTGTCGCAATCCGTTTCTGGTTATTGTCATCCTCCGGCGCTTCCTGCTTTACAGCCGCTGGTGCCTCTTGCCGTTTGGTTGGAGGCGTCGTGGTTTCGTCAGCGACAAGATCTGCCGACAACGCGAGAATCACGAAAGCGAACAGGTGCCGCCATCGGACAGCCAAGCCTCGGGAATCATGTTGTTTCAAGAATTGCAGTCTGGTCACAATGGCGCGTCAATCGTTCTGGAAAACGTGCGATCGCATATCACCGGTCATACGACGGTCCTGAAACCATTTCACTCACGATCCGTTGACAGATACGATCGTACCAAATCGAAGCCCGAAGTGATGATCGGTTTGACCGGCGCTTACCATAATTTGGCACGAGGGGACATCGGCGCGATTTGTGCGATCTCCTCGAACAGCTGCTTCGCCCGATCATTGGTTTCTGTCGGTACCACAATTTTTACAATGACGAATTGATCGCCATGTGTGCCTCGTTTTTGGTCGACGATACCCTTGCCTCGCAATCGCAATTTGGAGCCACTCGATGTCCCGGGGGGAATCGTCAGTATGACATGGCCTTCTTCCAATGTCGGAACTTCAATCTTGGCACCCAATGCTGCTTCGGTGACGGTCACCGGTACATCAAGCAGAAGGTTGTTGCCTTCACGACGAAAATACGGATGATCGGCGACCTTTACGGTTACTAACAAGTCTCCGCCCGGGCCGCCGTTGAATCCGGCTTGCCCTTGCCCGGCCAGTCGGATGACGGCACCATCGGCAACACCGGCCGGCACCTTGATCGAGAGCCGCTCCGGCTGATCGCCGCGAGTGATTCGCAAATCGTGGCTGCCCCCCAGCGCGGCGACGTGAAAGGGAACCTCGATCCTGGCGCGCAAATCTTGGCCTTTGGTGGGCCGCTGAGTTTGTCGACGTTGTCCATCGCCGAATCGTCCGCCGAATGCCCCGCCGAACAAATCGCCTAAGTCAACGGCCCCGCCGTTTCCAAAGAGATCACCCAAATCGATCGGTCCCGAACCAGCGGGGCCAGTCGACCAGGATTGTGCTTGCTGTCCTCCGGGAAAGGCCGTTCCATACCGGTCATATTGCTCGCGTTTCTCCGGATCGCTGAGAACCGAATTGGCTTCTTGAATCTCCTTGAATCTTTCGGCGGCTGCCTTGTCATTGGGCCGCATATCGGGATGATTCTCCCGAGCCAGCTTCTTGTAGGCCTTACGGATTTCGTCGGCCGATGCTTCACGGGAAACGCCCAGGACCTTGTAGTAATCTTTCGAGGACATTGATCTAGAATCTATACAGAAAAATTCAACACAGAAGCCCGCGTTGAGCGGGAGAATCGACAGAGCTTGGCAGTATTCCAGTTGAAATCGAACACGTGCCGACTCAAAACGATGCGCCATACCGGCGTCAATTCAGCGGTATTGTACGGCTCTTGCAACAGTCCATTCAAGATACCTAAACTTGGCTGACTCAACTAAGACGTAGCTCGATGTTCCGATTTGCCTTCCGAAATCTTGCCAACCGTCCCATCCGGTCGCTGTTAGCCTTGTTGGGCCTCACGGTGGCTATCATGGGGATGGTCGGATTGTTCTCCGTTGCGGAGGGCATCGACTTCATGGTGGCCGATACTTTCGGGCGGATTCCCGGCGTGGTGGTGATTCAGACGGGGGCTCCCATCCCCTTGTTTTCTCGAATTCCGGCCGATTGGGGCGACGAGATTGCCGAAACCGAAGGTGTTGCCGTCGTCACACCGGAAGTCTGGGCGCGGGTGAATGTCATCGAGAACGAACGCATTATCAGCCCGCCGCGCTTTCTGTTCGGAGCCGACATTGAATCGCGATTGCAGTTGAAGGAAGCCGTTTACCGTGACAGCATCGTCGCGGGACGATTCCTCGATTTGAGCGACCGAGGCACACTCCATGCGGTGATTAGTCAGCCGATTGCGGAAAGGCGCCAAGTCGGCGTTGGCGACCTGCTGGCGGTCAATGGTTACGAATTGGAAATCGTGGGCATCTACCACTGCGGATCGATCTTGCTCGATGTGGCCATTATTCTCGATATCGATCAGGTTCGAATGATGTCGCGGTTGAGTCCCGATTCGGTCAACAATTTCTATGTGGAGACCGACGGTTCGACGGATGATGAACTCGTTGTCGAGTCGATTCGGCGTCGTTTCCATGGTCGGCAAATTGAAACCGACGGCTTCGAGTCACTCCTCGGGCTGGGAGGAATTTCGGCTGACAGTCTTGTCGGCGGATTTTGGGAGACCATCACCAAATGGCTGTACCAACCGTCGGGCGGGCAGCCACAAGGTGAAGTGCCGCCCTCCTCCGCGAATGCTGATGCCACTGAACAAAAGCACGAGATGGAGTCGTCCCAAACGACTTCAAGCGATGTGGAAGATTTGGAAGATTCGCCGGTCGAAGTCCGCAGTGGTTCGGAATGGGGAGAACGAGTCGACGAATTGAGTGCCGATTTGGACATTATTTTGGGAATTCTCACAGGAATTGGTGTGACAATAGCCGTGTTGAGCATTGTGAACACCATGCTGATGAGTGTGAGCGAACGAATCATCGAGTTCGGAATACTCAAAGCTAACGGTTGGACGAAACTCGACGTGATGAAATTGATAACCTACGAAAGTGCCGTCCTGGGGATCGCCGGTGGGATCGCCGGCAGTTCATTGGGATGGATTGCCACACAAATCATTAATTGGAAGTGGCCGGATCAGGTCCATTTGTACGCGAGTCCCGGGCTGCTGCTGTTTAGCCTCTTCTTTAGCACGATCGTGGGAATGATCGGCGGACTGTATCCCGCCTATTGGGCAACTCGTATGGCCCCCATGGACGCCATTCGTCGTGGATAATGGGATCGGCTCAATGACGGGATTCGATTCAGAACTGATGTACGCGGAGAAAGATCAAAACGGCCAATCCATCGCTGAACTTTCGCATCGCTCACCCGTGTTGGTCGTCTTCTTGCGGCATAGCGGCTGTCCGTTTTGCCGACAGACGCTGGCCGAACTTTCCGCACTGCGTTCCGAATTCCCCACGATGGAAACGCAGATTGTCCTGGTCCACATGATGCCAGAGATGCAGGCGAAAGAACTATTTGCCAGATACGGCCTATCGGACGTTTCTCGAATCAGCGATCCCCAGCAGCGACTTTATCGGGAATTCGGCCTGCAACGTGGTACATGGGGACAGGTCATGGGTCCACGGATATGGTGGCAAGGATTCAAATCGACTATTTTGAAAGGTAACAAGCCTGGTAAGCCGATCGGTGATGTTTTTCAATTGCCAGGTGCATTTCTTGTTGTTGACGGCCAAATCATTCGCAGTCATCGCTATCGACATTCGGCGGACTCCCCGGATTTTGTCGACTTGGCAACTTGCGAGATTTCAACGAGCAACGGGCCCGATTCTTGAGCACTCCGCTATTGCAACTGCAGCACGTTGAAAAGTCGTTCGGTCCGGTCCGCGCGCTGTCTCCGGTTTCGTTGGAACTGCAGCCCGGAGAGGTCATCGGCTTGGTGGGCGAAAACGGTGCCGGCAAGTCGACCTTGATCAAGCTGCTCTGCGGAGTCTACTTACCCGACGGCGGGAACATCCTATGGAAAAACAAACATGTGCAGTTTCGCTCACCAGGCGACGCGCTGAGTGCCGGCATAGCCACCATTCATCAGGAGTTGGAATACTTCGGCCATTTAACAGTTGGGGAAAACGTTCTGATGGGCGAACGCTGGCCCCGATACAGATGGCAGGGAGTGAATTGGCCGGCGCTTCATTCCGAGGCCGGCCGACGGCTAAGGGCGTGTGGGATTGATACCTCACCGCAGGCATTCGCGGCCGACCTCACCGCAGCTCAATTGCAAGAGGTGGCCATTGCAACGGCGTTATCGCGCGACGCCCAGTTGCTGATTCTCGATGAGCCGACCGCTAGTCTCACCGAACCTGAAGTCGAACGATTGTTCGACCATTTGCGACGACTTCGCGCGCAGGGCGTTACCGTGCTCTATGTTTCCCATCGGCTCGATGAGATCTTCAACATTACCGACCGGGTGATCGTGTTGCGGGACGGGCAACTCGTCAACATTCACAAGACTGAGGGCCTTTCGCCCACGCAACTGGTGCACGAC
The DNA here is from genome assembly GCA_028284485.1 of Planctomycetaceae bacterium. GTDB lineage: Bacteria > Planctomycetota > Planctomycetia > Planctomycetales > Planctomycetaceae > JANQRQ01. The sequence continues at coordinate 29,686 of JANQRQ010000192.1, read as the reverse complement.
ATGGTTGGCCGCCCCTTGGAGCAAGTTTATGCCCATAGCCATGAACGCAAAACGGGCAAGCCGATGTTGGAACTCGATCGGATTTCCCGATCTGAGATGTTTCAGGACGTTTCGTTCTCCATCCATGCCGGTGAAATCGTCGGATTGGCTGGTCTTGTGGGGGCCGGACGGTCGGAACTGGCCCGGGCGATCTACGGGTTGTATGGCGTCGATGGCGGGACGATGAGGCTTCTCGACCAGCCATGGAAACCTCGCGGTCCGTGGCAGTCGCTGAATCGTGGACTGGTCTATCTTCCGGAAGAACGCAAACGGCAGGGATTGGTCCTCAATCACTCGGTCGAAAAATCGCTGACCATTGGATTCTCCGACTTGCTGGCCAAATGGGGATTGATCCCTCCCCGCCTCGAGCGAAATCGCGTAACAAACGCGGTTGCCAAGTACGATATTCGCGCAGCCAACTCGCGACAGCCGATCGGTACGTTGAGCGGTGGCAATCAACAAAAGACGATGCTCGGTCGCTGGCTGGAGAGGAACCCACAGGTTGTGCTGCTCGATGAACCGACGCGAGGAGTCGACATCGGGGCCAAAGCAGAGATTCATGGCCTGATTGACCAGTTAGCTGCACAGGGAAATGCGTTGTTATTGATCTCCAGCGACCTGCCGGAGATTTTGCGGATGAGCGACCGAATTCTGGTGATGAATCGGGGGCGCATTGGTGTTGAACTGACCGGCAGCGAAATGACGGAAGAGAACATCATTCTGGCGTCGTCTGATCTAAAAGGGGATGCAGAGAAACCGAAATCCCGCGCGACCGAGCCGAAGTCGGGCCGGTAATTCGGTCGATCGCGGGAATTCTATCGTCACTCGCAGCGGACTCATTCGACGTCATCGTACCGATGCGTGGGGACAGGGCGACCGGGGCGAAAACTTTGGGTCTGGCGAAACTCTGGTGTCGCGTCTTGGGCTTCGCAGGCTCGGGTGACGACCGATTTCACGCGTTCTTCCAATAGGGCTGGGTCGCAGGCGACACGGGCATTGACAATGACGTCTACGTTTCGCACGTCGCAATTTGAAGGCAACGATAGTTCGGGTTCGTTTTCGCTGCTAATGAGATTTGCGACTCCGAAGAACCCCTCCCAGAGGCCGATTGTTTTCAGGTGTGCTGTTTCCGCTTCAATGGTTTGGAGTTCGTCGCGCAGTAATTCGACAATGGACAACAGCAGCTGGTCGAGTGGAAATGATTTCTCGGCGCTGACGCGTACGCTGCTGTTGAGCCAGCCAAGTTCCGCTTCGCCTTCCGCATAGGTGTCGTAGTCGATATCGAGCACGCGCCGGCCGAAGTCTCCGTTCTGGGCGAGCAGTTCGGTTAACGCGTCAAAACCGTCGCCGGTCTTGGCAGACAGTCGCAGAATGGGAACGCCGGGCTGATACTGCTGCACCAAACTCGTTAGTTCCTCGATCTGCTCTTCGTTGAGTTCGTCGATCCGATTGATGAGAATCGCATCCGCCTCTTCCAGTTGTTTCTTCAAGATATAGGCAGCTTTGGGAGAAAAACCGGCGCGCTGTTCATTCGCAAGAATTTTGCGACCATGGCTCGGTTTGAGAATGACCACATAAGGGGCGATTTGAAATTCCGCTTCGAACAGCCGCTTGATTGGCTGAATCACGGTCGCGACGAGGTCGGTACAGCTACCGACCGGCTCTGCCAGAATGACATCGGGCTTTTGCTCGTTTCCCAGGTCTTCGATTGTCGACATGAGTTCGTCGAAATTGCAGCAAAAGCAGGCGCCCGCAACTTCGCCGACGTCAAAGCCTTGCATTCGTAGAGTATTTGTATCGACGAGGTCAGTCGCCTGATCGTTCGTCACGATTCCGACATTCAGGCCCTGTTCGATATAGTGCGATGCGAGTCGGCCCAGCGTGGTCGTCTTACCGGCTCCCAGAAATCCCCCAACCATTACGTATCGAATCGTATGACGTGGCTGCATGTGCTTGCCTTGCTGTCGAGAACCTGCGACAAATGCGTAAACGGCCCGTGATGTGCGGCTCAAGTGATTGCGCACACCGAAGGACCTTCAACTCATCCTAGCGGAATAAAGCGGCTCGAGAAAACGGACAACAACCAAACTTTCCGATGAGTTGGCCCGAATTTATGGGCCTTTTTGACTGGTGCTCGTTCGGTTTGAGTGCCAAAAAGCATGGCAACCGGGTTTTAAACGATCGATGCCGTCTTCCGAAACAAACGATGCGGCGTTTCCGGCAATTTTGGGGGGAACGCCGATCCGTCCGAGCGGTCCTCCGGATTGGCCACCTGCTGATCCGGCGCTTCGTGAGGTGCTGCTCACGCTGGGTGAAAGCGGTGATTGGGGGCGGTACCACGGGCCCTATTGTGAGAGGCTGCAACAGCAGCTCATGGATTATCACGATAGCGCGCATGCTGTTCTGTGTGCGAGTGGCACTGTTGCAATTGAATTGGCCTTACGTGGGTTACAGGTCGGCCACGACGACGAAGTTATTTTATCCGCGTACGATTTTAAGGCGAATTTTCAAAATGTCCTGGCGGTCGGTGCGACTCCAGTCCTCGTCGATATCGAGCCAGACAATTGGAACCTGGCTGTCGCCGGTTTGGCTGATGCCGTCTCTTCCCGAACGAAGGCCGTCATTGTCTCGCATTTGCATGGCGGTGTGGTGACGATGTCGAGAGTCACTCGTTTCGCTGAGGAATACGGCTTTCCGGTGATTGAAGATGCATGCCAGATGACGGGGGCAACGATCGAGGGTCGCCGCGCCGGCACATGGGGCGACGTGGGTGTGCATAGTTTTGGTGGCAGCAAGCTTCTCACGGCCGGTCGCGGTGGGGCCATCATTTCGAATCGAGATGACGTCGTCCAGCGCATTCGTTTGTACTCTCAACGTGGAAACGAGGCGTATCCGCTTTCGGAAATGCAGGCAGCCATGATTATTCCACAACTCGATCAACTCGATGTCAGGAACGCGCGCCGCGCCGATAACGTCCAGGTGCTGCAGGATGTTTTAGAGCGATTTCCTGGGCTGAAGATCTTTCAAAACACGAATCACCCAACAGAATCGCAGCCGGCGTATTTTAAAGTCGGGCTGCAATACGATCCTGATCAGTTCGACGGACTCCCTCGCGAATTCTTTACCGCCGCGATGCGGGCCGAAGGATTTGCTTTTGACCAGGGCTTTCGCGGATTGCACCGCATCCATAGTCGCCGTCGATATCGGTCGGTGGGCGACTTGCAGCATGCATCCGCAGCAGATGACGGTGTGGTTGTTTTGCACCATCCGATTCTGCTGGAAACTGAACAGGACTTGCGTCAGGTATCACTGGCACTTGACAAGATTCGCGATCATGCCACGATGATCCAGGAGAAAGCGAGTATTCCGACCGAACCTTTGAAAGATTCCACATGATCGACTACGCGGAAGCATTTGAAACTGGCTTACCCTACCGAGAGTTTTTGGACAAATACGGAACCGACGAGCATCGACGCCGCTGGGACATTGTCCATGGAGAAGTCGAATTGTCGGCGGCACAAAAGCAGTTACTGGCCGGCTTCGTGCGTGAGATGAAAGTGATGGTCCTGGCGGGAACCTGGTGCGGCGATTGTGTTAATCAATGCCCGATCCTCGATCATTTTGTGGCCCAGAACGAATTGATCCGTGTTCGGTATTTCGACCGCGACGATCAACCCGCACTCGCTGGAGAATTATCGGTCTGCGGTGCACCGCGCGTGCCGGCAGTTTTGTTTCTCAGCGAAGATAACTTTCCTTGCGGACGCTACGGAGACCGTACGCTTTCGAAATATCGTCAAATGGCGTCGGATCTGTTGGGCGCCGCTTGCCCTACGGGATTAATTGCGCCCGAAGGCACTTTGTTGCAGAGTGTTGTGCAGGAGTGGCTTGACGAATTCGAGCGCATTCAACTCTTGTTGCGAACATCCGGTCGTCTGCGGGAATTGCACGGTGACTGAGCGGATACCGTTCTCTCGCCGCAGCGAACTCCCGGTAGAGGCTCGTGATAAGAAAACTGCTGCGCCGCATTCTGAAGTGGCGTCGATCGAAACGATTTTTCTGCGTGGTTAGCAATTCATGAGCGAATTCCGTTGGGAGATTCTGTGGATCATCTTAGTTTCCCTGGGATCTTACGCGTTGCTCGTCATGAATTCCGGTCGAGGACGGACTGTTCTGAAAGCAACAGTCGGAATTACGGTCGCAGTCGGACTTTGGCTGCTTTTGACCGGCCGTGAAAGTTGGTGGGCCGAATCGGAAGTTGTTGCTGGTTTCGCCGCCGTGCTACTTCCGCTGCTTGCGACGGTGAGCGTTTGTTGCGCACTAGTAACCATCACGACACGTAACGAACGAATGGCTGCGACCTGTTTTGTTGCAATGGTATTATCCAACGCGATTTTGTTTCTCGTCGTCGGGGCCCACCTTGCAGCGATTGCCGCCGTGGTTTTCTCGACCGTTGCCGGCTTTGCGCTATTTGGCCTTTGGGATGCCACAAGGGACTCCAGCGTCGCATTTTCAGTTGAAGGAATGTTACACGAGCCGTTTTTGTCCTGTTTGATGGGTGGCGGGCTCGCGGTCGGCTTGGTCGTCACAGGGGTCGGGGCGACTCACTTGGAAGGTTCTTCAGAAAACGACGGTCGCCAGACGGCTGCACTTCCCGGCTTTCGAACGATTCAATTGGTCGCTCAAACAGATGCGGATGGTAGTGAATCCGGTTCCGTACAAACGGCAAAGCGTCATTCGGAATTCGTGACGAATATAACCGGAGTCGCCGTTGTTGTCGTCCTCATTGCAGTGACGTTGATTGTTGTGACTGTCCTCCATCGGGCCGACTCCGAATCTCAATCTGTCGAGGTGGAATCGCTGCAGCCAGATTTACAATCGTTTGACGCGTCGAACTAATCCCGGGGATCAAGTTACAAGGACACGCACAACCGGGGCTTCAATTCCTACCAACAAATCGGAATCGCGCGGGCCCATGCAAGATTTTCAGTTACTCAATATCTATTTAGTCGTCGGCTCTCTGCTGTTTAGTATCGGTGTTGTCGGCATCGTCGCTCGCCGTGGCTTGGTTTATGTTGTCCTTTCGTCGTCCATCATGATGCAGGGAGTTTTTGTGGCGGCGATCGGCTGCGGTGCCTTTCATGGCAACAGCGTTGGACAAATCATTACGTTATTCGGTCTTAGCGTTTCGGTGATACAAACAGTCATTGCGGCGGCATTGTTTCGCGGAACTTTGGCAAGCCGTGGAGACGGCAAATCGGCTTTAGGGCGATCGCATAATGCACCGCAACCGTCGACTCGCTTGTCGACCGAGCAAGAGCCTGGCGGGGTGATCGATGCGTGAAGCCATCACCTTGTGTACGGTCGTGGTTGTCGCCGCTCCGATTGTTTCCCTCGTCATCGGCGTTTTCGTCAGCCGATTCTCCAAACGGACCGTAATCCGGCTTGGAGCATGTCTCGCAGGAATCGCGGCACTTGCCGGTGCTTCCTTGTTCGTATTGCTGCTAGCCAACTCAACGACGGGTGGCGAAGCGGAAATCGACTTTTCGGCACCTTGGTTGGCCATGGGAAGAGAGTCTCCGTTGGTTGTCAACCTGTCGGTTCACATGGATATGGTCGCGGCAGCGATGGCGACGATCGCCTCGTTGGTGGTGTCTCTCGTCTTGCCCTCGGTTGGACGGGACAAGCGCCATACCGATTCTGGTGGTCCAGGAATGTTTTCGGCTACGGCGTCGTACTCGACGGGGGCCGAATCGCTGAATTCACAATCGTCACTTGGAGATGTCTTCGATTCGATACCTGCAAATACGAAATCTCAAAACGTTGGTGACATCTGCCTGTGGAGAGTCTGGCTGGTCATTAGCCTATGGGCTGCCACGGTACTGTTGTCTGTTTCTGGTGGTTTCCTGCAGCTCTTTTTCTTTTGGCAACTGCAAACAGTTCTGAGTGTATTTCTGGTCCGTCAGGCCAGTCCTCGCACCCAAAACAAACGCGGGACACAAACGACTTTGCTAACGATGCTCTTGGGCGACATTCCTTTTTTTGTCGCGCTGTGCATGTTGTGGGAGAATTTCGAAAGCCTTGATCTTGCTCAGGTGTTGACGAAATTGGGTTCCTCCGATGTCAGCCCCACTGCGATCGGTGGAATTTGCGTTTGTCTAATTGCACCTATTCTGACGCGATGCGCGCAGTTCCCATTTTCTTTATGGGTTGTACAGACGTCGTTTGTTGCCGGCCGGGTTTCAGCGGTGCTGCATGCCGGCCTATTCATGCCGGCGGGAGTATTTCTCGCCATTCGGTTTCAGCCGCTATTCGTGGCGGCTCCACAATCGTTGACATTGCTGGCAATCGTCGGGGCGCTAAGTGCATTGCTAGTGGCTGCGATCGCTGCGACACGGTCTGATTCGCGTCGAGCGATATCCATCCTGACAGTTTGCCATCTAGGGTTCGCGCTTATCGCGGTGGCCTGCGGAGCCGTCGGGATGGCGCTTGTCTTGCTTGCAGTGCATGCGCTGACGAAGACGGTGTTTCTCTCAGTCGTCGATGCCGTTTGTGACGGCGAAAATACCGGGCCAATTTCCGAATGCGATGGCGGGCGGCGGCGGGAATTTCCGATCTCAGCGGTCGCTTTCGCGTGGTGTGCTGTTTTGCTATGCGGAGTTTCTAGCGTTGTCGGCTCGGTGCGAACGAACGTATTCGAGAATCCGCAAAGTGATTCTTTCAGTTCGTCAATGGAGGCGGGGCCGTTGGATTCTCAATCTCAAGGCACAGGGAATGAGGTTGCTGCCGCATCGCGATCGTCGTCGGCCAACCAGGAAGCCGCTGCCTTGCGGTTTTGGTTAACGAGCGCAGGGTTGTTTCTGAGTGCATTTTCATTGCTCCGCGTCTATTTTGTGGCGTTTTTCCATGACCATCCCGATGGATTGCATCCGACGAAATATCGTGAATCATTCGAATTGCGCTTGCCCCTGATATGTGCAACGGCAGCCGCGACCGCGATTGTCGTCGTTGCCGTTTTGAATTTCGGCAAGATCGAAACTTCAATTGTCGCACCGGCCGACGCCAGGTCAGGCGTCACTTCTTTTTCAATCGACGCGTTTGGAGTCAACTTGCTGAGTAGTCTTTTAGGAATTGCGGTTGCGGCGACTTTGTATATGCGTCCCAATTCGTGGCCGCAACAGATCGAGTCGATATTTGCGCCGTTTGCTCGATTAAGCCGCCATTCGTTCTACCTACACGAATCTGTCAACTGGCTGGTCGTCCGTCCTCTCGAATCGATGACACGGTTGCTGCGGATGCTCGACGACTTTGTGGTCCAACGGCTGTTTGTCAATTCGTTCGTCACCATACCGTCATGGCTTTCCGTTGCCATGCGCCCACTTCAAGTCGGCGGAGTTGCCATGTGCGTCTTGTCTTCCGGTCTAGCCGTGGCTGTGCTGTTAATCGTTTCGTTGTATCTCATGGGTTAACGGGATGGACGGGTTAGCCAACGCTGTATTCGACAATCTTGTCTTTCTGCAGATCTGCGTCCCTCTGGTCGGCTCGTTATTGGTGGTCGTTGTTTCCGGCGGGGGCTTGCCAGTCGTGCGCCGAACGGCTTGTTCCAATACCTTCATCTCGCTGGTCTTGACGGGATTGATGGTCGCGCATTACGACCCTCCGGATGAAACAGGTGTTGCGAGCGGCACGACGCAAATGGTCAGCATCCTTCCGTGGGTGTCTCCACAATTTCCGAAATCAATTCCGACTACGGACGATGATTCTTCTATTGATGTCGATCGCGTGTCTGCGTCAGGAGTGCGGTTCTCGGTTGGAGTCGACGGACTCAGTTTGATATTCATCGCCATCGCCTCGCTAACCTCGTTTGCCGCTGTGTGGACAAGTCCCAGCGTTCGACTCGAACAGCCGGCCGTTTTCTATGGATTGCTGCTGTTGGCGCAGTCGTCGATTTGTGGTGTGTTCGCAGCGCTCGATGTCATTCTGTTTTGCTTCTTCTTGCAGATGTCGATCGTACCGATGTTTTTCCTGATCGGCTTGTGGGGGAAGCAAGATCGGAGCAAAGCCGGATTGCAGTACGCGGTCGTGCGCTTTGCAGGAAGCGTATTGATATTCGTCGGTTTGATATCGCTTTCGCTTCTGTTTGCATGGATGAAATCTGCTGAGGATTCGTCAGTCGGGAATCTGACGTATTCCATTCCGGTGATTACTGCCGAGATCCCGCGTCTTGTTGCCGACGATGCTCTCGCGTCTTATTACTGGTCTCAGTTCGGTCCATGGGTTTTCTTACCGCTTCTAGGCGGCATTGCAGTATTTGTTCCGTTGTTCCCGTTTCACTTTTGGCTGAAAAGCGTCAACGATCAAGCGTTGCCGGTTGTTTCTGCGATCGTCAGCGGTGTTGGTTTGACGGTGGGTAGTTACGGCTTCTTGCGTTTTCTGATTCCGATTTTTCCGGAGATGTGTGCCGTCCTCATCGACCCGATTTCAGATTGGGCGTGCCTTAGCATTCTTGCCGGGGCCGTGTTGGCTTTTACGGCCCGGAAACCCCAGGAGACCATCTTTTGGGTCTGTTGGAGCCACTCGGCGCTATGTGTGCTTGCTATGGCTTCGCTGCATCGATTCGGGATTGGGGGTGCGGTACTCCTCGTGATTCAACATGCTTTGGCTTATACAGGGATCATGCTTTTGATGGCGACGACGGAGTTTCATTTTCAGGCGACGAGTATTCGTGCGCCACATCACACGATGCAGGGGCATCGATTTGCAATTGTGCTGCTGCTGTTTGCATTACTGGTATTTGGCATACCCACATCGCTGGGATTCGTTGCCAAAATGACATCGCTGTTCGGAATCTACTTGTCGAACCCACAATTGACTGCAGCGGGCCCGTCGAGGCTGCTGATTGTTTTGCTGGCAGAGCTTCTGATTGTTTGGTCTGTTCTTCGCACGTTACCGAGGTTCGCCCGAACCACGCGCGAATCAAGGACTCGTTCACATCCAAATCCCGTGAATTCCGAAAAAGAACAGCTTGCCGTCGCGCGACCCGAAAACGCGAGTCGCGATTTGAGTTGGCGCGAGTTGGTGTCGTTTTCGGTTCTGGCAGCGGTGCTGTTCGCGATGGGATTATTCCCGCAGTCTGTGTTTCGCTATATCGACCCCACGTTGGACCAAGTACTGCGTTCGCCTCGCGATGATGATAAATACGCCACGATCAAGATCCGGCGCAAGGATGAAAACCGTTTCAAGAATGCCCACGTCATGACCGTGGCGAAATGAACAGCCAATGATTGAATCGTTTCTCCCACAATTAACGCTTTGCATTGCGGCATGCGTGCTCTGTCTGTTCGGAAGACTTGTTCGAACGCGGGGCCTTTCCGGCTATATCTGCCTCGGCGCGATTGCAGTTGCGGGATGGGAACTATCAGTCATCGACACTCGAACATATGCCGGTGAATCACTTTTGGGACAAGAGACACTATCGTTTTGGTACCAATGTTGGATGCTTGCGATGGGCGGCCTGATCTCGTTGAACTCGATTGGTGTCCGAAACGATTCGAGATATGCAGCCGAGAATTCCGCCATGCTGCTATTGGGGATGTCTGCGGCCATGACCGTTCCAATGTCGAACGACTTGGTCGTGCTGTTTTTGGTGACGGAACTGTTAGGGTTGACGACACTCCTGATCCCGATCTGTTCGCCGGGATCAAGGGAAGGGGCTGTTCGGCAATTCAAAATGGGGCTCGTACCGTCGGCAATGTTCCTCATGGGGTGCGTATTGATTTACGCAGTCGTCGGTTCGACAAATCTCGAGACGATTTCGCAAGTCCTGCGTGTTAGCTACCAGCCTGCTGACCCAAGCCTGGCAGTCGGGTCAGCGTCCCGTCTCGGTGTTGCCGGCAGCCTCTTGATTTTTGCCGGTTTGGGTGCCCGAATGGTCCTGATTCCTTTTTACGTGTATTCGTCTGATGCGTTTGATGATGTTTCCAATTGGAGTCTCCCGCAGATAGTTGTGTTGCAAAAAAGTGCGGCGTTCATCGCTCTCATCATTGTCACTTCGAGCATTTTCTCGGGGGCTGGTGATTCTCTCCAGCGACTGACGCTTGTTGTTGCCGCGTTGACAATGCTTGTTGGCGGCATGATGGCGCTCTTTCAAAATCGCATTCGAAAAGTTCTGGCCTACACGACTTTGGCGGACGGTGGTTTCCTGCTCGTTGGTGTGGTCGTCGACTTGTGCCATGCCCAAGCTCAAAGCCTGATCGATGGCGGAGGAGTTCCGACCGCGTTATTTGCGATGACAGTTTACAGCTTGGGAATCATTGGGTTTTCAGCAGTGATCATGTATCTCACACCCCCGAAAGGCCAGTTGGAGTACATTGCAGAGCTTTCGGGAATTTTTCGTCGCGAGCCGGTCATTGCTGTGTGCTCGTTCGTGTTGCTGTTGAGTTTGGCCGGCCTGCCCCCGCTTGGCGGCTTCTGGGGGCGATTCTTTTTGCTCTCTTCGGCGCTGAGCGTCCGCCTGGAATCGACACTCACGCAGTTTCCAACACTGCATGGCGGGTTGATGCTGTTAGTACTTGTTTGCGTGCTTTATTGCACGGCAATGGCTGCGGTCTACCTGCGAATTGCCGTCGTTGCGTTGCAGCACCGTCAAATCTCGCGTCCCTACCGGGGGGGAGGGCCTCCTGCATTGATTGCGGCATTATTGGCATCGCTCGCCTGTCTTGCAGTCGGCATTCAGCCCGACCGATTGTTGAATCAGGTTGCGGATGTCGACGGCACGCCAAACGTTGCCGCTTCGGACCATCGTACCGACGCGGTTACCGTGAATGATCATTTGAATTCGTCGGCCCGTTCTGAGAGACTCAAATCGCAAGTTTCAAAACGACCGATTCCACAAACAAAGGATCAGAGTCTTGCGAGTCGTCACATTTGGTGAAGTCATGCTGCGTCTGGCGCCGGCCGAGTTCCTGCGAATGCGGCAAGTTTTGCCGGGGACATTAGAGGCGACGTTCGGCGGTGGCGAACTCAATGTCGCCGTTTCGATTGCCAATCAAGGGGGCGAATCCGCATTTCTGACGTCGTTGCCCGACAACGTTCTGACCGATGCACTGGAGCAAGAACTACGTAAGGTCGGTGTCAGCGACGATCTCATTTTGCGATCGGACAAGGGGCGATTCGGAATCTATTTCGTCGAAACGGGTGCCAATCAGCGTGGGGGCACTGTCACCTACGATCGTGGTGGGTCATCCATTTCGCTATTTGAGTGCGGAGAATACGATTGGGGCCGCGCTTTTGACTCCGCAAACTGGTTTCACATTACCGGAATCACTCCGGCGATTAGCAGCCAGGCTGCCGATGCGGCTTTGATGTCGGTTCAGCAAGCGAAACAATCGGGGCTGACCGTCTCTTGTGATTTGAATTTTCGCAAAAAACTTTGGAAATGGGATCCCGATCGAGAGCCGGTCGAACTGGCGCGGGAGACAATGCGGCAGCTCATGCCATCGATCGATGTCGTCATTGCCAATGAAGAAGATGCCGATCTTGCTCTTGGGATTCGCGCGGCGGAAACGAATGTTGATTCCGGTCAGTTGAACGTCGCCGGCTACGAAGGTGTCGCAAAACAAATCATCGAAGAGTTCCCAAATGTTTCAAAGGTTGCAATTACACTGCGGGAAAGCATTTCTGCCAGTCACAATAATTGGGGAGCCATGCTGTACGATGCTGCCGCACGACAGGCCTATTTTGCACCGCTCGACTCGGAGGGACGCTACCAGCCGTATGAGATTCGCAATATCGTCGATCGCGTCGGCGCCGGCGATTCGTTTGCGGGTGGATTGATTTTTGCCCTGAATACCAAAGAACTGTTAGAGACAGAAACAGCGCTTCGATACGCGGTGGCTGCCAGTTGTTTGAAGCACAGCATCAAAGGTGACTTCAATTACGCATCGCGCAACGAGATCGAGGCGTTGATGTCCGGAAGCGGCTCCGGGCGGGTGCAGCGCTAGAACATCGCGTGCTTTACAGTGTATTACGCTGACTTGTGGCTGGAACAATTGCAGACTCGCGCATGCTTTGGGAGGTGGCGAACCGTTGGCCGTCAGCGCGAGACATTTTTGTTCGATGCGTATTCCACAACAAGGTCGAGCAATTCTTCTCGATCGATCGGCTTCGTTGTGTAGTCGCTGCAACCTGCTGCGAGACAGTTTTCCCGGTCGCCTTCCATCGCGTGGGCCGTCAAGGCAATGATCGGTCCCTTATATCCCGAGTTTCGCAATTGGCGAGCGGCGGCATAACCGTCGAGTACGGGCATCTGCATGTCCATCAAGATGACATCAAACGGCTCGTCGGCTTCGATGGCAGCGATGGCCATTTCGACGGCGTTTTTTCCATTCGATGCGACCGATACTTCGATTCCCGCCTTTTGAAGGATATAGGTGATGAGTCGCTGGTTATCTAGTCCATCCTCGGCAAGCAGGACGTGACAACGCAAGGGAACGATATCGGTCGACGAAGTTGCCAGGCTGTCCTCTTCGATGACACCACCTTCATGGATGTTCTTCAGAACCCGCAGGTCTTCGCGTGGTCCCACCGGGATACTCAACCGAAAGATACTTCCACATCCTGGTCTTCCGGTGGCTTCGATCGATCCGCCCAGCTGTTCGGCGATGCGGCGACTAATGGCAAGACCGAGCCCGGTACCACCGTATTTTCGTGAAGTCGATGTGTCGGCCTGTGCGAATGGTTCAAACAGTCGAGGAACATCGTCCAAGGATATCCCCAGGCCGGTATCGATGACGTCGAATTCCATCGACGGCAGGTGGTCATCGTTGGTTGCAAGTCGCCCTTGGATCGTCACAGAGCCTTGCTCGGTAAACTTGATTGCATTTCCAACCAGGTTGATCAGGATCTGCCGGAGACGACTTGGGTCGATGATCGCGGTTTCTGGAAATTTCTCGCCAAATTCCAGACGCAGCTCGAGGCCTTTCTTGCTGGCTTTGACCCGCATTAACGATGCCACTTCCGCTGCGATTTGGTAGGGAGAACAGGGCACTCTCTCGATGGACATTTTTCCCGCCTCGATCTTCGATAAATCGAGCAGGTCGTTCAGGATTTCCAACAGGTGTTGCCCGTTGCGCTTGATTGTCGCCGCCACCGAAAGTAACTCCGCATCGGATAACCCGTCCTCGAGGATCTCGGCGTATCCGATGATCGCCGACATCGGCGTGCGAATTTCGTGGCTCATATTCGCCAGGAATTCTGTTTTGGCGCGGTTGGCAGATTCGGCTTTTTCTTTGGCATGCTCGAGCTCATGATTCAAAGAAACAAGCTTCTCGTGCGCCTGCTTGATTTCCAATGTCCGCGACTGCACGGTCTGCTCCATCTGCCGGGCGTTCAGTCGAGCCTGGCGGGCCAGATTCCATTTCTCAGTCAGTGCAAACGCGAGTTGTAAAACTTCAGCTGTGTCGAATGGTTTCTTGAGAACCAGCAGTTGATCGGATTCGCCGAGCTCATCCATCAGAATGGGCCAAGAAAAATCGACCATCGCCGTACAAATGACGATTTGAGTCTCCGGGCAATCGTTCCAGATTCGACGAATCGTTTCGATTCCGTCAGGCCCTGGATCCATCTTCATATCGACGAATGCCATCGCATAGGGATCGTTGTCTGCGTTTGCCTGACACGCCTTTTGCACGCCCTCGTTTCCGCTAAATGCGAAGTCGACTCGGTATCCGATTTGCTCCTGCTGATCCGTCAACGACGCGGGAGTCTGTTGGTCTGAAGATGCCGTATCGCCCATCGATCGAAAGATCGTGCGAAATGCGAAGTGGATCGACTCTTGGTCGTCGATAACCAAAACCCGACGGTTGGGTCGACTTTCGGAATAATTCATCGGGGAGCTTTCTGTAGACGCGTTTTGAAATCGCAATGCAAAGGGCCCGATCTTCTCGTTGGATGTGTCCGAGAAAACCTCTATGGCAACACTAGGCCATAGAGGGCCCCGGTCAAACAAATGCGACAAATAGAGTTAGGGAATCGGTACGGCCGAAATTCCGTTCCGATTCAACCGGCTTTTGAGGCGCGCCAACGGCTTTAGACGGCCTGTTCCAACGGGTTGAAGCAGTTCTTCGATTGATCCACATGTGACGGTCATGTGGATTGAAGAACTCGAAACGCTGCTCACGGGCCAGCGTTCGAAAGCCAAGTTCGAAATGGCCCGGCGTCAAAGGTCCAGGGGACGCAATGCAGCAAAGCGGTCAGAATCACGTGTCAGCGTCGTGCCCATGGCGCGCTCAAGATGTTCGAACCGCCAGTTGCGTACCCGGTCAGTGAAGTGGGGAGTCCACTCGCTGAGGCAGTTAGGCCGTGCGCTTCTGCGGTGTGCTGACGGAGGGCCTTACAGTCGGCGTGACAGTGTCAGCATTAACCAGTGGACTTGAGCGCGAAAACGACTGTTGTTGAAATCGCCACCGACAATTTGGCTGTTGGCCACAGTTCGCGATCGCCCAAAACCGTACTGGTACGCGGCGTCAAACGTCCAATCTCCCAAAAAGCGGCTGTATCCCACCGAAAAGGTATGCTCGAGAACGCCATCGGTATATGGCGTCAAAGTGGGATCGGGCGTAGGGCTGCGATGGTGAGAGTACCCGAGGCGAATGACATCGCAATTGCAGCGGAAGAACTCGTAGCCGAATCGATACGTGACGGCATCCCGCCAGTTCAGTGGAAACTGTTCGGTGAGGCTCAATCCGGCAAACCCTGGCACGGGGCTTAATGCGTTTTTCAACCGAAAATCGATCCGGTCAAATGCGTCCGACCAGTCGATCCAAACGATGTCTGCCGAGAAACGGTGACGATCGTGGACGTGGGTAATGCCCGCCCCGAACGACCGTGGCCAAGTGATGCCCACGTCGGCATCGAAACGTGTGGGGACAGTCACCCCCGGACCTAGCGTAATATCGGCGCCAAGACTGCCGTCCAAATCGAAATCGGCCTCACTGATGTACGCCGCACCGAAAACCGTATTGGGAGTTATTTTGTATTGCATTCCCAGCGACCAGACGAACGCGGCGCCATTTGCCGTCAAGTCGAACATGGCCGGCACGCCCATGAGAAGCCCGGTTTGTCCGAAAAAGGGGCCTTCCAATTCCAAGTGGCTAATTCCCAAGCCCACCGTACCACCGACGGAAAGCTGATCGTTCACTTGGACAGCGACACCCGGAAGAATTTTGCCGAGCACGCCGAGGGAAAAATACTTTTGCCGACCGAGAATCGGGTTGGTCATCATGTACTCGGCCGAGAATCCTGCGGGAAGAAAAAAGCCGACGCCGTACGCAACCCGACCATTGGCGGCTTTTCGAATGTAAGATCCCTCCGGAGTCGGAAACGGCTTGAGACGGTTGCTAACACGATTCTCGGGATCGGCGTAGTCGATATCCGTAAAAACAGTGTCGATTCCGAGTTCAATGAAGCCGTTGCCTTGCATGTTGACAATACCGGCCGGGTTGTCGAGCAGCAGAGCACCGTTGTCGAAATGCCCCAAGTTCGTTCCGGCACGACCACCGGTAATGGCCCCGATTCCATCACGGACCAGACCATTGGCTGCCAGAGTTGGCGAGACAAAGCCAAACAGCAGCGTGAGAGCCCCTGCAATTGCAGCATGTAATGATTTCATTGTGCCGTCCGAAATCTAATGGAATCTGTCTTCGGAATCGGTACAGGCGAAATGACGCCTGCAGAGCATGAAAGCCATCCGACGGGAATATCACGAAGAATCGGTATAACCAGATATCGGCGCAAGAATTTACGCAACTTGACGAATCAGAGTGTGTAGCGAGGCGGGAACATCGTCTGTGGCGTTGCCAATTGCTTAGACCGCGCACTTTGTCGCGCTGTCGCCTATTTTAGGAGGGTTTCGACTGAAGTTTGCGTTAGGAACGCAACTCGCGTGGCAGCGGAAAATGGGCTGATTCGCTGGCTGTGGCTTGCCGGTACTCCACTTTTGCCCCAAATCGCTCTTTTAAATAATCGATACAATCCACAACGTCGTCCTCGGGGGCACTTGCACCGGCCGAAATGAGGACGGCATCGCTGGAGTGGAGCCATCCAGGGTCGATTTCGCTGGAATCGTCGATCAAGTAGGCGGGCTTGCCCGCGGTCTGGACGATTTCGGCAAGTCGAGAGCTGTTGGAGCTATTCTTGCTGCCGAGGATTAACGCCACATCAGCCTCGTCGAGCAACTTCTTGACAGCCGCTTGGCGATTTTGAGTCGCGTAACAGATATCGTCCTTTTTCGGCCCGACCGCATGTGGAAAACGATCACGAATCGCTTCATGAATTCGTTCTGCGTCGTCAACGCTGAGCGTGGTTTGTGATAAGTACGCAACTTTGCTTGGATCATCCACCTGTGCTTTGTCGACGTCGGCGATTGACTCGATCAAGCAGATTCGGTCGGGCGCCTCTCCCATCGTGCCAACGACTTCATCGTGACCCGCATGTCCGATCAGCAGAATGGTGTAACCCTTTCTTGCGAATCGAATCGCTTCGTAGTGAACTTTGGCAACCAAGGGGCACGTGGCATCGATCACTTGTAATTTTCGCTCTGCAGCCTGCCGGCGAATCTCGGGGCTGACCCCGTGTGCACTGAAGACAATCGGGCGATCCTCGGGAACGTCTTCAAGGTTCTCAACAAAGATCACGCCGCGCTCAACGAAATGTTCGACCACATGCTTGTTGTGAACGATTTCGTGGTAGACATAGAGAGGTGCACCGAAGAGATCGAGTGCCCGCTCGACGGTGGCGATGGCCATTTCAACACCCGCACAGAAGCCGCGAGGTTCAGCAAGTAGTATCTTCATGACTTCGATCTCCTCGAATCCATCGATGCGTCAGCAACCGATAGAATCAGGGATGCTCCTGAGTGGCGATGGGGCGGTTTCCTTGTTCGTTGCTAGCCGAAGCATTCGAACCGTAGGGTTCACTCTGAGCAGTTTCAGAGGGATCCAGCAATGGCAACCGAATTTCGAAGCACGTTCCCAAGCCGTCTTCGCTCGTACATGAGATCCGTCCGTCATGTCCCAGCACTAATTGTTTACAGATATCGAGTCCCAGTCCGTTGCCCTCGTCCCCCTTCGTTGTGAAATTGGGTTCCCAAATTCGATCGATGTTTTCCGGGCTGATACCGCAACCGTTGTCTTCGATGCGAATGACGGCCTCACCATTATCAGTGTCTGCCGTCACAGTAATTCGCCCATCTTTTCGATCGCGAATCGCATACGCTGCATTCTTGATTAAGTTGACCAACAACTGCTGAATCTTGACTTTGTTGGCCGATACTGTGGAATCATTCCGAATTTGTAGGGTGAACTGTTCGTTCGGAATGCTTGCGTCGAATCGTAAGAATGAAACCAACTCGTGAAGTGCTTCCGACAGCCGTACCGGCTGACGCGTCATTTGTTCCGCATCGAAACGGACGAACGCCTTCACTTCGTCGATTAAACCGACAAGTCGCTCGTACATCTTTCGTGCGAATCGTGCGACTTCGACCAGTTCCTCCTGATCGGCGTATTGTGTCTCGATCATTTCGATCAAGGGCAGCATGGTAAGCTGGTTGCTCATCTCGTGGGTGACGCGCGCCGTGGCCTGTCCGAGCAACGCGCTACGCTCCGAGGCAACCAGTCGGTCGGTCAAAGCGGAATTCGTCAGTTCAAGATCATGCGATTCGAGGGCACGGATCAGAATCGACATCAGCGTCGCGCGGTCCCACGGCTTCTTAACATACTGGAAGACCTGTCCTTTGTTGATGGCATCCAGCATGGCCTCCGGCTCTGTGTATCCCGTTAGCAGAATTCGCTTGGTGTGAGGGTACCTCTGCCTCACGATTTCAAACAGGGCAACGCCTGTCATCTGTGGCATCCGCTGGTCGGCCACCAGAACGGGAACGGGAGTCTGCTCGAGCATCTCCAAGGCCTCTTGGCCACTGGTTGCCAGCAGGATATTAAAGTCATCTTCGAATGCGGCTTCGAATACGACTGTGTTGTCGATTTCGTCGTCGACGTACAGAATCGTGCGTTTCATAATGCCGACTCGCTTTCACCGGAATCACTGGCAGCCAGAACGCATTCCTCTTGTGCTGCGTCCATCGGCTGGTCTGTGACCTGCGGCAATGAAATGAGAAATTCTGTTCCCATTCCCTCGGCGCTATGGCATTCGATCTTTCCGCCGATGCCATTGATGATGCCATAGGATATCGAAAGTCCCAGCCCCGTACCGACTCCCGGTCCTTTTGTTGTGAAGAACGGGTCGAAGATTCGGGGGAGAACTTCTGCGGGAATTCCTTTTCCGTTATCCCGAATGCGAATCGTTACTCCATCGTCGGTTCGCCTGGTTTGAACTCGGATTTCGCCTTCGCCTTCGATTGCTTGTTCGGCGTTCGACAGCAGATTCATAAAGACTTGATTGAGTTGACCTGCCGGTGCGCTGATCATACCGACTTTCCCAAAGTCACGATCAACTTCAACGCGGTATCGGAATTGACTGGCTAACAGGTTCAGGCACATCTCCAGCGATTCGTTCAAATCGAAATCCTCGCTCTGCTCCTGCCCGGGGTGTGCGAACGTCTTCAAATCACTGACAATTCCCGCCGTACGACTGGCACCATTTTCGATCACATTCGACAGTCGGTTGATCTTGGAGAATGCCGTATCGATTTCCTGGGTAATTTCCGCCTGACGCTCGGCGCTGCCGTTCGAACTGGACTCTTCAACCAGTTGTTGGACTTGCAGCATGCGTTTATTGAGCGGTTGAATCCCGTTATAAACTGCGTTGATCGAGTTGTTGATTTCGTGAGCGATTCCCGCGACGATTTGTCCCAGGGAATTCATCTTTTCCGAATGCACAAGTTGCGTTTGCATGGTGCGCAACTCTTGAAGCGTCGATTCCAATTCGGAGTTCCGATGATCGAGCTCTCGATGCAACCGGCGCAGTCGCAATAGGGAGCGAACTCGAGCCCGCAATTCTTCTGCGTCGAATGGCTTCGAAAGGTAGTCATCGACGCCGATTTCCAGCCCTTCGATTTTCATCGACAGTTCGGCCTTGGCCGTCAGCATGACAAACGGGATCTGGGCTGTCGAATTGTTCGACTTGACCCAGCGGCAGAATTCGTAGCCATCGACGTTCGGCATCATCGCATCGGAGATGATTAAATCGGGAAGTTCGTTCTCCACCGCTTTAATCCCTTGCTCTCCATCGCTAGCGAAGCTGACCGCGTACTGGTCGGTCAGGATTGATCCGAGCATCGACCGGATTTCGGCGGTGTCGTCGACGATGAGAATCCGAGGCGCATCCTTATTGACGGCAGACTCATTGATTGGGGTCGGCGATAAGTCCACGTCGCATGTCACAAGGTCGGAAAACCGTTCCGCTTTTGCATTCCGCTTCCGGGCGGCAGGGCGATGTTCAATGTCTTCCGGGACGCCTGCCAGGGGTAATAAGAACCAAAAACGCGATCCGCGGCCCGGTTCGCCCTCGGCATGAATTTCTCCCCGATGCAATTCGACAAATTCTCGGGACAACGCGAGTCCCAAGCCGGTTCCCGAGTACTCACGCGATGTTGAACCGTCGATTTGCACGAATCGTTCGAAGACACGCTCCTGGTCTTCTTTCGAAATTCCGATGCCCGTGTCGGTCACGGAAACGCAAATCTTACCGTCGAGCAATTCCGATCGAATACACACATTGCCGCCGGCCGGCGTAAACTTCAGTGCGTTAGAGAGGAGATTGCTCAGTACGGTATCGATCTTTTCTTCGTCAGCCCCAAACAAAGGAATGCGCGGATCCAACGATGTTTCCAGTTCGACGCCACGCTGCTCGGCTAACGGTCGAGCCGCGGTTGTCAGTTCTTCGATCAAACGATTGATATCGAATGCATCGATAAGCAACCGCGAATGCCCAGCCTCCAACTTCGAGAAGTCCAGCAACTGGTTGATCAACTTGAGCAGGCGGTTGGCATTGACTCGAGTGACTTGCAGCAGCGACGAGGCTTCGTCCGGCATTTGTCCGTCGAACGATTCGATCATTCGTTCGACCGGAGAGAGGATCATGGTCAGCGGCGTTCGCAACTCGTGGCTGACGTTGGAGAAAAACTCGGTCTTAAGCTGATCGTATTCCTGCAGTTTCCGCAGCGAATTCTGCAGCGATTGTTTGCTCTTCGATAGTTCGCGGGTTCGTCGTTTGACTTTCTTTTCGAGGTTCGTGTTCAGGTCGCGAATGACATGGTCATTGCGATCGAGCTCTTCAACCATCGCGTTGAACTGTCTGGCCAAAACGTCGATTTCGTCATTACCTGTTGGACGAACTCGCCTTGAAAGGTCACCGGCTTGAACGCGTTTCATCGCTTGCACGAGATCGTCGCTTCGTGAGGCAATCGATTTGGCCAACAATCGCGAAATCAATACTCCCACCACGACGGCGGTGGCGGTAATCACGAATGTGTGCAGACGCAGGTTCTCGACGGCCTGGGCCTGCTCATAAGGATTCAGAATGATGTCCTTGGCACGGCTGTTGGCCAATCCGCCGATCATGAGAGCGGTCACGGCAATCGCCAGGGTAAAGCAAACATTCATGCGAACATGAATTTGCCCAGACGGCAGTTGATCGAAATCGATGCTGATGCCTTGGTCCAACAGATATCGAATCACCGGAACCATCCACCGTTCGCTGGCAAAATAAGTGCAAAGCAGTACGGTCGAAATGCCCAGAAAACCAGCAATCGTAATCTGAATGAGCACGTCCGTATGGGCTTCGCCGAACCACCATAAAAACGCACACAACGGCAGAACCGTGCAGACTGGTACGACGAATGCTTCTCGAACGTGATGGCGACTGCTAAACAAGACCGCTTCGGCGCCCGCCTGCTGCCCCATCTTTTCGTCGACATGGTCAAGCCGATCGAGTCGCTTGAGGACTTCACGCAGTGTTTTCGTTTCCTTAAGGGCCATCAGAATGGTGACAAGCGTGGCACCAAAAATAACGACCAGCGCTCCACCGACGAAAAACCGTTGTATTTGTTCCGACAACGTCAACGTCAGGTTGACGTAATAAATGACCAGGACCCCTCCAATCAAATTGAAGGGGCGAGTCAGAAGCATCATCAATAAAATGTGATGCGATCGGAATCTGTTGAAACAACGGTTAATCATAGAGACGGTCTTAAATCATCCCGCGACACGCAAGATGCATGCGGAAGAATCGGTCCTGGCCCTCAAGAAATGTTTGCATATCGAACGACTGAATTTTGTGAGCCCGCTCATGAAGGCATTCGCGGAAATGATGCCATCGCTTTAAGAAGTATTCCTCATGTCGGCCCTTGCAAATGGCGTCCTCAATTCCCTGCTCATCACCCTCGATCAATTGATCGATCGTGATATCCCCCTTCATTACAGCTCGCGCGAAGACACCGCTGGTAAAGTCATGTTGCGGGATTTCGCGACGCCACGTACTAAGCAGATTGCCGATTCTTCCCATGCAGGCAACGTACCAAATCACTTCGCGTATTCTGCCCAGCTCGTGACATTGAAAGTCTGGAGCGCACATCAGGTCTAATGTGGAAAAACTCATCATGTGCATGGCGTGCGGCAGATAAAGATCATGCTCGGCTGAGTTCAGCAGGAACAACTGCCGATTCAGCAAGTTCGAGAACCGCATCGTGTTGAAGTACTGCAACTGGTCGTAATGCAACAAGTCCTTAAAGATCTCGTAGCAGGGGTACTCTTTGATTCGGTTGTGATACAGCGTGGCCAACTTACGTGTTACCGCCACATATTGCTCTTCCTCTGAGGAGTTGGGTTGCATCGAGTGGTCGTTGGGGTCAGCAACGACTTTCAGCAACGACTCCAGAAACTGCTCTTGCCCTTGCTCGTCGGCGACGTCGTCCAACAAAACGCACAACATGATCGACAGCACTTTTGTGTCACAAACGTGCGGCCGAAGGTCCGTTAACACGCCGGGCAAGGTCGTCAGATCGGCACCATGAACACACCATTGCCAAACGTACTCGGGCCTGTGGCCCACGCGAAAGTATGTCGCAAACCACTCTTCGACGGCTGGTGTAAGCTGCCGTTGTGAGATCGCTTCTCGTTCAACGACCAGACAATTCTCGCTGAGATCGACTTCGTCTGCACTCGAGCTGATCAGGGTTGTCTCCGACGCAACTGCCGTATCTTGGAGCGATTCGGCGGATTGCTCAGATCGTTCCACAAGATGCTGCAATTGTTCGGCGATGTGCGCGCCGACTGATGGAACGTTTGCGTTGTCGACAGCGACCACATGAATTGGAGCATGCAAGCCGGCCGAGGCGATCTCGGTAATCACATCTCCGGCCAATCCCCGTTGTTTTGGAGTGAGTTCTAGCACCGCGGTCATGCGTGTTGCTTGCGATTGAGATCGAATCGATTCGCAATCCAGCGGTCGAAGAAACCGAAGATCGACGACCGAAGTTGATAATCCTGTATCTTCCAAACAACGCGAGGCCGCGACTGCATGCTTGACGGCATCGCCCGCCGCCAGGAGCAGAATATCGCTTCCCTTTGTCAGCAGGCGCGCCTCCGCGACATCCCCGGAATCAATTTGACGCTCAACCTGCTGGGTGAAAGCTTCGTCCCGCCCTGGCAGCAAAATTGCTGCCGGCGCATTCTTCTCGGCAGCAAGAAGCAATTCGTCCCGAAGATTCTCGGCATTCGAGGGCATCATCAGCAGGGTATTCGGCAACTGGCGGAATTGTTCGTACGGTGATTGGCCGAAGTTTTTCAAGGCTCGTCCGTTGCCGCTTAGGTCGGTCGAGTCGGCGTCGATGATGATGGTCACCGGTAACTTTGGAGCGCAAAAGTCGCGAACCAGTTGTGAATGAATGCGGCCATAGATTTCACGAGGCAGAACCAGGCACGGATGGCAACCGCCTTTGGCTAATCCGCTGGCCCAAATGAGCTTTTGTGCTGCGCGCGTGCGAATTCCAGCTGGATCGGTCGAAGTTCCATTTCCATTGCCATGCGTCGATGCAATGTCGTCCTTGGAGAACTGCAAAGCGACGAACCGCTTATCACCTTTCGCCAGCCGCGCTAGCTCTTCATGAATCACCGCGGTGACGGACGGCTTATCGGTTTTGTTCGGAGCATCTTTGTCGGCCAAACGCGAGTCAGGCTGATGGCGATGCTGTTCGATTGCCGTGTTTGCAGCCACCATCTGTGAGCGTTGGGGACGCTGGACACGAATCAAAGACGGACCGCCAAACCGGTTAACTTGTATCAGCCTCTTCGTAAGAGAATCGACATTGTTCAGGTCAGCATGTCCGAAACTGCGTAGGCCATATTCGGTTGTCGACGAGTCCGCCCATTTTCGCCGCGATCGGCCCAATGCATTTTTCCCGTCGATGTGCGGTGCCGCGATTGAACTGGGCAGCTGAATCGGTTCGCGAACGACAAGCAACAGCGGGGAACTCAATCGAGCCAAGTGCCGGGCGATCCGCGATGTTTTATCTTGAGGCAATGAGGAATAGTCCAACACGGCGATTACCCAGTCACCGTTCTTTGTTCTGCGGAAGGCGTCGACCAGTCCCATGGCGGTCGTCAGGCCTTTGCCGATCGATACGGCTAAGAAGTTGGAATCGTCGCAGGAATCGAATTCGGCGACTTCATCCATTTCGCCAATAATGTCGCTCAAGAAGTCAGGCGAATCGGCTTCCCAGATAATGTGCGGATGCCGATGAGCAAAGACTTGCTTGAGTGCCACCAGCAAGTGGACGGCGTCCAGTCGATCGACAAGTTCGCCATTCTTTGCTGTCGAATTCTTCGCGATGTTTTGACGGATCTTCTCGGCGAGCGCGCGGAGTCGCCCATTCGAGAATCCCTGGTGGGCCTCTTGTTGCAATCGTGTTTGAACAATGCTGGTTGCCATGATTTCTATTGCTGCTCCGAATCACATTGACGGAGGGCGGCAATGGCTGTCCTGCCAAAGTTCGGCCGTCCCGAAATTCTTGAAATCCTTCAGCTGTCACACATCGCAGCGTTTCGAATTTCGGGAGAAAACCCGGAAAACATATCTCACACCTGTTGCAAGTCAAACCGGACTGGTACTCATCCGTATACGACTCGCGGAACCGGAACCTGATTTCTCCACGAAATGAATCAACTGCGGCGAATATGATCGCAATTGAGCAAAAAATCCGGACGGGGATCTTCAGCAAATGCCAAGAAACGCGAGAAATCGCATGTTCGGCATTCGGGTTGTGATTCTTACAGAAGGTCTGACGTGGTCCGGATTCAGCGGTTATTCGAGTTTTTACGAGTCGGCGCGCGACAGCTACTTGCGGCGGTGGATCTTCTGCAAATTCGACGAGAACTGGTTTCAAAGCCTGGTTGTGCTTGTTTCTAAACCGTCATTTCCAAAGTCAGCGCGAAGCATCAGAGGGTTTTGAAACTGCATGTCAGGAAATTCCCGTTAATCTTTGTCCGCTTGCCCGGTTAGATCTCGATACCTTACTGAGCCATCCGGCCAGGCGCAGATCGCGAATCTGTCGGATCAGGCGCATAGGAGAGTTTCGTTTTTGCATGTCATTCATCTGACTGAGGCGTAGCGCAGTTCGGTTGATCAAGCCCGTCCGCGCCTGGGAGTTCCGCTCCCTTCAACAAGGATCAACACGATGGCAAATGATTTACAAATTCGTCTGGCTTTGGATGCGTTGGTTCAAGGTCGTTTGATCATCGTTCTCGACGACGACCGCGAAATGGAAGGAGACTTTGTCGGCGCAGCAGAGCAAATTACGCCTGCCATGGTCGACTTTATGATTACCCATGGTCGCGGCCAGTTATGTGTTCCTGTGCTTCCTGATGTTGCCGAGCGCTTGAACCTAACTCCTATGGTTCCCGATGCCGGCATCGATTTCCCTCGATTTACGATCCCGATCGATCACCGGAATTGTCGAACCGGGATCAGTCCGGTTGAACGCTCCGCAACCATTCAATCAATGGCCGACCCATCGAGTCGCGAAAACGATTTTGAACGTCCAGGGCATGTTTTTCCCTTAATTGCCCGCTCCGGCGGTGTGCTGGAGCGCCCAGGTCATACCGAGGCAGCAGTCGATTTGGCCCGCATGGCGGGCATGTCGGCTATGGGAGTCCTCTGTGAAATCTGCAGCTCCGACGGTCGAAATATGGCTTCGGGGCCGGAACTCCACAGACTTGCGCGTCGGTTCGATCTGCCGATGATTACCGTCAACGATGTCATCAAATACCGCCGGTCTACCGATTCGATGGTTGTTGATAATGTTGAAGCATTCATTCCCCAAGAACTTGCCGGTTGACGTCGCTGAGGGGCAGGAGTTGTCTCGTCCTGTTGTTCATCGCGACAGATGACCGTGCCGCGCTTCCCCGCTCATTTATGAACCGAGTTCTATTGAGTGAACGGTTCACTTCGTAACGTTACGCGGACCGTTTCTTTGAAGCCCACGGCACTCAAGATTCGCTCGCGTTTTGAGACTGCGACGCGCCCCGCGAGCATTCAACACCAATGAAGCTGCGGCATTCTCGGCGTGAAGTCTTTGCCTGGCACCTTCCCGGTGTCTGCCTTGCTCGGCTTTCCAGTCCGTACACCTCCCGATTGTGTGGAATCGTCCGACAAACTCTTGATTTTGATCGCCGGTTGATCGATAATGTATACATTAGTATATTAAATGTCCGTCAATCCGATTGAACAGGTCGAAACGGCGGAAAAGTGCGAGTATTCCCGTATTTTTTGAACACCCAAAAAATTACCGTTTTCTTAAGGTTATGTCATATAAAGGTTAATGGTAAATAATCAGAAACGAGAGATGGCTGTGTTGGCCATCCATCAGCCACCTAGGGCGTGATTTTCGGTCTCAATTCACAATTTTTTCATTTTTTGGATTGCTCTAACTTACTAATTGGATAGGCAGTTATGACTATGCCACCCGGAAAAATCTCCCCAGTCCGACCGTCGCACCTTGACAATTCGATTGGCAGATTTATAGTGGCCCTCTGCTGTCATTTCACAATATCTGGGGCACGCACGGCAGTACTCCACTACAAATAGTGGTATTTTCTCGCCATTTTTCGTCAAGACATGTGGTCTTGTGTATAGTTATGCGCTGAGGTTCGTCGATACTTGCCGGCAGTTAGTCCCCGTTGTGAAATCGATTCAACTTCATGGCTGAACATCAGGATGGAAGGAGTGCATGATGCACCAATCAAAAGGAGTTGTGGATCACGGTTTCTCCCCTCGTTCGCAGCATTCGATGCAAGGATCGAACGGTAACGGCCACGGTAGTAATGGAAATGGAACGACGACGGTGACACCATTGCACGTCGAACCATCATTTTGTCCGCCCGATGTCGACCCATTCGATACTGTCGAATGGGAGCCGCGGACCGCACAAATTAAGGATGAAAACGGCGAAGTTCTTTTCGAACAAACCGACTGCGGAATCCCCAAGTCGTGGAGCCCTTTGGCCACGAACGTCGTCGTCAGCAAGTATTTCTACGGTGAACCCGGAACCGAAGAACGCGAAAAAAGCGTTGCCCAGGTCATTCACCGTGTCGCCCGCACGATTGCCGATTGGGGCGTGCAGGACGGCTACTTCGAAACCGCTGAAGACGGCGAAGCCTTCTACCGGGATCTGGCCTGGTTGTGCCTCCATCAGTACGGGGCATTCAATTCGCCGGTTTGGTTCAACGTGGGCTTGTACCATCAATACGGCGTGAAAGGTTCGCAAGGTAACTACCGCTGGGATGTGGAAACCAAGTCGATTCGCCGCCCCGAAACTCCTTATGAGTTTCCGCAAGCGTCTGCCTGCTTCATCCAGTCAGTCGAAGACAATATGGAAGACATCATGCGTCTCGCGCGGAGCGAGGCGATGTTGTTCAAGTTCGGATCCGGTACGGGGACCGACCTTTCCACATTGAGAAGTTCCAAGGAGAAACTCTCCGGTGGGGGAGTTCCTTCTGGCCCGCTGTCGTTCATGCGGGTTTACGACCAGATTGCCGCCGTCGTCAAATCCGGCGGAAAAACGCGCCGCGCCGCCAAAATGCAAAGTCTGAAAGATTGGCACCCCGATGTGCTGGAATTCATTCAGGCGAAATCGAAGGAAGAGAAGAAGGCCCGGGTACTCATCGATAGCGGTGAGTACGATTCCAACTTCAATTCCGAAGCCTACGGATCGATCATGTTCCAGAACGCGAATCTGTCGGTTCGCGTCAGTGATGAGTTCATGCAATCTGTTGAAGATGGTCGCAAATGGACCACCCATTGGGTGACCGATCCGAATCAGCCCGGACCCGAATACGATGCTTCGTATCTCTTGGACGAAATGGCCAAGGGAACCTGGTACTGCGGCGATCCCGGTGTGCAATACGAATCGACGATTAATCGTTGGCACACCTGCCCGAACAGTGGGCCGATCAACGCCTCGAATCCTTGTTCGGAATACATGTTTCTCGACGATACGGCCTGCAACCTGTCGAGTATTAACCTGCGGAAATTCCAGCAGCCGGACGGTTCGTTCGATGTCGATCGATTTCGGCGAACAGCGGCGATCTTTATCACCGCCCAGGAAATTCTGGTCGACCATGCCAGTTATCCGACGCCGGCGATTGCCGAGAACAGTCATATGTATCGGCCGCTCGGTTTGGGGTATGCCAACCTCGGCAGCTTGCTGATGTCGATGGGCATTCCCTACGACAGCGATGCCGGTCGTGGCATTTGTGGTGCCCTCACCGCCTTATTGAACGGGCAGGCCTATTTGACCTCCAGCCGGATTTCGAGCTACCTCGGTCCGTTTGCCGGTTACGACCAGAACCGCGATTCGATGCTGAATGTGATGCAAATGCATCGCGATGCCGTCGACGAGATTGCCCCCGAATGCCCGGAAGAGTTGCGCGACGCCGCCCGCGAAGTCTGGGACGCGTGCCTCGAATCGGGTCGGCAATACGGTTATCGCAATGCTCAAGCCACCGTGTTGGCACCAACAGGCACGATCGCCTTCATGATGGACTGCGATACAACCGGTATTGAACCGGACATCGCCTTGGTCAAGTACAAGCAACTCGCCGGCGGTGGGATGATGAAAATCGTCAACCGCACAGTTCCATTGGCACTCAAGTCGCTAGGTTACGACGAGCCGCAGATTAATCGCATCGTCGAGTACATCGACGAAAATGAAACGATTGAAGGGGCTCCCGAATTCAACGAAGAGGATTTGCCCGTCTTCGATTGTGCCTTTAAGCCGGCCAACGGGACGCGCACCATCGATTGGCGGGCCCATATCGGTATGATGGCGGCCGCTCAGCCCTTCCTTTCCGGCGCGATTTCCAAAACGGTCAACATGCCGCAGGAGTCGACCGAGGAAGACATTAAGGATGCCTACTTCGAAGGTTGGAAGCTGGGCCTCAAGGCGCTTGCCATCTATCGCGATGGTTCCAAGCAAAGCCAGCCGCTGGCGACCAAGAAGGAAGGCGATCGCAAAAGCGACGCCGAAGGTGATGGCACGCAACCGATTCGTCGACGATTGCCCGCCACGCGGCAGTCGGTCACGCACAAGTTCTCGGTTGGCGGTCACGACGGTTACATTACCGTGGGGCTGTTCGAAGATGGGACGCCGGGTGAATTGTTCATTACCATGGCCAAAGAAGGGAGCACCATCGGCGGCTTGATGGACACGATCGGCACCTTAACTTCGATGGCTCTGCAATACGGCGTGCCGCTGCAGGCTCTTGTCGACAAGTTCACGCATATGCGGTTCGAACCGTCCGGCTGGACCGGCGATCCCGATATCCCGCATGCCAAGAGTGTAGTCGATTACATCTTCCGCTGGCTTGGGATCGCGTTTATTTCCGGATACCGGGAAGCCAACGCCCCGCCGCGCGAAATGGATGACAGTTCCGATACTGCCGACTCGACCGTAACGGCCACAGAAACGTCGGTTTCCGAAGCGGTCGTAAACGAGCTAACGTCGATCGTTAACAGTCAGCGAAACGGCAGCAGCAACGGCGAAGATTCGCATTCGTCGTTGGATGGCCCCGCCATTCGCAGTCAACAGTTTGCTCGATTCCAATCCGATGCTCCGGCTTGTGACAACTGCGGTGCCATCACCGTGAGAAATGGCAACTGCTACCTCTGTCACAATTGTGGAAACAGCATGGGATGTAGCTGAAGGAGCAGCAACTCTCCTGCATCGCACCCCGATTCTCGGACGAATCGGGGTGCATTTTTTATGCGCCGAAATTGTCCCTATTCCGCCCAGACGAGACTCCGATCCTCTTATCGTTGTCCCCTCTCCCTCTGGGAGAGGGCTAGGGTGAGGGCCTTTGGGACAAGAATGGTAATCAAGGCTGAACCTTCGGAGTTGATGAAATCACTCGGTGTAAAGACCAAGCGATCTCGCCAACTTTGAGCTTTCAGGCTGGATTCTTATCTCTCTTTGCAATGCCCTCACCCGGCCTGCGGCCGACCTCTCCCAGGGCGACGAATTGCATCTGGGTGAAGACGTCTTGAGGTAGGACCCCATATCACGTCATTCCCGCGGAGGCGGGAATCCAGTTATGTGATTATGGCTTTCAGCCAAAACTCATTTTCACGCTACTGAACACCT
>JANQRQ010000189.1 GCA_028284485.1 Planctomycetaceae bacterium | reverse complement strand
GCAAGGCGTTTCATCGTTTTGACTCCTGAGCAAGGTGTTTTGTGTTGTTTCCCGACTAAGAGCCTCAGCGTGAAACGGCCAAGAATGTTACAGGCCTGGCGGCAGGTTTTTTCAAAATCGTGAAAAACCGACGTGGGAAAGACAAAAAAAGGAACATAAACCACTAATACAAAGCAACTTAGAACCCAATCACCCCCCAGCCGGATTTCGATCATTTCCATCGAATCAGCAAGGTTCTCTGAGAATTGATGAGAAATCTTCCGCCAGGGACCGGCCGCCCAGCCGTGCATTTGACCGATTCGTAACTGGCAATCGAGTGGCTGTCGGCTCTGGTCGCCGCAGTGACAGCAGGTCCGGGCCCAGCCACACGCCATTCCGCTTCCCCATGCAACAAATTGCACCTATTCGCGAGAAATCGTCATAACTACTGGTATCCACTCGTTCCCATGCTCCCGACTGGGAACTCACCGCATGCGAGGCTCCTGCCTCGTTCCAAATGGATTCCCGCCTTCGCGGGAATGACGTGAGTGGGGCTCCAGCTCAAGAGGTCTTCACCCAGATGCAATTCGTTGCCATGTTGAAAGGCAGCCTGCGGGCGAGCTTTTTGGTAGGCTGATGCGAATCCTCGCTGACTCCCTATTCTCAATTGCGGAGAAACGACATGATCCGCTGCCTGATTTCTGCCTGCTTGGGAAAGAAGTTTTTCCACCGTTGGCAGATTCTCTGTGCTGCACTCGTTTTTGTGGTCCAAGCCTCGGCACCAAAATGGCTGCCTGCCAACGAAGATCGCCCCAATATCATTTTCATGCTGGCGGACGACTTGGGCTATGCAGACTTGGGATGCTTCGGCAGCCCGGTCATTAAGACACCAAATATCGACCGTTTGGCATCGCAAGGCGTACAACTTCGTCAATGCTATGCCGCCAGTCCGAATTGCTCGCCGGCTCGCACCGGAATTCTGACCGGCCGCAGCCCCTACCGTGTCGGCATGTACGACTTTGCCCGCTTCCCGCAGCTGCACATTCCAACCAGCGAAGTCACTCTGCCGGAATTACTTCAGCAAGCCGGATACCAAACGATGTTCGCCGGCAAATGGCATTGTTCGGGCCGATTCAATGTCGCAAACCAACCCCAGCCGGGAGACCACGGGTTTGATCACTGGTTTGCCCACGCAGGGAACTTTGGTCACAATCCGACCGGCTTCGTGCGAAACGGTAAGAAGTTGCCGAAACAGCAAGGATGGATGTCTGAAATCGTCGTCGACGAAACGCTTCGCTGGCTTGAATCTCGCGATACGAATCAACCGTTTTGCACATTTTTGTGGTTCAGCGAGCCGCATGCTCCGGTCGTCGCCGACGACGAGTTTCTGCAGATGTATCAGAACGAAGAAACAGACGCGGCGGCCAAGCAACTTAAGTTCGGCGGGCCGCAGGTCAATCGCACCAAGGCCGATTGGAACCAAAAACACCACTTCTTCGGTTGCGTCAGCATGCTGGATCATCATGTGGGACGATTCCTCGACCAACTGGACGAGATGGGCCTGGCAGAAAACACCATCGTCGTTTTCACCAGCGACAACGGTCCGGAACATCGTCGGCCTGATTCGTTTGGATCGCCTGGGAATCTGCGAGGAGCAAAGGGGCACATCCACGACGGCGGGATTCATGTACCGGGAATCATCCGTTGGCCCGGCAAAATCGAAGCCGGTAGCGTTAGCCAACTGCCGGTCAATGGAACCGACTACTTGCCGTCATTGTGCGCTGTCGCCGGCGTCGACGTTCCGAACGACCGCGTCATCGACGGGGCGAACGTGTTTCCTGGATTGACCACCGGCGAATCAGTCGATCGCCCGATCCCAATGATGTGGTGGTTGTACCACGCACGCGGTGGGAAAGAAGTCGCCATGCGCAGCGGCGACTGGAAAATGCTGGCACACATGATGCCTCAGCAGAACCCCGGCGGCCACGAAGACGCACGCAAACCCAAGAATTGGTCGATCATGAAATTCATCAAAGAGTCGCGATTGGAAGGCTTCTCGCTGTACAATCTGCGGAATGACGCAGAAGAATCTCAGGAACTTTCACAAGAGCGCCCGGAGGAATTTCAAAAGCTTCGCAGCACTATGTTGGAGTTATTTCGCGAAATCCAGCAGGAAGGCCCGGTACTACAGCTCGGCGCCAACAAATAGAACAAAATTGCAATCTCGCCGATTCGGTATCAATCGAAAACACAAACTCTCACGAGTCCGCAACAATAGGATGACCTTATGAACCGCTTTCAGTTTTTTGCGTCGCTAACAATCACAGCGGCACTGTTTTCAATCGCCACAGCTGCCGACAAACCGAACGTGGTATTGATCATCACCGATGACCAAGGGTACGGCGATTTAAGCTGTCACGGTAACCCCGTCCTCAAGACACCGAACATCGACAAGCTTTACGGCGAGGCGGTGCGATTAGACGACTATCATGTGGCGCCGACCTGTTCCCCCACACGATGTGCGCTGCAAACCGGCCATTGGACGAACCGTACCGGTGTGTGGCACACGATTATGGGCCGCTCGATGCTCCGCGAAAACGAAGTGACCATCGGCCAGGTCTTCAAGGATGCTGGGTACGCCACCGGCATGTTCGGCAAATGGCATTTGGGCGACAACTATCCCTACCGTCCGGAAGATCGCGGATACACCGAGGTCATGCGACACGGTGGCGGCGGTGTCGGCCAGACTCCCGACTTCTGGGATAACGCCTATTTCGACGGCAGCTACTTCCATAATTCCAAGCCGGAAGCGGTCGAAGGTTTCTGCACGGATGTCTGGTTCGACTATGCCAAGCGATTCATCACGAAGCAAAAGGCGGCCGGCCAACCGTTCTTCACCTACATCTGCACGAATGCACCGCATGGCCCGATGCATTCCCCGGAAAGCTCCAGCGAGCCCTATCAAGACCAAGGCGTAAACGTCGCCAACTTTTTCGGAATGATCGCCAACATCGACGACAATGTCGGCCAGATGCGCGATTTTCTAAAGGATCAGGGACTGGAAGAGAACACGATTTTTATCTTCACCACCGATAACGGTTCTTCATCCGGCGACAAAGTCTTCAACGCCCGAATGCGAGGCAAGAAAGGCAGCGAATACGATGGCGGCCACCGCGTACCGTTCTTTGTGTATTGGCCGGCTGGCGACCTGACTGGCGGACGCGATGTGAATGAGATTACAGCTCATGTCGATGTGTTGCCGACGTTGATCGACCTGTGCGACATTCCGTCACCCGCCGGGGTGAAGTTCGATGGCACAAGTATCCGACCATTGCTATACGAAACGACCGACACCGATTGGCCCGATCGCATTTTGGTGACCGATTCGCAGCGAGTGAAAGACCCGATTAAATGGCGGAAAAGTTCCGTCATGACCAGTCGTTGGCGTTTGATTAACGGCGAAGAACTGTACGACATCAAAGCCGACCCTTCGCAAGAAAACGACGTCATCGACAACCATCCCGAAGTTGCGGCACGACTGAAAAACTTTTACGAAGATTGGTGGGCCGAACTCGTACCGACATTCCAGCAGGACTGCCATATCTATTTGGGGCACGAAGCGGAGAATCCGGCCCGACTGACATGCCACGATTGGATTACCGTCGGCACGACTCCCTGGAACCAGGCTTCGGTGCGGAGCGCGATGACCGGCGAGCGGAACACAGGGTTCTGGCATGTGAAAGTCGTCGAAGATGGCGACTACGTGATCCGATTCAGGCGTTGGCCGAGTGAAACCGGCAAACCGATCAATGCTTCCCTGCCACCCGGTGCCCCTGTTCCCGGCGCGCAGGCGTTTCGCGCACGACCAGGCGTACCTTTTGA
>JANQRQ010000188.1 GCA_028284485.1 Planctomycetaceae bacterium | reverse complement strand
CAGTGCGGATTGCCAAAACCGCAGTTTCACCGATCCAGCCGAATTGTTACAAGATCAGTTAGCGCTGTAGTACTAGAAAAGGCAAAAACGCAGCGCATTCATCGAGCGGAGATCCTACGATCGCCACCCAGTCGTCAACGGAGCGTGCCGCGAGTTCTCGCTGCGTGACCCCACGGTATCCTAAAAATCCGGTCGCGTGGAAGTCGAAGGCAAATATTCGCAATATCACAGCGGTCACGGCGGTGTGTGGAAACGCCGCTTCGGAGAGCAGCCACTGATTCTGCACGTCGCGAAGAACGCGAGCGGCGAATTCCATCCGAGGCTTCCAATGCGCGTCAAAGTAAGTCGCACTCTTTGGAGTGTATTGTGCCATAGCGCACAGGACACACGACTGGGGAAGAAGTTCGAGCTGACTCCGGTTTTCGAGTCGTCACGGGATCGGACGAAAGCAAGTTTGCGCAGCTTAACATCTAAGGACATGAGGTGGCAAGGAAAACCGCCGGTCCTTCGGCCCGCCACTCGCGCACTTCGGATTGCCGATCCGAAGCAACATGCCGGGGTGCTTCGGACTGGCAATCCGCGGCGACGACGATCGGCGGTTTATCATCTTGGCGGCGGTCATGCTCGTGCGCCAACTGGCGCCGGCCGACGCCGTCGAGCAATCGATCGAGTCGGTGATCTCCAAGCAGCCCAACAAGCCGGCCGCCTGGTTTCGTAAGTGCTTGGTTAACCAGTGCCGCAGTCACGACGTCGATTTTCACCGGCTCGAGCGCGAAGCTCCGCTGCCGGAATTTGCGAGGAAAGAACCATCACGATAGCGATCCGGCCCAAAACGTCGATTATGTGGCCCTCAATACCTAGCCTTGAGGGCCAAACACCGATATTTCGTGGCTTCCCATCTTCGAAACCGCGGACTATTCATCCGAGGAAAGGCAGAAGTCTACGATTGGGACAACTGAATCGGAAATTGATCTGATCGACGGCCGCAAGCCTGCCCGGC
The DNA here is from genome assembly GCA_028284485.1 of Planctomycetaceae bacterium. Taxonomy (GTDB): domain Bacteria; phylum Planctomycetota; class Planctomycetia; order Planctomycetales; family Planctomycetaceae; genus JANQRQ01. The sequence goes on along the minus strand of JANQRQ010000188.1, from coordinate 7,474 downwards.
TGTTCCAACTTCAGTTCATCCATTCACAGCCGTCACTTGCGATAGTGATTTACATATTCTTGTTGGATTGCATCTAGCCGTTCATTTTCGAATGACAGTTTGAACCAGATTTCGTTTTCAATCCAGAGCCGAATGACAAAGGATTCGAAGGACTTTTCACAAAACCACCAGTTCTCGATCTTCGTTTCGTCCTTCCGGCGAGCATCAGTGTAAATATCCGTCGACGTAACGACGCAGTGGTCGTCTTTCTCGCTGACGAGTAGGTACCACCAAAAGCAATCCTGCGAATCGGAAAAGAAATGAATCAGCGACCACGACTCGTCGAACGGCCAAGGCAATACAGAATTGGGGAATTGAAAATAGCCGTCGGCCGCCGCTCGAATCCGGCATACAAGGTCTGCGTTTCCAAGGAAACGGCAGAACTCTCTCGGAATGGCAAGTCGATTGGACTTCGCAATTGACTTGAATTGCCCGATTTTCTCTGCGGCCGCAGATTTCCATGCATCGTAGTTTTGCAGCCACCATTCAAGTTTTGGGCCAATAAGTCTTGGGTCACTTAGGTGGTTCGGCGGCATGGGTTGCGATTTCAACCACTCGAAATCCTTGCCCAACAATCTTTTTGGTAACGGAGGAAGCGAGGCATATTCTTCAGCAACATACGTCGATTCGTCTGGATTCGGTCGGTAGCCATTCAGCTCACACGACCACCACAGCCCCTGGAGAGGTATATCTTGAGGATTCATTGTTCCTGCCTTCAAATCATTTGCCGCCTGCTGCCGTTTCTCGGATTCGGAATCCGAGGCAACGTGATTCGCACTTTTTATTCTAGCGGCGTCTGGAACCCCCTACGCCTCAATTCGCTGGAAATATGTCAACACATCCTCACGCGAAATTGAGCATTTGAATTTAAGAGCGATTTTGGCCAGAAATGGATCGACAAGTTGATGATCTAGAGTAATTGAGAATTCACCGATCATGTTCGTGTCACCATCATCCCAGTCTGCGAAGAACCGCAAATACCAGTTGCGGTCTTTTGGCGAAAGCGCAATGAATACACGGTGGTCGCCAGTCATGGACTCAATGAGCGAGCGAGGTGTGCCGACGAGTTGGAACAGTCCGTGATAGTCCGTTTCTCCATGGGGAAAGTGTAGAGCATCGTGTTCCCACCAGTCGTGAAATCGCTCTAGTTTTGCCGATGGTACATGATTCTGGAGAAACGATGCGATTTGGCAAAGGTCGGCGGAAACGTCGGCAAGTGGACACTCGCGGTCGGTATGAAATGCCGCACCATCAGATGGCAAATAGGGGCGAATCGCCGGCAGATTGGATTTATTCACGATGCTCTGCGACAAACGACATGAAGCCGGATATTTCGCACTCTTGCGCAACTTAACACCAAGGTCCGACCGATGCAATGAAATCCGGCGACCTATTGGGTGCTCGAGAGCGTGTGAGTTCCTCGGATTAGGTATCCGAGGAAACAACACCCGTCGTCGCGATTTGAAACCAACAGGGATGAGCCCAGATTTAGATTGCTACTTGCCGAAGCGATCTAGATGCTCACCGAACGACTTGGGCATCTTTTTGGCAAGCTCATTGGCCTGGTCAAATGCTTGTTCACGTAGAGCTTGGTTCTGAACGCGAACGGCTGTGCCGTTCGGTGAAACCGCAACTAGCAGCTTGCCTTCTTTCAAGTTGAAAGTCTGCCGTCGTGCGTTCACTCGGAGCATTTCTCCTCGCTTCGGGAAAGAAATGACGTGGTGAACACCTCTCGACTTAATTTCAATCGAAGCTGGCTCACGCGCGCTGACGGGTTCGCATCTTATCTCTAAGATGTGCGAGTCGTACACGTAAGGTGGTTTATCGTACGTGTAACGTGAGCGAAAGACTGGAGCCTTTGTCTCGGTCAAGGGGAACCTGAGAAGATACGGATGAAGCGGTGAGCTGGGTTGCGGCACACCGGGAAACCAAATGGCCGCCGACGGATGGTCGATCAAGAGACCACCCCGAAAATGAAAGAAAACCAGGCTGGGGGCATCTCCTCGCGCTCTCGTTTGCTGCGATTGTGGTATTTCGTCAGTCCGAACCTCAGAAACATGGGCGATTGCAAGCATCGAAACAGAGATCAGCAGGGAAATGGCAGGACGTTTCATTCGACCACCCTTCACTCCATGCCTCGAAATCAACAACAGGGCGAGTTGCCTCAAGATTAGATCGCCCAACGCGGGTACGTGCGCAACCTAACACTTGTTGACAGGCGTGGCAAGGAATTCGCGAAGTCGTCAACGACACTTGTGCACCGCGGATTGGCTGTCCGAGGAAAAAGGCCAGGGCGCGGCTGTGTAGCACTCGGCAGCGGGTAGTGCGTGATTAAAACGTGCTGCTAATGGCAGTAGCGACGACCCCAAGAGCGATTGAGCCAGCGACGAGTGCCCAGATATGTCGCATGTCCATTCCGGCTACATCGGCCTCGCTATCGTCCATGTTCCAGCCTGCAAAAATCAAATGGTAAAACAGACCAAGAATCAGGAATGCGGATAGCGAGAACCCGGCGACTGATGCCACGATCAGCGGATGGATGCAGGCCCAGCATATTGCCGCGGCGACCAGTGTCGCGACAAACAGCCACCTTAGCCCGAACCGCCAGCGTCGTTTCTTCGGCGACTCGTGGGGGTTCTCAACTTTCCTCGGATTTTCAGTCCGAGGACAACGGCGCATGTATCCGACGCTGCCCCCAATGACGTGGAACATGTCGATTCACCAGTTGATTCTATTTCAGGCCACAGCGGGCCTTGCGGATACGCAGTGTTGGTCGCCGCGTGGTCAGTCGCAGATCAAATAAACGTTCTGCTGTGTTGAGGCAGCAGTTTCACAGGCGGCGCGAAACTGTTCGAGCACCGAAACGATTGAACTATTCGGCGGAAGCAAATCAATCAGCGATTCAATCTCCCGAGTTAGCGCTGGCAACTCGGACGCAGCGAACGAAGCATCGGAATAATAGTCACGCAGTCGCATCAAGAGGTTGAAACGCTCGATGGGGACGTTGTCGCGGAAAAAGATCAACTCATGGACCTTGGCATCGAAACCAAACGCTGGGTGATTCTGTGAGGCGGCCTCAAACGATCCAGCGATGTGAACATCAAGCATTCGGTGGATTCGAGCGAACAACGGTTTATGGAGTGGTCACGGTATCGGAAAGAACGCAAGTCTGCGCAGTTTAACATCTGCGCAGATGGTGTGCCACGGAAATCGTCTGGCCCACCGACCAGTCTCTCGCGCACCTCGGATTGCCGATCCGAAGCAACATGCCAGCGTGCTTCGGACTGGCAATCCGCGGCAAAAACCGTTGCCTTGAAGGCCAGATGCGCCATTTCGTCGTTTCACATTCGTATCGATCGCGGACTATGCATCCGAGGGGAATCGGGGGCTGTAGCATCTCGCGTTAGCTGGCATCATCCCACGGCGTTGGCTCTGGCGTCGGCTTACGGTCATCGGGCAGGCCGTCCCAGCGCCACCGCAACCGCGAAAAATGCGAGTCGGCCGCGAGCGCGAAATGGATGACCCGGGCGAGGGCGAGCACCTCGCCGCAATCGGCGGACGGCCCGCGTCCGCATAGTCGGCCGAACAAACCTGGTACGTAAAAGGGGCCAACTTGCAGCATCCACTCCGACGGTGCGATCTCGCAGATCGCGACCTGAAGCTCAGCGTCGCCTTGCCGACAAACGAGGGACCAGCCGCTGCCTCGCCAGTTGCCGACCTCGCCCACCCTCCATCCCGAATCCTGCATCTTCGACTGAAGCAAGCGCGCTATGAACGCCCCCGCCGGATGGTCCAACCCCTCGCCAGCCGGCACCCGACCATCGAACTGAAGGTTCTGCGAGAAGGTCATGGGTTTGAGCTAACTTGTTATTGAATCCGCTCGCCGAAAGAAAGATCGGCTCGGACTTCCTGCCGGGTTGGTAGCGCCTTCCTTGCTCGGCAGTGGGAGCACCGCCGGGGACAACCTCGAGGCCTGCGTCCCTTTCGAAAACGTCAGGCGGTCTGCTCTCAGCCATATGGTTCGATGCATTTCCGGTGCGATCTGAACGATTCACCGAAGCCGACTTCGCAGTGGGATGTACTTGCTCGGGTGGTTGCACCGCGGAATTCAGGATTCGTCGATTGTCTTCGATCTTCGGCCCCAAGACCACAGCCGCGCGACTGCCTCGGGCCCCAGCAGCGTCGCGCCGGACCACCAGGCGATTTGCACTCCCACAAAAAACGCGCTGGCGAGCGCCGCCTTTTGAGCGATCGTTAGCGGAAGAAATGGAATCGCGAACAGGGAGAACCACAGCACACCCGAGACAAGGACCAGCACGATGCCGATTTTGGTCGCGATTCTGCGTTTGCCCTGACCGGATTGCGTGCGATCGCTGGTGGGTTGTGGGTTTGAATCAGACATCACGTCGACAAAGCCATGGTCGCCCAATTGAGCGCGAGCTTCTCGGATCCAAATGCGGAAATCGCGGTAAAGACCACCCAGACGGCCACCGCCAGCCCGAGCAAAACGACAAAACCGAAGAAGACGAAGAAAACCACATCATCTTTGCGCACCGGATATTTGGCTGCGTCTTCGTCAGGCCGGGAATCCGTCCGCGGCGGCTCGTAGGGGTTTGGGGGCATAACTTCATCTTAGCCGACGCGGCGCCCGGATTCTCTTGCACTTTGTAGGCTTCCTCGGATTGTGATTCCGAAGGTACTGACTTGAGTTTGTCGGGACGCACAATTGGGCGAACTCATTGCTGCCCAAGGTCGGTGATCGTAAATTGGAGTCGATCGGATAAGTAAGAGACGCGCGATCCTTCCTCGCGGTAGAGTCCCTGCAGGCACAGGGAAACAGAGTATCTTGCAGGACGCCAACCACCTTTGATCTTCCAACGTTGAAGGTCGACGGTAACCGTTGCGGCATCCGGCGACGTAAAGCGTGAGAGTGTTATCACTTGTTGCGAACGCCTGAAATATCGATGACGCGAGATCGGAACGAGATTGTCCCACGCACCGTTACGGCCAACACGTTCCAACGTCACGTGCACCGGAAACGTAGAATCGTCCGAATCCGCGACGAAGTCCGATAGGTCAACCTGCATGTTGATGGGAGAGTTCGGCTGCAAATTCGTCTTCTCAACGGAACACCGGAGCACACGCGGATAGCCATCGCCCGGTTTCCGAATGTGATTCCATTCTCCGGGACCATGCCCGAACTGCCATCCGATGGCGTGCCACCGATCGCCGTCGAATGAGTAGCCGCGAAAGTCATTGACATCCATGTCATTGGTGATTTCGGAGAATAGCCCCTCCGAAGACACTCGAGCTTTCCGCAGAAACGGAAACGCCAAAATCCAGGCACTCAAATGACCACGACCAACACCCATGCCAAGATGCCCATCCCAACAATCAGACTCGATGTCGGGTAACGGCCTGTTTGATCGAATTCTGCAATCAAACGACGGTCCAGAGAATGAGCCGTTTGTCCAATATAGACCGATCTCTGGCGGCCAACCCGCGTACTGCTCGAAGCGCTCGAGCAACTGCTCGGCGATCTCAAGCCAGCCGCTCTCGGTGGCAGGGGCAGGGAAGTTCAAGGCCGTTGTCTTCATACAATTGGCTAGGGATCGGACAAGCAACGTTCTACCTGATGTGATGCCGGCTGAAACGCGAGCTTGCTCAGTTTAACACTCCGGAGCATGGTTAGGGGACAGCCACAAAATGAGATCGTAACCAAAGCCGCCGGGGGAATCCGGATAACCCAGATGAGATGGATGGTGATCCGCTCCGATGGTCCGACGCACCGCGTGCAGGCCACTGCCAGACGCAAAGCGTTTCTGGCCGCTGCTGACATCATTCGCGCGCATCCCGACCTACAGCGACCGCACACCCACAATTGATTGCCTCGGACGATCAATCCGAAGCAACCTGACCGCTCAGTTACCTGAGCGAACATACGTGCGGGCGGCGCTGAGGCCCCGCGATGCGAGGTCAAACAACCCGACAATCGCTATTCCGACTGCGATGTACTCAAGAAAGAGCGACCATTCCCTTGCGCGGTGGGCTACGAAGAACTCGTGGAAACTGCGTTGGTTGTGATAGTCGAAGAAGAGATAACTCAGTCCGATCCAAGCGGTGAGCAAAAGCAACCCTCGCACGGAGAATCTGAATCTTGGGATGAGAAATCGTCGTTGCCATGCTTCAACCTTAAACGTTGATGCCAAAAGCACTACGAGGCAAAGGCCGAGGTTGCAGAGCAGCTTAGGTATGTCAAACGTAAACCGGTAGTTGGACGGCAAGATAGCAAGCGCTGGGAACGTTTCCCTTGGGTCAAGAGGTTGACTGAAGAATTCAGCAAATGTGAGCGGCCATCCGAAGCTAGGCGGTGGTCGCCAGTCAATGGCGGCGTTGACGAAAAACGATCCCACGACCAGCGTTGTAAACCAGATCCACGTTACGAAATGCAACTTCCACCAAGGTCGGCTCTTATCGGCGGTCTCCATGACGCCCATTGTAAGCAACCCAATCGCCAATTACCTCGGATCTCAAATCCGAAGCAATTCAGAGAGGATCCTCGGACGGATAGTCCGGGGACTCGTAGGGCACTTTCTTGGCTGGGTGTCCCCTTGAATCGATACTTGAATCGATATCTACGAATGATGCGCCGTACGTTAACGGTGATGCGTCCGTTCACGACGGACCGTTCGGCGCGAAAGATTTTTCGGAGGAAGAAAAGCAGGAAATCAAACGGCACTGCCGGCGGATCCACAAGCACGTGGCGATACGCGGCGACGACGATCGGCGGTTGATCATCTTGGCGGCGGTCATGCTCGTGCGCCAACTAGCACCGGCCGACGCCGTCGAGCAATCGATCGAGTCGGTGATCTCCAAGCAGCCCGACAAGCCGGCCGCCTGGTTTCGCAAGTGCTTGGTTAACCAGTGCCGCAGTCACGACGTCGATTTTCACCGGCTCGAACGGGAAGCTCCGCTGCCGGAATCTGTGAGGAAAGAACCATCACGATAGCGGACTATTCATCCGAGGAAAGGCGATTCGCCCCTCCTCTGCCAATGCCAGAGGCGGCCTGTCTCGTTCAATCGCGATGATTACCTTGTTGATCCGAGATTCAAGGATTTCATCGCCGATGTTTAGGCCCTGCCAGAATTTGCCGACATCGGGATGTTCGAGTTTGAACGTCAGCGCAATATGCGAGCCGTCGGAACCATCGACGAATTCAACGGAATGAATCGGATCAGTGATTGTGACGGCGGAGTTCAGCGGTACGCCGATAAACATCCCCGCTTTAACGACGCCATCGATTATGTCGCCGTAGATTACGAACAGATCGCGCTCGTCAATGATGAAGGTGCCAATCGCATGGAACTTTGCGGGCATGGCAAAGTGGTCAACTTTTTGCCTGTAATGGCGCACCTCGGATTCGGAATCCGAGGA
>JANQRQ010000185.1 GCA_028284485.1 Planctomycetaceae bacterium | reverse complement strand
CGTTCCACGCCTCAGCGCCTTTTCGATGGCTGCCATTACGGCTTCATGCCGGTGCCCCAAAATATGAGGTCCCCAAGATGCGACGTAGTCGACAAACTTGTTGCCATCAATATCGAATAGATGCGCCCCGTCACCCCGGTCGATAATGAGCGGATTCCCACCGACGGCACCAAAGGCACGAGCGGCGCTGTTGACGCCTCCAGGAATCAATTGGGATGCACGGCTGTAATGTGCCTGACTCTTTTCGAAGTTTAAGCGTGACATCGAACCTCGTTCCGCAGTTGTCTTGAAACTCTGTCCAGGCCGTTGCATACAACATAACAAAGGCGGGCAAGAACCAACATTCCCGAGATTGTGTGCGCAAGCTGTCACAAGAACAAATTGCGTGCATCGCGCCTACAGAACAGCGTAACGCGCTGTATCGATGTTATCGCCAACCTGCCCTTCGACGGCAAGCAACGCCGGAAAATGATAGGAATTCTCCGACGGCTTGGGCTTGGGACTGCCGCGAAACCACAGTCATCGCATCCGAATCTCTATCGCGTCGGATGCGAGTCGCGGGCTGGGTCAGCGGTTTCGGGCACAGAACCGTAGATTCGAAACGGCACGTTGAGGTGCGAAAACGTTTCGTCATCAGTGTCGATGGTCACCATGCCTTGGTGCTCTCCCGGTGGCACCTCGTCCACGACCACTTGAATCTGATGATGCTGCACACCCTGCGCATCAACCTTCACTTCGCCCAGGATGGCTTCGGCTAACGGAATGGTCGACTCGACACTAACGATTCGCATGTCGGAACGTAGATAATTCGTCACCGTAATCGTCTGAGTCGTCTTTCCCGGCGAGAGCTGATAAAAGGTCAGCGACTTGGGCTGCACCGTTACTGTTTCGGTCGGAAGTTCCAGCTTAAAATGGACCATCGCTTCGCGAGGTTTTGTATCCTCATAAAGCACCTTGCAATAATAGTCCTTTGGTCCTGGTTTCTCGTTGGCTGCCTGAACGCGCAGCGAGAATTCGCCCGATTCGCCCGGCGCGTATTCCATCTTTTCAAGTCGCGGATTCAAGCATCCGCAACTCGGTTCTAACTTCTGAACTTTCACCGTGTGTTGGCTGCGATTCGTGAAAACGAACTTCGCCCGATGATAGGGAGCGGCTTCGACCGGTCCGTAATTGACGAGATACTGATCAAAGACCAATGCCGGTCGCTCCGCTCCGGCAGCCGATGATTGCGCGACCGGACCACGCACATAGAACACGACGGCCAGACAAAAGGGAAGCAGCGCCGCGAACGTTAACAGGCGAGTCCAAACAGCGTGGCGATCTTTACGGGGTTCTACATTCATGCGTCCGATCCTTCGCGCGCAGAATAACCGAGATTTCGAGGCCGGGGTTGTATCACAACGCCTAAACTGCGGCAAGATGGGTCAAAATTAGCAGTCCTGCAGAGCGGTTTTACCAAGGGAACCGTAGGATTTCGCACAAGGAGCCGCCAAGAAGTTATCGGCGAATAAACATGCCTGCCCGCCTGAAGTCACTTGGAGCTGACCCAGCCATAGGTGTTTTGGGCCGACGATAGAAATACGCACGATTCGGCAGTCGCCAGCAGCCGCTCGACTTCGTTTCCGCTTTCCAGCGGAATGATAAACAAGTCTTCGACGACATCGTCCGGCATATGGCTTAGCAAGTAGACGTTGGCCCAGTCGACCGCGTGGGCCAATTGGGTCGACTCGATCAGGTCCGGAGGTGTTTCCAATCGGAGAGGTTTGAAAGCGTCCCGTGCTGTTTCGCTAATGCGCACGATTTCCAATCCCGGACCCAATTCGGCATCGATTTCCGACAGAATGATAATCTTGCCATCAGCGGCTACCAGGCTACGTGCCGTCTGAAGAGCTGATCCTAGTTGATTCCATCCGTGCCCCTTCGCATCGTGATCGATGGCGGCAACTACGATTTGCGATCGCTCGGGCAATGATACCATCCATTGTTCTGTCAGAATCTCTTTGCCGCGCCGATATACCGCGTCGGTCGCTCCGGCCAATACTTCTGCTGCTCCGGTTCCCGTCGACGGAATGACTTGAATCGCGAACTGAACTCCTAACAGCCAGGAAATCTCGTCGATCATCTGCCGCAACGGCCGTTCCTCATGCGGCGTCAGTTCCATATGCCCCTGACCGTGGGCCCTGGCAACGGCTTCGTATGTCGACAACCCGGGGTAAAGCACGCTGCCGGTTCCCCGAAATCCGATGACCGGATCAAACTTCATAGGCCCGATCGGCAATACAAAGTCCGCCTCGACGACCTGCTTTGCTAGATAGATGCGTTCTCCCTCGGATGTCGTTGCCAGGTAGCTGCGATGCTCCTCATCGGTGGAGTCGTGAATCTCCCAGTGCACCTCTTGTCGAATGTCTTCGGGCAGTTCACACCGCGGATCGGGAAGAGTTCCCCCGTCGAGCTCCACCGGCTGCAGGATGCTGACGTCGCGCGGATTGATCTGTCGGCTTTCGAGAATCCGCCAAACTTCCGAAACGATGGCTGCCGCTTCAGGCGTGAAGCGGTCAATGACCAAAACCACGCGGTCACCCGGAACAACGGCTTGATCCAACGGTGGAAATTGCAGCGGCGAACGAAGCGCCTCGCGCAAATCGTTTACAAAATGCGGATTGGGACGCGGGCCATGATGCGACGCGACAATCGTCCGGGAGTCTTGCCGGCAGGAAAAACGACCGGAACTCCCATATTCCAGATTGACCAATTGTTCGTGATCGGAAAGCATATCGCTTCGACAGTATTCAGGGTTCGCTTGACCTCACATCCCGCGGTTATATTAGGTAGAATGTACGTTCGGTCAACCAATCAACGCAATGGACTTCAACGCCTGGGGAGGAATACGGGGTGACGGAAGACGATCAACGAATGGTCCGCCTGCAAAACGGCGATCGACGAGCATTCGATGAAATCGTCGAGTCCCATCACGGGCCGTTGGTTGGGTTCTTCTTCCGAAATTCACGCGATATTCAGCAATCGGAAGATCTCGCCCAGGAGACTTTGCTGCGGGTCTACGACCAAGCCTGGAACTACCTGCCAGTCGGGCGATTTCGCGGTTGGATGTACCGAATTGGTCGTAACCTGTTGATTGATAACGTCCGCAAGCAGTCGAACGACGCGCTGGTCAAAGCGTCCCTAGGCAAATTCGACGACGACACCGACGCGCTAAGACGCTTGGCATCGGAAGTGCTAAGCCCAGATGACTTAGCCGATCAGCGCGAGTTGATTCGTCTCGTTGATTCGCTGCTCGATGAGATCCCGGAAGAGCAGCGACTGACGTTTACACTTCACCATTATGCGGGCCTCTCCCTATCGGAAGTGGCCGACGCCATGGAAACCTCGCTGCCGACGTCGAAGAGTCGCCTGAGGCTCGCCAGAGAAAAGCTACGCGAAAAGCTGCTGGCTCACGGAGTGACCAATCCGAGTGAAACACAGAATTAGTTTTTTTACGGACCGGAGAGAGAAATGAGCTATTTCAGCCGGCTCACGGACATCGTGACTTGCAGTCTGACTCGGCTTTTGAGTGAAGCAGACGACCCGCATGCGGCCATCAAAGAAATCGTCGCCGAGATGGAAGAAGGGCTCGCCGGTGCCAAACGCAGTGTGGCGACAGCAACAACCAATGCTGCAAAACTCAAAGAGGAATTATCTGAACATAAGAAGCGGATCGACCATTGGACGGCCAAAGCCAAGCAGGAACTGACCGACGGAAACGACAATCAGGCGAGGTTGGCACTCATCCGTAAAAAGGAAATCGATGATTTAGTTGCGGGGCTTCAGCAACAGTATGCTGCCGCCATCGCCACGCAGGAGCATCTCATGACCACACAGCGCGCCCTGGAAGCCCGCTTGGCTGAAGCACAGCGAAAACAAAAGGAAATGGATGCTCAAAGCGACGGTGATGGGCTGGCAGACACCGCAGCGGCCGATAGTTCCGAAGACACAGCAACGATCGACGATGCTCGGGCCCAACAAATCGACGAAGAACTCGAAGCACTGCGACGAGAGCTGGGCGACTCTTAATACCCCGTCAACACTGCCGTTTCAGCCGAAAATTTCAAACCCGATCGATAGCACCAAAACGTTTCATGTGCCGCTGTAATAGACCTCTGCCGAAAGGTCCGTTCGTTGTTTGATGCGTTCGGCGATGGCATCGACGGCGGAATCAGGTAGCGGGGCAACGAAGCTTTCTGCCGGCTGTCTGGCAACCGTGTAAACCTGAACCAACTTGATTTGCCCGCCGCTCGAGACAATATCGCTTAGTCGATTGCAGTAGGCTTCGATTTCCTCAGTCGACGGCGGCTCTTCATGCACGCGCATGAATAAGCTTTGGATAACCAAGGGGCGTCTTCGAGCGGCATCGGCAATATTGTCGAGGACTTGCTGAAAGGGAATCGTTGTCCGTTCGATCAGCCGGTAGTATTCCTCAGTACCGGTTTCGAGCTTAGCCCAAATCTCACCGTTGTTCTTATCGAGAATGGATAGTGCCTTTTGCACATTCGGCCGATGAAACATCGTGGCATTGCTGATCAACACCATTTTGACATCATCGAGCTGACGGCGGGTCTTGATCTCCGCAACAGATTGCACGATGCGATCGAAGTTTTTGTACGTCGTCGGCTCGCCATCGCCCGAAAACGCCAAGTCGTTTAATCGCCTCAGTTCGGCCGGCACCGTACGAAATGAATCTGTTTGATAGATTTCGCCGCTCGTCACCAATGCCAGCATGTCGTCAATCTCGGACGTCAATTGGTCGAGTTCGACAAATCGCGTTTCGGCCTCACTCCGGCGGTCGACCTGGCAGTAGATGCAATCAAAATTGCAGATCTTGTCCGGATTGAGGTTGATACCGATCGAGATTCCTTTGCTACGCCGGGACAGGACCGGGTAGACAAACTTGTTCGTCTCGAAGGAACGAGAGTGACTGCGGTACAGCGGTAAAGAAGATTCGCTCGACAACGGCTACTACCTGTCCCGATTATCCAATCGGGAAAACAATGACGACATCGGACACAATAAACCCTGACAGATCGCGGAGCCTGGTGGCACCAATGGATCTGACGCACCTTAAGATTATTGGTTCACAGCTTCGCTAAGAAAACTGCCCGATTTCAGTAGGACCCGCTTTTTCGATCGCTTTCTCAAACTTCCTTCGAGTCGATCCAGGTCATCATGCTGCGCAGTTGCCGGCCCACCTGTTCGATCAGATGTTCCCGATCCTGTCGGCGGCACGCCTGAAACGTCGGCTGGTTGGCGCGATTCTCTAAGATCCATTCTTTGGCAAATTGCCCCTGCTGGATTTCGGAGAGAATCTTCTTCATTTCGGCTTTTGTTTCGTCGCTGACAATACGCGGTCCGCGAGTGTAGTCGCCGAATTCCGCGGTATTCGAAACGCTGTAACGCATGTAGTTCAAACCGCCTTGGTAGAACAAATCAACGATCAGTTTGAGTTCGTGCATACATTCGAAATAGGCCATTTCCGGCTGATAGCCCGCTTCGACCAAGGTTTCGAATGCCGCCTTGACCAAAGCGCTGACTCCGCCACACAACACCACCTGTTCCCCGAACAGGTCGGTTTCGGTTTCCTCGGCAAAGGTCGTTTCAATAACGCCGCCTCGGGTTCCTCCGATCCCTTTCGCGTATGCCAACGCCAGTTGTCGTGAGTTTTCAGAAGCGTTCGGCCCCATGGCAATCAGAGACGGCACTCCGCCGCCGCCGACATATTCACTGCGCACCAAATGTCCCGGGCCTTTGGGGGCCACCAGCGCCGTATCGACACCGTCTGGGGGAATCACCTGTCCGAAGTGAATGTTGAACCCGTGAGAACACAAGAGCAGATTGCCCTGACTCAGATTCGGTTTAATTTGTTCGCGATACAAGTCCCCCTGCACCTCGTCGGGTAGCAGGATATTGACCAAATCTCCGGCTTTCGTCGCATCGGACAATGGCAACGGATCGAATCCGTGACTTACTGCCAAATCGTAATTGGCACTCCCCTTGCGTTGGCCGATGATCACATTGCAGCCGCTGTCTTTTAAGTTCTGCGCCTGAGCGTGTCCTTGGCTACCGTATCCCAAAATGGCAATCGTCTTGTCTTTTAGCAGCGCAAGATCTGCATCGTCGTCATAAAAAACTCTGGCGGGCATAATTCGTTTCTCGTTTCCGTTGGTTGATGTAAAGACTCTATTCTTCAGTCGGTGTCACTCATTGGGTGCATCGCCGGCAGCGTTTTCTGTTTCCGTCTCCGGATCGTTGCTGCGCAACAGCGCGATGCGCCCCGTCCGGACGAGTTCCAGAATGCCAAAGGGACGCATCAGATTGATAAACGCCTCGATTTTCCCTTCTTGTCCGGAAATCTCAATCATGACGTGTTCCGGGCTGACATCGACAATTTTCCCCCGAAAAATATTGACCAACTCTCGAATCTCGCTGCGCTGTCCGTTGGAACTGCTGACCTTCATCAACATGAGATCGCGTTCCACAAACTCTTGATTGGAAAAATCGAGTACGCGGACGACTGTGACAATCTTTTCCAGTTGTTTGCGGACTTGGTCCAAAACGCGATCGTCACCACTGACCACAAATGTGATTCGTGAGAATTCGGAGTTTTCGGTTTCTCCGACAGCCAAGCTATCGATGTTAAAGGCGCGAGATGCCAGCATTCCGGAGATATGTGCCAGAACGCCGGGCTGGTTCATGACCAGCGCCGACAAAACGTGTTTCATCGAATTCTTACTTTCTGGGCGACACCCACAGGCTTCAAGAACCGCCTAAGTCCAATGGGATGAGCGATTTGGGCAACAGCGGTCGTCCCGAGCCGACTCGATTCCACGTTTGGCTCTCGGTTCGCCGGTTTCGGCGATGCCGGCTTTGTGCCAGTTCCCATGCGGCTCACGAACGTAATATACGTGCATCAGTTTAGTGTGAGGCGAAAACGATCACAACGGTTCGCTCCGGTTCTCGCGCGATTATCGGTGGCTGAACGCCGGCCCCTTTGACTCCCGCGAAATCGTATGGTGTAATGCCCTGCCGAACAGATGAATGACGATGCCCCGGCCGCGGTATCCAGCCACGCTCGAAGGCGCGAGCATCGTCAGGCCGAAATCGGCCGTCCTGTGGAATGGAGTCTGACGAAAGCTTAATCATGCCTAGAGTTTGGAGATTCGCCACACACGACGAATCGCAGGTCCGCAAGCTGGCCCAGGAACTCAATCTCTCGACGTTGGTCGCCCAAGTTCTCGTGGCCCGTGGATATACCTCTTCTGAGGATGCCAATGAGTTTCTTTTGGCCCGCTTGGTCGACCTGCACGAACCGTCCTCTCTGCCGGGCATTGAAGAGGCCGTCGACCGCATCACCAACGCCATTTCGCAGAATCGTCGGATCACCATTTACGGCGATTACGACGTCGACGGCGTTACGGCGACCAGCATACTGCTCGGTTGCTTGAAACTCGCCGGCGCAACGGTCGACTACTACATTCCGCACCGACTGGAAGAAGGCTACGGACTAAACTGCGATGCCATCCGTGAACTTCACGAGCAGGATCCCCACAGGCTTGTTATTACGGTTGATTGTGGCATTACCAGTAGCGGCGAAGCCCAGTTGGCGCGGGAACTCGGGTTGGAACTGATCATTACCGATCATCATCAATTCGACACCGAATTACCGGAGGCCGCCTGCCTGGTGCATCCCCAGTTACCGGGAAGTGACTATCCCTTTGCCGATCTCTGCGGTGCGGGGGTCGCCTTCAAACTCGCCTGGGGCATTTGCCAGCACTTGGGCGACGACGGAAAAGCGACTCCTGTCATGAAGAATTATTTGATGGGCGCGGTGGGGCTGGCGGCTATCGGTACGGTAGCCGATGTCGTGCCGCTGGTGGGCGAGAACCGCGTCCTTGTCCGATATGGGTTGAGCAGCCTTCAAGAACGATCTTCGATCGGCCTGCAATACCTGATGAAGGTTGCGGGCATCGATCGCAACAAACAGTTTGTCGCCGAAGATATCGCGTTTGCCATTGCACCTCGCATTAATGCCGCAGGACGGCTGGGGCAGGCCCGACTCGCTGTCGACTTGCTGACCACCGAGAATCGAGAGCGAGCACAATCGCTGGCCGACTACCTCGATCAACTAAATAAAAACCGGCAGCAGGTCGAACGCAAAATCTTCAAGCAAGCCAAGGAATTGGTCGAACAAAATCCCGAATGGCAGGAAGAATCGGCTTTGGTTTTGGCCCACTCGGATTGGCACCCGGGCGTGATTGGAATTGTGGCCAATCGCGTGGCCGAACAGTTTGAAAAACCGGCGATTCTGATCTCTTTCAATCAACAGGACGACGTCGGCCAGGGTTCGGCCCGCTCATTTGCAGGATTCGATTTGCATTCTGGCCTCGTCCATTGCGCCGACAAGCTGCTGACGTACGGTGGACACAAAGCGGCGGCGGGGCTGCGGATCGCCGCAGAGTCGATCGACGACTTCCGCAAGGACTTTTGCGCTTATGTCGACGAGAACCATACGGTGACTCGTCAAGATTTGGAACTCCAGGTGGATGCCGAGGTCCGCCTGGCCGACTTGACATACAGAGCGGTTCGCGAGATTGACAAATTGGGCCCGTTTGGACGAAGTAATGCCCGTCCAGTTTTCGCGGCGACGCGAGTTGACATGGCCGAGCCGCCGAAGCGCATGGGGGGCGGCGATCGGCATCTCTCGCTGATGGTCCGCCATTACGGAACCGTCATGCGTGCCGTTGCCTTTGGACGTGGCGACTGGGCGGACGAGATCGCGCAAACCAACGGCCCGATTTCGATCAGTTTTGCCCCGGGCATTAATAGCTTCCGAGGTCGTGAAACAGTCGAACTGAAACTGATTGACTGGCAACCTGGCCAATCAAAAAGCGAGCCGCAAGATTCCGCCAAATCCAGCGACGAACTCGCCTCGTTCTAAACGCTCCAAATTTTGCCAGCAATCGATATGCTAGTGCGGTTTACTTTTTCTTGTGGTCGTTTCTGGCTCGTGGGAGCCAGGTATCATAGAACAAACGCGATTTTCGCGGCCATAAGTCAGCGTAATACGCTGTAATGAGCATGACGATTGAGCAACAACAACAGCAATTAAGACGAAAACTCGAATACAGTGGTATCGCCGATACGCGCGTCCTCGATGCGATCGAGCACACGCCGCGTCACCTGTTTGTCCCCCAGCATTCGGTTGAGATGGCCTACGAAGATACCGCGCTTTCCATCGGATTGGGCCAAACGATCAGCCAGCCGTACATCGTGGCACTCATGACCGAAGCCCTCGCTTTGACCGGCCATGAAACAATTCTCGAAATCGGTACGGGGAGTGGTTACCAAACGGCGGTTTTAGCACAGCTTGCTGGAACAGTTTTCACCATCGAACGTCTGGCGGAACTCTCCACGGCAGCACAAGGCCGACTCGGTTCGCTGGGAATCGAGAATGTTGAATTCCACAACGGTGACGGCTCATTGGGACTGCCGGCGTGCGCCCCATTTGACAGCATCATTGTGACGGCGGCTGCTCCCGATATTCCTCCCCCGCTGGTGGAACAACTCACCGACTCGGGTCGGCTGGTCATCCCGGTGGGTGACGAATTTTCACAAACCTTGGAGCTGATTCATCTCCAGGACGGCATGATGACCGGTAAAAAGCTCTGTTCCTGCCGATTTGTCAAATTGGTCGGCGATGCCGCTTGGAAAAATGAAGAATGAGTTCCCACAATCGATCCGCGATTGTCGTAAAAGGCTCGAGTCAATAACATTCGTGTGCGGTCCGACCAACCGGGTCCGCTGAACCGCACTCGATGCGACCGATTGCGAGAAGAATCATGCTCGCTCCGAATAGTGCGGATTCTTAGCTGAACTCTGTTAAACGACCAAAGCGAAACGGCACATACTGCAACAACAAACGAGGTCACCGATGTCGCTGGAATTGAACGACATTCGCAAGAGCTACATCGAACCGGGCGGACGAAAACTGCCGGTCCTCGCCATTGACAGGTTTCAACTTTCCGATGCCGAACAGGTCGCGTTAGTCGGCGCCAGTGGCGGTGGAAAAACGACATTGCTGAATGTCGTGGCAGGAATTACCTCGCCCGATTCCGGCAGCGTTTTGGTCAACGGATTTAATATCGCTGGCCTTCCCGAGCCGGCCCGAGATCGCTTTCGGGCGGAACACATTGGATTTGTCTTTCAAACATTTAATCTACTACCGGCATTTTCCGCGTTAGAAAACGTTCTACTCGGCATGAGTTTCGCCGGCGGGAAATGCAGTCGCCAAGACGCAACCGAGTTACTTAACCGTGTCGGGTTAGAGAAACGTTTGCATCACCGGCCGGGACAACTTTCGGTGGGCGAACAGCAGCGTGTGGCCGTAGCACGCTCCCTGGCGAATAGCCCGGCCTTGCTTCTGGCGGACGAACCGACGGCCAGTATCGACACTGCTAATCAAAACAACGTGCTGCAACTGATTCGAGACGCCTGTTCGGAACGAAACGTCTCCCTGCTGTTGGTCACTCACTCTCCCGAGGTTGCATCGCAATTCGGGCGAGTCGAGCAACTGCACGATTTCAATAAACCAGGAGAAGCCCCATGAACCTGCTGACGATCGCCTACAAGAGTATCCGTCAGCGCGCATTGGCATCGTCGCTAACGGCATTGAGTGTCGCCTTGGGTGTCATGCTCATGGTGACAGTGTTAGTGATCTACGGTTTGGTCGATGACATGTTCCGCCGCAGTGGTACGGGATACGACTTGGTCGTCGGCCCGAAAGGTGCCAAACTGCAGCTCGTCCTCAATACGATTTACCGAGTCAGCCAGCCCATCGAGAATCTCCCTTACCGCTTCTACCGCGAACTCAAGGAAGACCCACGCGTCGGAATCGCGATCCCCGTCGCATTGGGAGACCGCACCGAGCTGAATGCCTTTCCGATTGTCGGGACGATTCCGCAGTACTTCACTGTCGAGTACATGCCAGGCAAGAAGTTCGGCATCAAGGGCGATTTGATGCGGGATCCGTTTCATGCCATTATCGGCTCGACCGTCGCCCGACAAAACGGCTGGGATGAAGGTTCAAAATTCAAAATGGTGCATGCGGGAACCGACGACCATGTACACGATGAGGAATTCACCGTCGTCGGAGTTCTGGGGCGCACAGGAACGCCCGATGACAAGACCGTGTTCGTCCATATTGACGGTTTCTACCTGATCGACGGCCACGACAAACCGCTCGGAGAAGCAGTGCGACGCGAGGCGGAATTCTTCGGCGAAGAAGTCGACGAACAAGCATTGCAAAAAATGATCGACGAAGAAGATAGTCACGACCACCACTCGGATGATGGACATCATCATCACGGTATTCACGAAGCCCAAAAGGAAGTCACCGCGATCCTCGTCCGAACGAAAAAGCCGATCATGACGCCGATGTTCCAAGCCGAAATGAACGAAGGCATTCAGGCGCAGGCGGTGAATCCCATCCGGGAAATCTCCTGGCTTATGGAAAACATTGTCGGGAACGTTCGGAGGATCTTTGTCGTGCTCACTGCGCTGATTATCGTCGTGTCGGGCGTTGGCATCTTCGTCAGCATCTACAACTCGATGGCTGATCGTCGGCGAGAAATCGCCATTATGCGGGCACTCGGGGCACGGCGGGCCACTGTGTTTTCCATTATTCTCAGCGAGTCGGTCCTGCTTTGCTTTACGGGTGGCCTGCTGGGCGTGCTCATGGGACACGGTTTGGTCTTCATTGCAGCACCCATCGTCGAAGCCCGCAGCGGTTTGCTGATCGACCCCTATGGATTTGAACCGCTGGAATTGGTTCTGATTCCGGCGCTGATTATCCTGGCGTCACTCGTTGGATTCGTTCCCGGCATGACCGCCTACCGCACGGACGTTGCCAAAACGCTGGGCGATTAGTCGCTGCAAAAAGTGAGCACAGCCGTTTCAAATCCTAATACGCCTTCGCGAAGATTCCACGCTTTTTGCTCGGCTTGCCGGTGAAGATGCATTTGCCGTCCTCCTCTTCGGCGTCGAGCGGAATACAGCGAATCGTCACTTTGAGTTTCTTTAGCAACTCTTCCACACTGGGATCCTCGTGGAAGTGACAAACTGCGAAGCCCCCGTGAATTTCCGGCTTCTTTTGGTTCTTGGGCGTAAAGTACGCTTTGAACTCCTCAAGGTCGTCGATCTGCCGGGTGTGCTCGTCGCGAAAGGCACACGCCTTGTCAAATAACCCGTTTTGCATGGCGGTCAACGTTTGGGCGATGTTGGCCACAAATTCCTTCCGGTTGTGAGGGCCCTTCTCGCCCGTATCTCGCCGACCGACGAAGACGCCCCCTTTTTCAATATCTTTGGGCCCGATTTCCAATCGCAACGGCACACCGCGTTTCACGTGCTGCCAATTCTTTTCTCCACCACGAATGTCTCGATCATCGATTTCCACACGCACGGGCGAGCCGTCATAGAGCTGCGATTCCAGTTCGGCCTTCACTTCGTCGCAGTATTGCAGAACCTCGCCACGCTGGTCGTCATTGCGATAGATCGGCAAAATCACCGCGTGCTTCGGCGCAAGTCGGGGTGGCAAAACCAACCCGTCGTCGTCGCTGTGCGTCATAATCACGCCACCAACTAGCCGTGTGGAAACACCCCACGAAGTGGTCCAGGCGTAAACTTCTTCCTCATTCTGATTCTGGAATTTGATTTCCTGCGCATGAGCAAAGTTCTGCCCCAGGAAATGCGACGTCCCCGCCTGCAGCGCTTTGCGATCCTGCATCATCGATTCGATGGAAATCGTCGAGACCGCGCCGGGAAATCGCTCCCCCGCTGTCTTTTCTCCCTTAATCACCGGCATCGCCATGTAGTTCTCAGCAAAGTCGGCATACACGTCGAGCATCAACCGAGTCTCTTCCCACGCTTCCTCTTCGGTCGCATGTGCCGTATGTCCCTCTTGCCACAAGAATTCTGCGGTGCGCAAAAACAAACGCGTTCGCATTTCCCAACGCACGACATTGGCCCATTGATTGATCTTGATCGGCAAATCGCGCCACGATTGAATCCACTTGGCGTATAGCGTGCCGATCATCGTTTCGCTCGTCGGTCTGATGACCAGCGGCTCTTCCAACGGACCGGCCGGCACTAAGCCTCCTTCCGATCCCGGCTCTAAGCGATGGTGCGTTACGACCGCACATTCCTTGGCAAATCCCTCAACGTGCTCCGCCTCTTTTTCCAAATAGCTCATGGGGATGAACAATGGAAAGTAGGCGTTCTCGTGCCCAGTCTCTTTAAACATGCGGTCGAGCACTGCCTGGATGTTCTCCCAGATCGCATAACCCCAGGGTTTAATCACCATGCAGCCGCGTACCGGAGAAACCTCAGCGAGATCGGCCGCTCGGATGACCTGCTGATACCATTCCGAATAATCTTCTTCGCGAGTGACTCCCAATGCGTTCTTCGCTTTAGCCGCCATGCCCGATGCTTCTCCTGATCACTTGCTGAATGGGTCCCAATTGGTGCGTGCCAGCACGCATCCTACTTTTTCGAATTGGCCGCAGCGGGGTTGTGCCAACACACATCGCCCCCGCCATCACAAGACGCGGCAAAGTATAGGAAAGATTGAATGGGTTCGCCTAGTGCCGATGCCAGTCGCGCACACTTCGGCATCCATTGCAATGCAGCTCGTTGCGCGAAATGCCAACTCAAATAGGGCCATCGAAATGAACCGAGAATTCCAAAGCACCTTCGAGGATTTGAACCGGTGCGAACATCTTGCGCAGAAAAACGCTGCCGCAATGGATTCCGCGAACCTCCGACATTATCCCTGCAGTCAATGTCGATTCGGGACACATCGATTGAACCATTGAGGGCGCAAGTTCCTGACGTCTCAAAGTTGCGATCGAATCCTTGACCGAACCTTGCCGGACTACTTCCCGAAAGTGACCTCGCGGCAGGTGGCCAGTCAAAGCGTGACAGCAACATCTGATCCCTTCTCGCACTATCAATCAAGCCAGAGTTAAAATAGGGCAAATAGGGCAAAACTATGTGATCTGCCGAATGATCTGAATACTCCGAACGTAACGATCCGATCAACAGGTAGGATTGTCCGTAATCTGCCGACTACGTAACCACCACATTGCTTAGGACTCAAGGCCAATTCCATCATGCACTTACGTAGGTTCTTGCGGCTGTCGTTCATGATTCTGCTCATACAATGCACATTGCCTGGCCCCCTGCTCTCTGAAGAGGCGACGAGCAGCGAAGAAACGGCCAATGCTGACCAAGAACCAGGCACTGTCACGGTTGCCAACGTCGCCGAGGTAATCGATGGCTCCGGCCAGACCGAAACGGGCCACTGTTTGCAATGCAATTTTTCCCAGTCCAATTGCCAATGCCAGCACGATCCCGGCTGGGATGGTGGCTTTGAAATCGGATTGAATGGTGCGGAAGGGAACAGCCGAAACTTGAATCTCGTCGTTGGATTGGACGGCACGCGAAAAGTCGGTTTGGACACCTATACGATTGATATCGACTACCTGTTTTCGCGTGACGAAACCGAGGTGACCAAGGACCGCTTCTATTCACTCGGCCGCTACGTTCATGATATCCCCCAATCGCCTTGGGGATGGTTTTTCGACAAATGGTTCGAGTACGACGGCCTCGAAAGTTTCAGGTCCCGATTGGGCCTCCACGCGGGCGGTATTTACACGTTTGAAGAAACCGACACGCGAACGGTCCGAGGATTGGTCGGCTTCGGTACCTCAAAGGAATTCCAAGGATCCGACCAAGATTGGAAGCCGGAAGGCTTTGTCGGAACCTTAATGGAGAAGCAAATCACGGAAAACCAAAAATTTTGGTTACGGGCCGTCTTGTATCCCGATGTCGGCCAAGCCGATAGCTATCGCATCAACGCACGAGCCGGCTGGGAGTACACCGTCAGTCGCGAAAACGACCTCAAGTTTTCCATCAGCGCCTTCGATCGATTCGACAGCACGCCCTCCGAGGGGGATCGAAAGAACAACATCGACTATTGGGCTTCGTTGATCTGGGGATTCTAAACAATTCCATGGCGGCAGAGCTTATTCCCCCGGCGGCGGCCAATCGAGATGTTTGTGCAGAAACTCGAATGTTCCCTCGCCGTTGATGCTGTGTCCCCCTTGAAAGAACTCGATCGCCGTCCGATCAGCCAAGCCAAGCTGAGTGTAAAGCCACCGTACTTTGGCGTACTCGTGAGCCACCCAGCGGTCGCGACCAACACGATCATGATGGCCCCGCTCCACCATGAACGGCCTGGGAACCATCAAGTAGGCCATTTCGGCGTAGTCGAACGTATGCCCCAAATTCCAATACGGCATTTCCCATTCGATCGTGTTCATAAAACTAAACCGCTGATCGGTGGCCGCAATTTTTCGCGTCCATTGATTGAAGTCGCCCGAACAAATTGACAGGCAATACTTTTCCAGAATCGTTGGCACGCGGACGGCCGTTTCGCCCCCGTAACTCAGGCCGTAGAACGCGATTCGCTCGCCATCGACGAATGGCAACGTTTCCAGCCAGCGCAGAATCTGGTCATGCTGTGCGATAATGAATGAAAACAACGTCGCTTTGACCGTGTTCGCCTTTCGGTCGAGCCAGCGATATCGGTCCTCGCCTCGGTACAGGTTGTGCGGTGCAAACGTGACAAAGCCTCGTTCGGCAAGACGAGCCGCAAAGTGATTGTAGGCAGTCGAATCGTGGTCAATCGTGTCGCGGGGAACACCGTTGCGCCCATGCTGGCAGACAACCACCGGGCGCCGCTCGCCATCGCGAATGTCTTTCGGAACGACCAGCACGCCCCACGCAATAAGGTCCTGGAAAACATCCAGCACGACGTCGTAAGCTATCCATTTGTCGTTTTCTAGTATCATTCGGGTGCGTGGACTGGCGGGCAGCAATGGATCGTCAAATATCCCCATACCCTCGTGGGCAAACTTTTCGCGGTACGCTTTGGCACCGTTGA
>JANQRQ010000182.1 GCA_028284485.1 Planctomycetaceae bacterium | reverse complement strand
ACATTCCGCGTAAAAGATTGTCTGTCCTGTCAAAATCGCTGGCACTGAAGTTGTAACTGATGGCGGGTTTTTTTGGCCGGCGCTGGCGTTTCTTTTTCGGGTTCGCATTGGTAGCGGCTTGTTCTGTCGCGACTTTGGCTAGCTCCGCCTCTGCCTTCTGTTGCTTCAAATAACTGGCATACCCTTTCTCCGGCTCGATGCGCACAAAGTACTCTGTCGGCTTTTCCTCCGGCGCAAGGATGATCCGTTCCAATGCTGAACGCGCTATGCGCTCGAAATATTCCAGATGAAGCGCCGAAGTACCAAGAACTGTGCTGTTGTTTTTGAAACCTTCTTCCGCCGAACCTTCCGGCGGAAGATCATCTGCGAAGTCCAAATCCAATCCCAGCAAATCTCGCAGGGTGTTGTTGTACTCGTATGCCGTCAACCGCCGCATCACGTTGCGCCCGCCGCTCGAACGTTCAGCCTCCATCGCGCGCCGCAATTCC
The DNA here is from genome assembly GCA_028284485.1 of Planctomycetaceae bacterium. Classification (GTDB taxonomy): domain Bacteria; phylum Planctomycetota; class Planctomycetia; order Planctomycetales; family Planctomycetaceae; genus JANQRQ01. The sequence continues at coordinate 5,004 of JANQRQ010000182.1, read as the reverse complement.
CGAGTGAGAGCACTGACCAAAGCTTGCCGCTCATCTGCGGTCGGCTGCGGAGCTTCGGCGGGCGGCATTTCGCTGACGTTGATCAGGTCCAGCGCCTCCTGCCACATCTCAGCATCCGGTCCATTCACAAGATCGCGGTTCAACGTGTCCAAACGCAAGTCAGCCTTCTGCTTCTCCGGGCCGTGACAATGAATGCAGTATTTGTTCAACAAAGGCTGCATTTCTCTTTCAAACTGCGCAACGTGGACCGAGGTCTCTTTGGCCAGTCCCTGGGAAACCAGCATTGCCAACAACGTGAAGATGGCGACTCGGTTCGGTCTGAAGACGAATTGTGTGGTTCGAGAATGATTCATTGTTAATGGATGGGCCACACTAACGAACGAATGTTTCGGCAGCAGAACTCATGATATTCGCGTTACTGTTTCGTGTCCATGGCTTCTTCGGCTGCCCTTTGCTACGGACGGACGCTTCGCGATGTCCAAATGACTGGCGCTATTTAGTCATCGCGAGGTTCGGACCGCATCAATTGGTATCATGCTCGTGGGTTGGCTCCAGTGCCTCTTGCCGATTCCGTCGGCCCCGAAAGAATCTTTCAAGGGCCACCCGCGAATCGAGAGCTTGAGTGCTGGGTTGGTCGGGTCGTGGCCGTTGTTCAGCTTTTCCGATTGGAATTGCAGCACTGTTCAATTCTAAGCTTCAGCCTATAATCCGCCGTATGTCCGTTCCAGGCTGAGCCGCCCCAAAGATAAACACCCCCTGACGTTCGAGGACCAATCTTGTGAATCAGCCCAACCATAACCGACGGGACTTCATAAAAACCGCCACGGCGACTTCGGCTGCGGTGGCGTTGACAGGAGAAATTGCGCCTCAACTATCCGCTGAGACCCATTCGAGAAAGCAAAACAAAATGGTCCAAGTACACCACGAATGGGGTGCGTAGAAGGAAGTTGTTTGTGGAATCCCGTATTTCACGATTCCCACCTCGCTGCCTAAAAACGTCTACAACTACGCTCCGACTGAAGGCATCAAGCTCTGGGAGGCGAATCTCGGCAAACCGTTTGAAGAGGCAGATCCACACCTCTACAAAAAGGCGAAGCAGCAGATGGACGCTGCGATTGCCATCCTTGAGGAACGCGGCGTAACTGTTCACCGCCCCGAGCGATGTACCCATGACGAGCAGAAGTATCTGGATAACATCTTTCCGGCCAGCGTGATCCAGTTCTATCCTCGCGATCCGATGCTCGTGATCGGGAACCGATTCATTGAAACCGGACAGTTCTTTCCACTCAGGCGACGGGAGCGATTCGGGATTCGCCGCGCATTGGCAGACCGACTCGCCAACAGCAACGCCCAAGTGGTCTCGATGCCGCCCGAACCCCCGACCCCAGAAGCTGCAGACGGTAACTGGGGACCGGGTCCGTTTCTCGAGGGAGGGGACACGTTTCTTGTTGGCCGGGACATCTACGTCGGCGTTTCAGGCAACGCCAGCAACAGTGCTGGTGTTCAGTGGCTCCAGCAATATTTGGGGGCCGATTATCGCGTCCACGAGGTCAAGTTAACGAAGAAATTCCTTCATCTTGATTGTTGCTTGGCGACGCCCAGGGAGGGCCTGGCGATCATTTGCAAAGAAGCTTTCGTCGGTGGCCTTCCGGCGTTCCTGAAGGACTGGGATCTAATCGAATTACCGTATGTCGAAGCGAAAGAAATGTTGGGGTGCAACGGTTTGGTCCTCGATGAGAAAACGATCATGATCCACACCGACCTGCCGCAATTGAGCAAGGCTCTAAAAAATGCTGGGCAAGAGGTAATAGAAACGCCCTTTGATGCCGTCTACCGGTTTGCTGGGGCGTTCCGCTGCTGGCACCATCCACTGGTCCGTGAGAGCAAGCTTTGAATTCATTGAACGACTGGGTGTGATTCGCCCGTTCGTCGCTGCATCGGCATCGACACAAAAAAGCAGTTCGCGGTTGCCCTCCGTGCACTAGTTTGGACAACCTTCAGCGGCGTGCCGGCATTCGGGCACTAAGCGCTGGCCAACGTGGCCCAATTCATTCTACGGCTTGTAGCGCCGGGGGACATGCCGATTTCTTTTCGACCCCGTCACAGGGTGCCAACTTCGGCTTTAAATTGCGATCAACGATGACCAAATGATAGCGTGTAAATTGGTCATTGCGCGACTATGCAATTACCGAAGCTATTCAAATTCTCGCACGACACGGAAACCACAGCGATGAGGGAATGACAAGTCTGGTTCCCAACCCATCCGGTAATCGGACCGCAGTTCATGCGTTTCATTCCCTACGGACCCACCTCGAAGTACGCGAGCCAGTCCAAGAATGTCTCCCGGGGCTTCTTTGACGAACGGATCAAGCGTAATCTCACCACGCGAGTGGTATGCCTCGAGGTCCAAAGCATCGGCACACCATTCGGAGACGTTGCCATGCATGTCAAAGAGTGCCCACGCGTTGGGGCTCTTTCGGGCAACGCGATGCGGGTAGACTTCGCCGGCGGCGCTGCTTTCGTCAAAAAGCACCAGACCACCCCACCACGCGTAATCGTTCAGTAGCCCCGTATCGTCCCCGAAAGAGTAACGTGTCGTTGTTCCTGCACGGCAGCAGAATTCCCATTCCGCTTCCGTCGGCAACCGATACGTAACTCCCTCTTTATCACTCAATTCGCGACAGAATTCGACCGCATCACTCCAAGTAATTCCTTCCGCAGCCACATCGTCACTTTCGATCGGTGTTCCAATCATTGGTACGTCCAGCAAATATTCTTCGATCGGTCGCCAGGGACGACTCCCCATTACCGTGAGCCATTGTTGCCGGGTCACTTCCGTTGCCTGAATATAGAACGGCTTGGTCAATCTGACACGGTGCTGGGGCTTGTCAGCATCGACTGCATCGTCGTCGGAATTGGGAGCCCCCATCATGAACTCCCCCGCCGGAATCGGCACGAGAATCATACCGATGCTGTTCGTAATAGGGTTGCCGGACTGCAACTGGGCTTTTGTCATGTGGCTCTTCACGATTAACGCATCAATAGGAGGATTCAGCGGGTGCCGGCCTCCTTTGTATGCGCCGTAGATCGCAATTGCTGCCAACAGCAGGCCAAGGACTAGCCATCTTTTGGGTGTCGCAGATTCGTACATGGGCTGGAGCAGATGTGCGGAGTTGCAAACGGGTAATCGATCCGCCGACATTGCCGGAATCCATTCTACAGCATGGTTTGTCTGGTGGCAGGTAGAACTCGTGCAACTCGTGCAGGAATGAGGACCTAACGTCGAAACCGTGTCCCCATGATGACCCAATAATGCCCCGTCATTTGGTCATCGCGCATCCGGTGCGTTGTCACCGTGACCGGGTGGCGCGTATTTCCATTTCACTTCGGTCGGCACGTGAGATAGAACGAAGCACCGCATAAGAACAGAATGCTGGAAACGATCAATCCAAATGCAGCATTCTCTCGATGCATTTCTGATCGGGTCTTCGGAAGTGTGTGCCCGTCATGAAGCGATTCTCGAACTTCATCATTGATTGATTCGATCGATTCGTCGTACATCTCACCCACACCGAAGATGTCCGTCGTGGGTTCGAACCAAAAGCTTCCAACTGCCACGAGCCCTAGTAGCACAGAAACGATACAGAGGCCGATGCCGATTCTGCTTATTGCCCACACCACGTACAAGCTCTCTATGTCTTAACGAACAACATAGGATGCCTATTCGACTCGATTGCGCCCTGCTATCGGGTCCCACTTTATTCCCGGTTCCAATAGAATATCGCACTCCATCCGCGGCCGACAGCCTGCCGTTGCTTCGCGGGATTTTGTCGACTCGCATCCATCGAGCGTCGATGCAGGAGTGCAGGGCGTTTCCTTCAGACCGGCCTTTTGACGCACGAGAACGAAATTGCTATTGATGGATTCAGAACCGGAGATCATGGCGACATTGCAAATGTGATTGCAATTTGTCAGCAGATGGACTCGTATGGAATTCTGAAGACCGTCAACACTTCTGTGGCATCAAATAGGCCGGCATCATGAAAACAATCGGATTCGCTGCAACTCTGATCGTGTGCTTTGTGGTATTCCCGACAGCCAATCAGGGCCTCACCGCTGCTGAGAAACCGAACATCTTGTTTCTATTGACCGAGGACCAGGGTTATCACCTCGGTGCTATCGGCACGCCGGGTTTGAAGACGCCGCATATGGATTCAATCGTTCAGGCGGGAATGCTGTTCCGCGAAGCATTCGTCGCCTATCCGGTTTGTTCAGCATCGAAGGCTGCGATTTATACAGGGTTACACAACCACACCAACGGCGTACTCAACAACACGGTCAATTATTTCAAGCCGGCCAGTGAAGTGACGGAAGAGGAGAAGGCACATCCGCTGTATCGGACGAATCGAATTCGCGATCAATTTCCCACGCTCACCGAATTGCTGCAACAGCAAGGTTATTACCAGGGAGTCACCGGCAAGCTGCACATCTTGCCGAATAGAAAGTTCCCGTACGAGGAGTTCATACCGCGGCGCAGCAATGGATTGCTTCGGTTTATGCAAAATGCGGAGAAAGCAGGGAAGCCATGGTTCTTGTTGCACACGATCAGTGCGCCGCATCGGCCGTTTCCGAATAGCGACGTCACGGAGATATTTGTTTCGCCGGACGAAGTCGACGTGCCGAAATTCCTCCCCGATACGCCCGTGGTTCGCAAAGACTGGGCGGAGTACCTGGCCCACATCGAAAATGCGGACGGACGAATCGGTGAAGCACTCGCCGCGTTGCGCCAATCGGGGCAGGAATCGAATACGTTGGTCATCTTCATGGGAGATCACGGTCCGGCCATTCAGCACGGCAAGATGACGATGTACGACCTCGGGTTGCGTGTGCCGCTGGCGATCAAGGGGGCAGGCGTTTCCCCCGGATCGGTCAGCGACGAACTGGTCAGCGAGATGGATCTGCTACCGACGATTCTGGATTGGATTGGAGCCGACATTCCTGGCA
>JANQRQ010000179.1 GCA_028284485.1 Planctomycetaceae bacterium | reverse complement strand
ACATTCCTATCGAGCTCAGGAGTTGTGAAGATCAGCACATCATCGCGCATTTCCACCGCGCTTTGGTCGAAAGAACCCTCTCGGAGAATTGCGCCGGATCGCAGAGTTTTTTTGACCCCTCGATGATTGGCATTACCGCCGATACTCGGCACGGGATTCTGTGGATCGTAGTGAAACGTCGTGGGCTGCTCCTCGGTCGGCAATTCAGCGTCAAGCGAACCAATGCGGGAGCCGTCCCGGCTATGCAAGTAGTATTTAGTGTCTTGAGTTCCCCGAGGCGGCCAATTCTTGAACAGCCGCTGTTCACCCGTTCCTTGGACGAATAATCGGATGGGCGGTTCATTCTTGAAGCCGTTGTCCTGCCGTCGGATGATCCAATCAAGCCAACGGATCGACTCCTGCAACGGCATCTGCCTGTGTCCCGCATTGTCGATCCATACCCGAACTTCGTTTCCGTTCTCCAAACTCCGAAGTTTGTTGAAGTAGTTTAACGATCCGCCCGAGTAGTAGTCCCACCACCCGGCATAGATGTAGACCGGAATCTCGATGCGATGAAACTTGTCCCGCATGCCGATATAGGCCCAGTATTCGTCGTATTGCCCATGTAAAACGTATTCGTTCCATAACGTGTTTTCGCGACCGCTGATCGCAGTGTCCATCTCGATGAGCGGTAAATGCATATAGTTGTCGAATGTTGCTTGTTGCGTATCGAATGCCCGGCTGATGGCGGTCATGGAAAGATTCATGGCGCCATGAGCGCGGTAGCAGCGGTCCCAAAAATCGGGATTAATGACGCTGGGAATGATCGCTTTCAAATGTGGTGGCGGGCCGGGATCTCCATTCGCGGCAGCAAGCCATTGTGTGGCCCCCCAATACGAAGGGCCACACATGGCGACGTTGCCGTCGGACCAGGGCTGTTGGGCAATCCATTCGATCGTGTCGTACCCGTCGAGATCGTCGGCAAAGAAACGTGCATTTTTCGAAATGCCGTGCGGATCGGGTCCGCGCCGTACTCCTTGAGAAACATAAACGTACCCGGCGTCGACGAATGTGGTAGCATCACGCTTGGTGATGCTATATCCCTTTTTGAGCACGGCCGGCCATGGGCCGTCGCCGCCTGGCAGGCTGATATAGGTATCAATCGTCGTGCCATCCCGCATGGAGACGGGAGCGGTCAATTCTTCAGCCGCTGCTGTAGCGATCTCAACGAATGCCACAACTGACATGGCCGCGACGATCTGACGCAGGTTGAACCGACGATCTGATTCCATGCTGGCTTACCATAGTGTTTCGCAGCCGGGTCGTTGGCACCCGCATCCCGGGATGGCCGGTAGCGGAAAGCTGATTCCTGAGCCCATTTGGTTCCAGAAAAACGTGGGTGCCGGCACGCCGTCCAATTCAGACATGGTCGCCGAATCGAAGATCCGGCCATTGGCAATCGTGTATTGAATGCGTTCGCTGTCGCGGATACGCGATGTGGGGTCAGTCCCCGATTCGAACACGAGAATGTCAGCCAGCTTGCCGGTTTCGAGTGAACCAAGGTCGCCATCCAGTCCCAAGTACTTTGCGCCATACAATGTTCCACACCTGAGGGACTGCATCGGCGTCATACCGCCTTGCACAAAGCTCCATAGCTCCCAATGCGTGCAGACACCATTGAGCTGACCATGTCCTCCCGCTTGCACCAGACCGCCATCATCAACAACCTGCCTGGCGATTTCCGCGACACGGATGTGGTTGTAATCTTCCAACGGTGACTTTTCCCGGCGCTTCGAACGAGGTGTCAACACGTGCGGCGGGACGAAGGATTGCAATCGTGGATGCAACCATAGGTCATCGACTTCGTACCAGTATTGCTCTCCCGAAATGCCACCGTAAGCCACGCACAGCGTCGGCGTGTATCCCACCATGGTATTTCGCCACAAATCCATTACGTCGTCATAAGCGGTTTGGACGGGCAGGGTGTGCTCGATGCCGGTGTGGCCGTCGACGATCATCGACATGTTGTGCATGAATGTGGAACCCCCTTCGGGGACAACCATCATGCCTAATTCACGTGCGGCTGCCAGAACTTGTTGCCGCTGATCGCGTCGAGGTTGGTTGTAACTTTTGACCGAAAAAGCTCCCACCGCTTGCATGCGTTTGAGGTGAAATAGCGCGTCCTTCAATCCATCGACTTCCGCCTTAAAGCTTCCGGCAGCTCCGTACAGGATCGTTCCCGTCGAAAACGTACGTGGTGCCACGATGAGGCCCGCCTTTGTCAATTCGCTGGCTGCAAAGATTCCCTTCGTATCGTTGGACGGGTCATGGATCGTGGTGACGCCGAACGCCAAGCGCGCATAGTCGACCCAATTCTGTTGCGGAGTCATCCCGGCCGTTGCCTGTGGGCCATGCGCGTGCGTGTCGATGAAACCCGGAAGAATCACTTGGCCTTCGACCGAAATCACGCGAGTCCCCTGTGGAATGGACACGTCTGCACGTGACCCAACGGCGGTGATGCGGTTGCCGCTAACGACGATCGTTCCATCCTCAATGACTCCCTGCGGACCCATCGTGACGATTCGCCCACCGACCAGTGCGAACGATGTGTTCGGTTTGGCATGCGGGACGCGAAACCCGATATGTGTTGACGCCGCTTGCGGTTCTTCCGCGTCTTCTTCTTCATCGTCAGTAGGCTCGGGGTAGCTGTCGTCGATGGCCCAGGTAAACAGTTCGGGTCCGAGCGACCAATGCAAGCTTTGGCTGTCGCCTGAAAAGTGCGGCCAATCTCCCGCCTGCGAACTGAGTTTTTTCACCGGCAGCCCCTGGAAGTCAGGGCCGATTTCAATGGGAGTGCCCGTTTGAACAAACGGCGCCAGGTAGACGTTAAAGCGCTCGATAAACGCAATTCGCTTGCCATCAGGCGAAATGCGGTAATCAGTGGCCCATTTGCTGGTGTAGTGCTGGCGTTTTTCGTTGCCGCTTAGGTCGATGGAAAAGAGCGACAAATTGTCGGCGTCCTTTTCCGATTGCACCTTCTGGAGAAACACGCGATCGGAGGCAGCGGCAAATTGCGGATTGCCACCTTCTTTGGAGATCCGTTCGGGCATGCCGCTGTCGGCGGCCACTTTGTAGATGCCCGGCTCGTGGGACCACAACGGCGATCGCAAATAGCCGCCGCCTGCTTTTTCGAAGACGATCGTCTTGCTATCAGGCGAGAATACGGGATTCACATAGTGACCGGGTCGAACAGTCACTTGGCGATTCACACGTCGGCCGGCGTCAGTGGAGGCGATGCGAATCGAACCCAGTGCTGCGTCGTTCCAAGTCGTGTAAACGATGTAGTGGCCGTCCCGAGAAAAGCTCGGGCAGAATTCGAATTCGCTGTTGCGATCGGTTAGGCGTCGCGTTTGATTGGTCGTCAGATCACGTAAATAGATGTGGCCCAACGCTTGAAACGCGACGGACTTTCCATCCGGCGATGTCTGCACCCAGCGGAGCATGCGTACGTCAAATTCCTCGGGTGCAACGGCAATTGGGAATCGCAAGCTCTCCACGACCGAACGCTGATCTCGAATATGAAATGGGATAACCGCTGCGCTACCGTCTGCGACGTCGATTCGTCGAATCTGTCCCTTGGCCCACAGGGCAATCGACTTCCCATCGGGCGTCCATGCAAACGCGGGATAGACACCATGAATAGCCCACGCCTCCTGCATGTCCCGTTCTAGTTCGTCGTAAACGAGCCGGACTGCGCCCGATTCCGTATCGAACAGATGCAAACCCGTTTTCGGACCGACGCGTCGGATAAATGCAATCAGCTTACCGTCTGGCGAGGGGATCGGTCGGCAGGATCCGCCCGGGCCGGTGATGTACGATTCCGTTTCGGACTCTTCCAGATCGAGTCGCTTGATCACGTAGATTTGCTTGTTGGAGTCTTTGTTGTATTCGAAAGAGTCGCCGGGGGTCGCATCGAGCGAGTAGTACAAATACTTGCCATCCGGCGAGAAGATCGGTTCGTTCACATCCTTTTGATCGTTGGGCCGTTTGGTCAGCTGTACTCCTTTCATCGCGTTGGCCGAGGCGGCATCGCGGTGATACATCCACATTTCGCCGGCACCCAACGAGCGGCGACTGGTGAAATGCTTGCGGGCGACGATGTATTGATCGTCCGGCGACCACTGCGGACCGTTGAGCAAACGGAACGGCTCGTCGGTAATTTGCCGCAGCTTTTTCGTAGCTCGCTCGATGATCCAGATATTGTCGCCGGCTTTGCCGCTTTTGCCGTTGCGGTCGCTCGTGAAGGCGATCCACTGGCCGTCGTGGCTGAATCGGGGTTGCATGTCCCACGCCATACCCGAGGTGAGCCGCTCCGGGTATCGGCCATTCGTTCCGTCAGCACCGGTGATTGGCATGACGTACAAATCGCCGAGCAGGTCGAAGACGATCTCGCGCCCATCGGGGCTGACATCGACGGTGATCCAAGTTCCTTCAGTCACGTCGATTTGTTGTTCGACGATTGGTCCGGCCGGTTTTTCGATGGACCACTCTTTCTTCTTTTCGGATGAGTCCTTTTCCGCCTTCGCGTCGGTAATGTCATTTTGCCCTTCGTCTGCACGGGCGACCGAATTGGTGCTCAGCGCGACTGCCATCACCAAAGCCAACACGGCACCAAACAGGTTCTTCGATAGAGAATCGGTTTTCATAAATCCCTCTCAGAGAAATCGCGAATTGTCCGCATGTCGATTGCAATTGCGGCAATTGATTTGGGTGATCAGCTTGTCACCATTTCCCGGCGCAGTGTCAACGAGAAGATCAACGACAGCCAATTGTCTGTGTCGCCGGGCCTCTGGTTCAAATTTAACTGCCGCTTGGGGACCTGACAATTGCTAGTTGGAATCATTGAGTGGTAATCGACTCGATCGAATTGTCGCTTATCCGCGATCGACAGCATGTTGACGCAATCAGTGGGATTGTCGAGTGACAGAATGCTACAATCCGGTCAGCCTCCAAACGGAATACTCATTCGGCATTGCAGGCATGCATCTTCGAATCCCAACAAATCAGAGACTTCGTCGAATGTTCCGCGTTATCGTGTTTTTGTTGGTATTTTTCAGCGGCCCGCTCCTCTGGAGTGCTGAGCCCGACGAAACTCGTCCCAATATCCTGCTCATCCTTACAGACGATCAGGGATGGCCGACGCTCGGTTGCTACGGCGGAAGACTTGTGTCCACTCC
>JANQRQ010000176.1 GCA_028284485.1 Planctomycetaceae bacterium | reverse complement strand
GCCTTCGATGAGGTACAGCCGTTGTTCGAGACCACCGGCGCTACCTGGAGAGGCCTCTTTGTATAACAACGCCTCTTGTTCCTGACGAATAATCATCGTCCCACGGCTGCCGAACACCTGCTCGCCGTAGGGTTCCTGCCGATTCGTGTTGATTGACGAGTAGGTCACGATGACAACGTCGTTGTTGTCTTCGGCGTAATGCGGACCGGGGAATTCAAACGTGACATAAACGTGATCGTCGATTTCCCGCATATCGGCTTGCTTGTCTTTGGAGCCGACCCCTTTCACGCCGTAGAAATTCCGACCGCCGTAACCTTGTACTGCCAGCGGATGAACCTTCCCGAGGAAGATGCTGCAGGCATCGAGCTGGTGACTGCCCAGTTCGGCCATCAACCCGCCCCCGGTCTTGTTGTACAGGCGCCAATTGATCAGCTCTTCCATGTCCTTGTAGCCGTACTGTTGGACACCTGATTCGAGCGCGGCCGCGTCATCGGCGTGAATCGATTTTCGCCAGCTGTCACGACCGGGAAAACTGTTGTTTCGATGCCATTGGGCACGGATGAATTTGATGTCACCCAAAATACCCGAACGGACCAGCGAGTTCGCATTGTCGTACAGCACGCTGTAGTGCCGTTGGTGACCGACAGCCAACAGTCGCTTTTGCTCATTCGCGACTTTGATCATCTCTTTACATTGAGCGACATTGTGCGCCATCAATTTCTCGGTCAGCACGTGCTTGCCGGCCTTCATGGCTTCGATGGCGATCGGCGCGTGCTGGCTGAGTGGCACAGCAATCACGACGGCTTCGACATCAGGGTTGGCCAACAATGCTTTGTGGTCGTCGTAAAGCTGGATACTTTTCGCTTTCTGCTCGCCCAGCTTGCGGATCAAACCTTGGCGAACGTCGTTGCCGTCACCATGCAGGGCTCGCAAGCGATTAGTGGGCCGCAAATCGGCGACCGCAATAATGTCCATGTATTCCGGGGGATGCTCGTTGAGGAGAATGCTTCCCTCATCGCCCGTGCCGATGAACCCCACACGGACCGGGTCGCCCTTGAGCTTCTCGTATCCGAAGGCGACGGCGCCGAGGCCAGCGGTCGTTGTGGCAGCCCCTTTCAGAAAGGCTCGTCGAGTTACGCCGACTGCGGATCGAAAATTGTCATCGCCAACTTGAACTTGTTCGGGTGTCAATTGCATATCTCCTCTCCCTTGCTGCTGAAGCAGGAATCTCGCTTCGTGGGCTGTATGGTTGTAATTCTCCCGCAGTTATCGGACTTGTCAATCGGTGTTCCGTCGAAAAACGAATCGGCGAATCAATGCATCGAGGCCGAGCCAGCGACCGGTTGGCATCGTGGCCAGCCCCAATAACGCGATCACTTCGATGAGGTTTTTGTTGACGATATAGCTGTGTTCCGGACTCGGGGGTTGCGGCACTCCGGGCCAAGGGGGAATGGCCAGGTAAAACAATGTAATCAGGCCGGCTCCAGCTAATGCGGAAAGTCGACTGAATAGGCCCATGATCAGCAGCATGCCGATGATCGTCAACGACCAAATCGTTCGTTGATCAATTTGCCGTATCGGTGTCATCGGCTCGGGGACCGGGCCGCGGCCCAGCTGTTCAACGGTCAGCAGCTTGCGGGCCTCTTCTTTCAGGCTGCCTTCCAATCCTCGAATGGGGCCCACCACGCTGGATCGCATCGCGTTTAAGTCACCGGAACCTGGCAGCCCCAGCTTTGTGAGATGTTCGAATTGAAACGCTTCATCCGCCTTTTGCAGATTTTGCTCATACCGATCGAGTTGTTGTTTGTACAAGTCGATCGATCCCAGTCGTTTGTAGTCGATGGTTCCTTCTTGTTCCTCGTCGATTGTTCCTGCGCGACTCGGATCGCCTTTCAACGAAGCCAGCATGCGCTGCTTGTAGCTCAAGCGTGAGGCCAACGTGAAGACACGGTTGACTGCGTCGTGATACGCTTGAACGACTGCGTTGGTGGCCTTGTCGGCATCGCTCAATTCTTCCCCCTCAGGGGCCTCGATGAGTGTCGCCATCGCCAACAAGCGGTCCCGTTCCGCAGGCAGCATCCGCTTTTCGCCATCGACGATTAAGCGCTGATTGGCCGCGTCGAAGCGGATCACTCCTCCCAAAGAACCCCGAAATTCAACACCTTCCGGAAGTGTGGCCAGCACAGCGCGAATGTCGGCTGGGCCGTCGAGCAACAAGTCGAGGCGACGCGTTTGCTCATCGGAAAGGCCGTAATGGGACACGAATCGGTTTCGCCAATCGTCCCAGCGACTGGCGACTTTGTCAGCATCAAGCCAATTCAAGTCGTTGGGGTCGCCGGTCAGTTCGCGAAACTTGTCGCGAAAAGGCCCTTGGGCGTTTTTCAAATAGCCCTCGGCAGTCCACGGATTCGCTGTTTTCAGCGATTCAATTTTCCAAAGACCTTCGTAGAGCAGTTGCCAGCCGATCGACATTCGCAATACGACTAAAAGAAAGCAGGAAATAATCGACAGACGTCGGTAGTCACTCACTCGCTGCAGCCTCCACGCGCACGGAGAACGTTGTTACTTGTGTTGTAGTTTTAGGGCTGAGCAATTTGAGCGGAGCCCGAATCCCGCAGGGTTTCGGGCGGAATTGCATGACACACAACCCTAAAATCAAGCCCTGACAGGGCACTAAGTTTTGGAAGGCGTTCCGGCCTCCGAATACCACACCGATTCGTCCGGGATGCCACAATTCACAGGTTCGAGCGTACGGCCACCGTGCGGAGGGGGAATCAACAGAGCCCGAACATGGGGGTTATTATCGCAATACTCCTTGGTTTTTTCGACCCCCAGCACGAAAAACGCTGTCGATAACGCGTCGGCTTCCGCCGCCGTCGGTGCCAGGACTGTGACCGAAAGCAGATTGTCGACCGGCCAGCCATCGCGAGGGTCGAGAATATGGCCGTACCGTTTGCCTCCGTGACGGAAGTACTGCACGCCAGAACCGCTCGTCGAGAATCCGCAATCTCGGATCAAAATGGTCGCGAATCGTTCCTTCGGGAATAGCGGATTTCGAATACCGACCGGCCAGCCTTCCTGCCCGTGATGGCTGCCGCTGGCCAGCAAACTGCTGTGCCCGCCATGAATGAGCCAACTTTCAATTTCCGATTCTTTCAGATGGGCACCGGCGCGATCGAGTGCATATCCCTTTCCGATACCTCCCAGGTTGAGTTCGATGTGCCGATTCTGATAGCGCACCGTCTTGCGCTCGCCATCGAATGTGATCTTGTCGATTCCACAATGCCCGAGTGCCTCGGACAACTCTTCCGGCGTTGGGATGCGGTTCTGATCGCGACATTTTCGCCATAGGGACACCAATGGGCCGCTCGTGGGGTCGAAGCAACCAGTTGTTGCATCGGCGAGTCGCTTTGCTTCGAGAAGCAACTCGAACAACCGCGGTTCGACTTCGACTTCAGATTCTGCAGCCCGCTGGTTCAATTGTGACAACTCGCTGTCATCACGGTAAACGCTCATTTGCGCTTCGAGCTGATGAACCAAATCCAAGGCGTCCGATGCCGGCGTGATCTGGCTACTGGGACCGGGGTTTAACAGCACGCCGAAGTCGCACGCCATGGCTCGTGTCGCCAGGCGAATTGTGTCCCCGCTGGAGGGCAATTCTCGCGACTGATTCTCCGCGGCGGTGATCTCGTCGGCCAGGACATCGCCGGTCTGCTCAATCTGCTTCCGGATGGCTTTTCCGGTCAGAAAGTCTCGCCGGCTGCCGTCTGCCGATGAATCTGATGGCATGATGCTCCCAATCGAGCGATTGACTGTTTTTCGCGGTCGTATCTTGCTGGTGAAAACCAGTCGACGTAGAACAAAACGCGATGATTGCGGCCACGAATTCGCTTATCACGCTGTTGCGGAGTGGGAATGCCGTTTTTTTCCGCCCGGAAAATCCTACGACGATTCAAGCGGAAAAGTTGGACATGTACGGAATCTTTTCCGCCGTCGCCTGGATGTCTTCTTGGGCCGACAGCAACTGCGAGAGAAAATCCCATTGTCCGGTCGTCAATGCCGAGTGGGCACTTGCTGGAATTTCACAAGGAACGGAAATCTCGCCAAAATGAATTTGCCGGTTGTGCAGATCGAGGGTCAATTCTTGGGAGGGATTGTCCTTCACTGCCTGATGGAGCTGGTCGAGGTGGGCACGCTCGGCACAAACAGCGGGGATCCCCAGCGATGTGCAGTTTCCGAAAAAGATCTCAGCGAACGATTCGCCGATAATCGCCTGGATGCCCCAACGCATCAGCGATTGGGGTGCGTGCTCTCGCGACGAACCACAGCCGAAATTTCGGCCGGTGAGTAAAATCGATGCCGAACTGTAATGCGGATGATCGAACGGATGTTCCGAATCGTGCTCGCGGTCGTCCTTAAAAGCGTGCTCCCCTAATCCTTCGAACGTCACGCATCGCAAGTAGCGTGCAGGAATGATGCGGTCGGTATCGATGTCATCAAGAAGGAGTGGAACGACTGAGCCGTTGACCTGTTTGATTTCTTCTGCCATTTGACAATTCCATAGAGTTCGTCGCCAAGTTGTCTGAAATTACTAGTCGCTGTTGATCCCTTGTTTATCGTGGGGAAGACAACCTGAGTTTTTGGGTAATTGACTGTATCGCCTCGATCAATGGCCGGTGTAACTATCGTCAAACGCTAACCGGCGTCATCATCTCCCGCACGTCGGTCACACAACCATTAATTGCTGCTGCCGCCACCATCGCCGGGCTCATTAGCAGTGTCCGTCCCGTGGGGCTTCCTTGGCGCCCTTTGAAGTTTCGGTTGCTCGAAGAAGCCGAAATTTCGCGGCCGACCAGCTTGTCGGGATTCATGGCCAGACACATCGAACAGCCAGCGGCACGCCATTCGAAGCCCGCTTCTTCAAAGATTTTGTCGAGACCTTCGTGTTCGGCTTGTTTGCGCACCTGTTGGGATCCTGGAACGACGAGTGCCCTGACGCCATCGGAGACCCGATTTCCTTTGGCGACGGCTGCGGCTTCACGCAGATCGGAAAGCCGGCCATTCGTGCAAGAACCAATGAACGCCACGTCGATGCTTAATCCGCGAATCGGCTGATTCGGGTCCAACCCCATAAACTGGAGTGCCTCTTCAGCTCCCGTCCTTTCGTCTGCGTGAAACTGTTCGGGATCGGGAATGCTTTCGGTGACGCCCACGGATTGTCCGGGATTGATACCCCAGGTAACCGTCGGTTCGATTTCTGCGCCATCGATGGTCACGTGGTCATCGAACTCGGCATCGTCTGAAGAAGCCAGGCTCAGCCACCACTGAGCGGCCCGATCAAATGCTTCCCCCTGTGGCGCGAAAGGACGCCCCCGGATGTAATCGATAGTCGTTTGGTCCGGATTGACGTAGCCACAGCGGGCCCCCCCTTCGATGCTCATGTTGCAGACCGTCATCCGCTCTTCCATCGTCATCTCGTCGAAGACCGAGCCCGCGTATTCGTAGGCATATCCGACTCCGCCTTGGACCCCCAACTTGCGAATGATGTGCAAAATCACATCTTTGGCAAATACGCCCGGATTCCGCTCGCCGGTTACCTCGATGCGGCGAACCTTGGGGCGATTCATGGCAAGTGATTGCGTCGCCAAAACATGCGCCACCTGGCTGGTACCGATTCCTAACGCAATACAGCCGAATGCGCCGTGTGTACTGGTGTGGCTGTCGCCGCAAACAAGGGTAATCCCCGGCTGGGTGATACCCTGTTCAGGGCCAACGATATGGACGACGCCCTGGCGGTCGTCATTCAGGTTGAGAAGCGTGATTCCGAAATCACGGCAATTGCGTTCGATAGCCGACATCATTTCTTCCGCCAAATCATCTTGAAACGGCCGGGCCTGATTGTCGGTTGGAATGATGTGATCGACGGTTGCGAGGGTCCGTTCTGGGAAAAGGACCTTCAGGCCTTTTTCACGCAGAATCTCGAATGCCTGGGGGCTGGTTACCTCGTGAATCAAGTGCTGGCCAATAAAGAGCTGGGGCTGGCCTGACGGAAGCGTTCCCACTTCGTGCAGATCCCAAACTTTGTTGAACAGGTTGCGACGGTCACTCATAGTCGGGTGTCTTTCGCTGGAATTATCCGTACCGGGGCTGCAAGGATCGTCCGGAGGGTGTTGCAAACCAACGCCGATTGATACAGACGGGGCGTCCGGTTCTGGGCGATTGATCCGCAATTGTAACAGGCTCCGCCCCTTCAATGGAGCCTGCACGTACGGGAAACAGGGCAAAGTTGCATGCCGGGGGTCAGCCGACCGGCCAAACTCTGAGACAAAATTGCTCATTGCAGGTTCGGTGCCGTTGTCAATCGAGACAAACTGCGCTAGAATCGGCGGTTCGCAGCAACCGTTGCGCGACCGAAGGCCTTAACTCCGCACGTTTTGCATCGCACGCTTGCCGATTCTGACCGAATCGTGACCGATCAAGCTGTGCGCAATCCGCTGTAGCACCCGGATTTGTCGATGTTTGAAGGCATCACACAAAGTCTGAATGACGCGATCTCTTCGATCGGTCGATCGGGACGATTGACCGAAGCGAATATACGTGACGGCATGCGCGCCGTTCGGCAGGCGTTGCTGGAAGCCGACGTCAATTACGAGGTCGCCCAGGAATTCGTCAATCGCGTGACCGAGCAGGCGATCGGCGAGCAGGTGCTCAAATCGATCAAGCCGAGCGAACAGATCGTCGGCATCGTCCATCAGGAATTAGTCAACCTGATGGGACCGATCGATCATTCGTTGCACCTGCGCCGCGACGAAATTACGGTCATTATGCTTTGCGGTTTGCAGGGGAGTGGTAAAACCACGACCTGCGGCAAGTTTGCCAAAATGCTCAACGAGGCGGGCTTCAAACCGATGTTGGTAGCTGCCGACTTGCAGCGACCTGCCGCGATCGAGCAATTAAAGGTTATCGGCGAACAGATCGGTGTGGCCGTCCATGCGGAACCACCGGCTGATACGACCCCGCTCAAAGTTTGTCAGAACGGCCTTAAGGAAGCCCAGAAGGCCGGTGACGTCAAAGTCTTGATTCTGGACACGGCGGGACGGTTGCACGTCGATCAGGAGTTGATGGACGAACTGGAGCTAATCGACCGCAAGCTGCAACCTCATCAGATCATACTTGCCTGCGACGCCATGACCGGGCAGGACGCCGTTAATAGCGCCAAGGCCTTCAACGACGCGTTGGAACTCGATGGCGTCATTCTGACTAAGCTCGACGGTGATACGCGAGGCGGTGCGGCCCTCAGCGTGAAAGCGGTCACCGGCGTTCCCATTAAATACATCGGTGTTGGCGAGCAGCTCGACCGTCTCGAGGAATTTCATCCCGAGCGGATGGCGGGCCGCATTCTGGGCATGGGCGATGTTGTTTCCCTTGTCGAAAAAGCACAGCGCGAATTCGACGAGCAGGAAATGCTCGACCAGCAGGAAAAAATGCGTGACGGCAAGTTCACGCTGGATGATTTCCAAAAGCAGATGCGGCAAATTCGCAAGCTCGGCCCGATGCGGGAAATCATGAAGATGATTCCGGGACTGGGCGGTATGCTCGATTCCAATCCCGAAATGGATGACCCCGAACAGGATATGAAGCGCATCGAAGGGATCATCAACTCGATGACTCCCGACGAACGCCAGAATCCTGAAAAGATCGACCGCAGCCGGCGAAATCGAATTGCGACTGGTAGCGGCAGTGATCCTTCGGAAGTCAATAACCTGCTGAAGCAGTTTCAGGCCATGTCGGGCATGATGAAACAGATGGCCGGCATGGGGATGCGCGATCGAATGCGTGCCGTGAAGCAAATGGCCGATGTCGGCGCTCTTAATCCTGGTGCGAAAATACCGAAGGACAAGCAGCGCAGCAAACGGGGCCCGCAGGACCAAACCAAGGCCCAAGCCAAGAAAAAGAAGCAACGAAAAGACGCCCGCAAGGCGCGAAAACGCAATCGAAGATAAACGGGAAACAGCAAACAAACATTTCGTCAGACTTGATTGAAGGAGTTGTTGAGTGGCAGTTCGCATTCGGC
This sequence comes from Planctomycetaceae bacterium, assembly GCA_028284485.1. GTDB lineage: Bacteria > Planctomycetota > Planctomycetia > Planctomycetales > Planctomycetaceae > JANQRQ01. The sequence continues at coordinate 29,139 of JANQRQ010000176.1, read as the reverse complement.
TTAAGAAAATGGGGCGACGGCATCGTCCGTTCTACCGGGTTTCGGTGATGGATTCGCGATCACCACGTGATGGAAAGTCGATCGAGGATATCGGTCATTACGACCCGATGGTACGAGACAAGTCAGCACGCGTGAAACTCGACATGGAGCGGGTCGAATACTGGATGTCAGTCGGGGCGCTTCCCTCTGACAAGGTTGCCGTGCTGATCAAAAAGGTGAAAACCAACAAGTTTGGAGAGGCTGCTGCTCCCCCGCCGCTGACACCTCCGAAAGAACCGCCGCCGGAAGTCCCCGAAGAGACAGCCGCCGCCGAATCAGAAGAAACTGCAGAAGCGGCAGAGGCACCGGCCGAAGCCGAATCGGAAGCCGCCGCTGACGAGGAGACTCCTGCCGCCGAGTCGTAATCGTGCGGCTCCGATGAAAGAGCATCGTGGGATGTGATTTCGATGATTACGTCCGATGATCGACGTCACTGAATTGATGCGAATTCGATATTGGAAGAATGGGGCGGCCGGCCAATTCTTCCGTCTCGGTAACGGACCGGTCGTTGTTTGAGCAAACACTTAAGAACACCGCCAAACCTGCCATGCGTTTCGACGTTTTGACATTGTTTCCCGAGATTTTCGAGAGCTATCTTCGGCAGAGCTTGCTGAAGGTGGCCATCGATGGCGGTCTCGTTGATGTACAGTTGTGGAACTTTCGCGACTGGGCGCCCGGGAACCGAAAATCGGTCGACGACAAGCCGTTTGGCGGCGGTCCGGGAATGCTGATCTGTTGTCAGCCGGTGTTTGATTGTGTCGAATCGGTCCAACAACAAGGCGAGCAGCCGGGGCAATTGGTGATGCTAACCCCCCAAGGCCGACGCCTGGATCAATCTCTCGTTGAGGAGCTGTCAACTTATGAAAGGTTGCTCCTTTTGTGTGGACGGTACGAAGGTTTTGACGAACGAATCAGCCAAGGGCTAAAGCCGTTAGAGATTTCCGTGGGTGATTTCATATGTAACGGTGGAGAAGTGCCTGCGATGCTGCTCATCGATAGTGTGATCCGGCTAATCCCGGGCGTGCTGGGCGATGAGACAAGCAGCCGATATGATTCCTTTGCGAAATCAGGCCTATTAGAGCATCCGCAATACACGCGCCCACGCGAGTATCGCGGAATGCAGGTTCCCGATGTCTTACTCAGCGGCAATCATGGCGAAATCGAACGATGGAAGAATCGGATGAGCGTGGCCCGCACAAGCGAACGACGCCAGGACTTACATTCTAATACGACCGACACTCCTATTGACGAAACTTGAAAGAATCGGTCATTCAGTTCGGCCGAGCGATACTACGAATCAACAGACGAATTAACTTTGGTATCCCAGGATTCAAAACCATGCACGAATTGCTAAAACATGCCGAGGAATCGAGCTTACGAGAGGATCGGCTCAAATTTGAAATCGGCGATACGGTCGATGTTCACACTCGCATTCTGGAAGGCAACAAAGAACGCATCCAGATTTTTAGTGGAACGATAATCGCGCGTGGTGGTAGTGGAACTCGCGAAACGTTTACCGTTCGCCGAATCGTCGCCGGCGAGGGTGTCGAGCGAAAATTCCCGGTGCACTCACCGAAGATCGCCAAGTTGGAAGTCAAACGCCATGGTCGCGTTAGACGAGCCAAGTTGTATTATCTGCGAGATCGAGTCGGTAAGGCCACTCGATTGACAGAGCGTCGCGCGAAAGTCGCCGGTGCCGATCAGGCTGAATAACGGTCAGCTCTGTTGACGACGACGGGGCCACGAATGTGGTCTGTCGCTGGCTCGTCGTTTAATTGTTTGGAAAAACGTGCGGTCGTATGCATTCAAAGTATGGCCCGCATCGATCTTATGAAGTCCGGAGTACTCCTTGGTTGGCCACTTCGATCTCGGCGCAGGTAGGCGGAATTCCGCTGACCAAGGTCACCGAAACCCGGTATTGCAACGAAAACGACCTTAACGCGATTTACACTTTTCGTCGCCGTTACCTGGCTCGTGGAAGCCAGCAATCTTGATACAAATGCGATTGTCGCGGCCACGAATCTACGTCTCACGCTGTCGTCAGCAGCAAGTTGCCGGAAGCGACCGATGCGAGACATGTTCAAGAAGATCCTCGGGGACCGCGGCGAGCGGGTCGCAGCCCGATATCTTCGAAAAACCGGCATGAAGATCCTCGCTCGACAGTACAGGACAAAGGCCGGCGAGATAGATTTGATCGCGCGTGATGGGGAGACGTTGGTATTTGTCGAAGTGAAGACTCGTCAATCTGCAGCCAAGGGACATCCAATCGAGGCGGTTTCGACATCGAAACAACAACAATTGACGCGTTTGGCGCTGGCCTACTTGAAGCGTCGCAATCTTCTCGAACATCGGGCACGATTTGATGTCGTCACCATCCTTTGGCCGGAAGATTCCAAGCGGCCCGATATTGAACACTTTCGAAATGCGTTTTCACCATCCGGGTTCGGACAAATGTTCTCTTAGGCCCGAGCGAAACGTAACAGTGTGTAGCGGAACATAGCATGTCGGGCAAAACCGATGGAGTAACAGCACTCTCTAAGCAATTCCAGGGCTCTCTGGCACGTCGCACCGACTTGCACATTTTGGTGCGATAACGAATTCGGCAGGACGACAATGAAGATTGGACTTGTGGGTTATCAGGGAAGTGGGAAAAGCACCGTCTTCGAATTGCTGACTGGTGTCGCGCCCGATGTTTCCAAAGCACACACGGGGCAATTGGGTGTCGCCACGATTCCCGACGAGCGATTCAATCGTCTTGTCGATTTGTACAAGCCAAAAAAGGAGAGTCCGGCCAAGATCGAGTTGTTTGATACACCGGGACTAAGCCGCAAGCAGGATTCTTCAAACGCCCAAAAGTTGGGCGTCATTCGCGAAGCTACGGGGCTGGTTCACGTTGTCGGTGCATTCGCCGGCAGCGACCCCATTCAAGATGTTGCGGCATTCGAAGATGACTTGGTTCTTGCCGATTTGCAGGTCGTCAGCAATCGAGTTGCCCGGTTGCGAAAAGATGCGACCAAGCCCCGTCCGGATCGGGACGAACTGCAGGCCGAACTCGAGTTGCTCGAACCGGTCGAAGCGATGCTCAACGACGGAAGTTCCTTGCGCGACGTAGAATTTGACGAACAGCAGGAAAAGGCTGTTCGCTCCTTTTCGCTCCTCACGCGAAAGCGCAAGCTTATCGTCGTAAATACGGCCGATGCCGACTTCGACGAGGCCGTCGTCACCGAGTTACGAAACGGCGGTCATACAGTTTTGGCGGCCCCCTTTGGGCTCGAGTTAGAAGTTGCCGCACTGTCGGAAGAAGAGCGGGCTGAGTTTGCACAAGAGATGGGGCTGGGCGAGTCTTCGCGCATTCGGCTTCTGTCCGCGGTGTTTGAAGTCACCGATCAAATCACGTTTTACACCTGCGATGAAAAGGAAGTTCACGCTTGGTTGCTCAAACGTGGTTCAACGGCGTTGGATGCGGCCGGTACGATTCACACCGACCTGGCGAGGGGGTTCATTCGGGCGGAGATTATGCCGGTCGACGAGTTGCTACAACTAGGATCGGAACGCGAGTTAAAAGCGGCCGGATTGCACCACTTGGAAGGGCGCGACTACGTGATGCAGGATGGCGACGAGATTGTTGTCCGGTTCAATGTGTAGTTTTTCTTCCAACACTGGGGCAAGAAACGGGCGTACTCAGGAGCATCGTATGGAATGTTCCAGTTGCTCCTAGGGGATGTTCCTGCTTTCTGTGAAATTCCCGCTGTCGAGGTCATCGTCTCGACGGGAATCAGCCGATCAAACGTGTAGCGATAGGAGAGAATGCGCTTGGCCAAAACCGGGACCTTCCAGAAGTGATCCAATCGAACATCAGCCGGGTCTTGGCCTCGTATTGTGACGACAAATCGGTCTCGTCGGCCGGTTGAGCGGGTTGTCCGTAACTGCGGACGGCTCTATAATCCTTACAGTACTCTTCTTAAGAAAAACTTAACGGTGACAACGGTGTCAGTCCGGCCCAGGATTCTGGTCTTCGCTAAAGACGGTGATCCGAACGAGGAGCTTCAACATCGGTTTGACGATCGATACGAAGTGGTTCGCCCCGAATCCTTAATTGCCGGCCTGGAGAGGTTACAATCTGAAGATTTCTCCGGGCTGTTTTGCTTAGGCGAAGGGACTTCCGTAGCCGCGCTTTTATTGCAAGCCGGCGGCTTGCTCGAGCAAATCCCCGATGGTATCGCTCTGCTCGACCAGGATTTGAACATCCTATGGTGCAATCAGCAATTGCACCGCCTTACCGGTCACGCAGAGTCGCTTCGCGGATTTAGCTTTTATGATGCATTCGGCACTCCCGAGATATTGGGACCCGATTTCTGTCCCTTCCATACGGCGCTCGGATCTGGCGAAGCGGCCAAGAGTACGTTGCATGTCGGGGAAAAATCCTTCTTCGAAGTTCATGCGACTCCCGCGTTCGATGACCAGGTCGAAGAACCCTCCGTGCTCATCGTCATGGTGCGGGATGTTTCCGAAGAAGTTCTGTTGCGTCACAAGCTGAATGCGATTTACCAAGCCGGGTTGGAGCTGGGGGATCTTTCGCCTCAGGAAATCACGGAGATGTCGGTCGACGATCGTATCGAATTGCTCAAGTCGAAGATCGTTCATTACACCAAAGACCTATTAGAATTTGAAACGGTCGAAATTCGTTTGATCGACAAGCGGACCAAGCAATTAGCGCCACTTTTGGTCGTCGGTATGGAGCCGGTGGCAGCGGGTCGCGAATTGTACGCCGAGCCTCAGGGCAATGGAGTGACCGGATTCGTGGCCGCGACTGGAAAGAGTTACCTTTGCGAAGACACGCGCAGCGACCCGCTCTATCTGGTTGGTGCACCCGATGCGCATAGCTCCTTGACCGTTCCCCTGATTCTGCATGACGAAACGTTGGGAACATTCAATGTCGAAAGCCCTCGCCCCGGTGCATTTAACGAACACGACTTGCAGTTTCTAGAACTGTTCAGCCGCGAAGTTGCGGTCGCGCTCAACACATTGGAACTGCTGGTTGCCGAAAAGATGACCACGGCGACGGAAAGCACGGAGATGATTCTCCGCGAAGTCGCCAACCCCGTTGACGAAATCCTCAACGACGCCGCCTGGATTTTGGAACGCTACATTGGTCATGAACCTGTCGTTTGCGAACGATTACAGCGCGTCCTCAAGCACACGCGCGAAATCAAGCAATTAATTCACAACGTCGGAGAGGCCATTGCCCCGAAGGTGGCTCATTCTCCACTGCCTCCCAAACCCGAACGCCCCCACCTCCGCGGCAAACGCATCCTCGTGGTCGACGAAGACGAACAAGTTCGGCGTGCCGCTCATGAGCTGCTTGGTCGATTCGGGTGCGATGTCGAGACGGCTCACCATGGCGAAGAAGCATTCTTGATGGTTCGCAGTTTCCAGTACGATGCCGTGCTCGCCGATATTCGACTTCCCGATATGACCGGGTTCGACTGCTTCTGTCGGCTTCGCGAGATTAACGAGCACTTGCCGGTGATCCTGATGACCGGATTCGGTTACGATCCTTCCCATTCCATTGTCAAAGCTCGCCAAATGGGATTGAAATCGGTTTTGTACAAACCGTTTCGGCTCGATCAGTTGATTACCGAAGTCGAAGCCGCATTCACTTCGCCCGCCGACTTGGCGAAGCATTAAGAGGCCAATCGTCAATCGCTCGATTCGGCCATCGTTTTTGCAGGCGATTCTTCGCTGCGTCGTCGCTACCAATCTCGACCGTCATAAGCAATTCGACGGCGCAGACACCTCGTTGCACTGGCGCCAGACAGCATGCCTTAGGCCCATGTCCCTTATTTGTTTGCCAGTCGGACGTTATGTCCAGTGGTAATTGCTGCGCCGTGACATTTCTTTGACAAAAATATGACGCAAGTTTGACTCAATTATGACGGTCGGCTGACACACGAATCGGCGAAAACCTCTATACTTCCTCGCCTGCATTTGGCCTAAGATACCGCCCCGCTGAGGGACGCCCTTGGCCGATGGAATTAACCCCGCATTATTCCTCACACCTTTTGCGAGCCCACCCATGTCGACATCAGCTGTTGAAACTGTGGATACCGAGTCCGTAGCAAGTCCGATCGAATTGGACGAAACTCCTGAACTCGTTATTGAAGATGGCGAGTACGCGTTCGATCCCGCCAAAATGTTCGATCCCGCCGACATTCACAAACGGCCTTATGACTGGTCCGTTGTGCTATGGATCGGTGGAATGCATGTCGGTTGTTTGGCGGCACCATTCTTCTTCACTTGGCAGGCGCTCGCTGTTTGTGTTTTGTTGCACTGGTTCACCTGTAGCATTGGGATTTGCTTAGGCTACCACCGTTATCTGTCGCACCGATCCTTTAAGCTGAAGCAACCCTCGGAATTCTTAGTGTTGTTGTGCGGTGTCTTATCAGGAGAAGGGTCGCCATTACGATGGTCGGCAACACACCGCCTGCATCACGCACGATCCGATAAAGAGGGCGACCCTCATTCGCCGTTGGATGGAAAATGGTGGTCACATCTGCTGTGGTTGATGCCCTTCCGGTATCAAAAAGAAGCTGATGCCCTGTACGAAAAATTCATTCCCGAACTTCGACAGCGTCCCGTATTGCGACTCTTTGAAAGGACGTACGGGCTGTGGCTAATCGGATCGGCGGTCGCCCTTTATGCGATCGGTGGCCTCCCGTTCCTGTTGTGGGGGCTATGTGTGCGTATGACGATCGCGTACCACAGCACGTGGTTTGTCAATTCCGCCACGCATTTGTGGGGATACCGGAATTACCAGACCCGCGACGAATCTCGGAACTTATGGTGGGTTGCCCTGCTGAGTTATGGTGAGGGGTGGCACAACAATCACCACGCATTCCCACGCGTAGCCCCTGCCGGTCATCGATGGTGGGAAATCGATATGACATGGTGGTCGATCAAGCTACTTCGCCTATTCGGTCAAGCGACCGATGTTTGCGATGCCATTCCCGATCGCCAACAAAAACCGCAAGGCTAGAGCAATTTGCTCTTTCCGATGCCCACGAACTAAGGTTTTTGACAAGGTCAATGCCGTGTGACCGCGAGGACGGACGGTTACACATTTTCTAAAAACGCTCCAATTCGCGACCGCCGGTTCATTGGAGCGGCCTTCTGCTGTTCGGTCACGGTACGGTTTCCTGCAAACGAACAATAAAACGTTTGTCATGGCCACAAATCTGCGCAGGCGCTATAGAATGCAACAAAGGCGCTCCGCGTCCCGCGTTACGGTTGCCGGATCGTCCTGTCCGATTCTCCAACGGACTTGGCTCTGTTGGCAGGTGAATACTGGAATCCGCGAGAGGTCCTCGCCGCATGCTCTTCAAATGGCTGAAACGGAGGCGGCGGCGACGAATTCTTGAGGAACCATTCCCGGACGAGTGGAATGCGATTATCGCTTCGAACGTCGTTCACGATCGGCAACTATTGGCTGATCAGCAACGTCGTTTGCGAGAAATGACCCAAGTGTTTGTTGCGGAGAAGAACTGGGAAGGCTGTCGTGGATTGGAGATCACCGACGAGGTCAAAGTGACAATCGCTGCTTTGGCCTGTCTACTGGTACTGGGCCAGAACAATGTCTACTTCGACCATGTGTTGTCGATTTTGGTCTATCCTGATCCGTACGTTGCCAAAGATGTCGAGATCACCCGGGCCGGCGTCGTCATCGAAGGGGGGCAGACTCGCTTGGGAGAAGCGTGGTGGCGAGGGCCGGTGATTCTTTCCTGGTCTGATGTTCTCTCCGGCGGACGACGCCAACAGCCAGGCCAGAATTTGGTTTTTCATGAGTTCGCCCACCAACTCGATATGATGAACGGCCGTACGCTGGACGGGACACCGCCGATCGAATCGCAGCAGCACTTCCAACGCTGGGTGAAAGTCTTGCAGCCGGAATACGAACGCTTGGTGCATGCTTGTCGCCATGGCAGGCGCAGCTTTATCGACTGCTACGCGGCGACAAACGTCGCCGAGTATTTCGCGGTGATCACCGAAGTTTTCTTCGAGAACTCACGAATGTTGAGCAGCCACCTCCCGCACGTCTACGATATCCTACGCGACTACTATCGCCTCGACCCGGCTCATTGGTCCGACTATTGATTGAGGTCGCGCCGAGCCTCAGCCGCCCGCGGATGATTCGCCGAATGGATCATTAAATTGGCCGAGCCGCTGGTGATGCGATGAGTCACCTACCGATGCGTTTCGACCGTACCACGTGTCGGCTAATTCTTGTGCAAGTGCCGAAGTTCGAACGGCGGGACGAATGCAGACAGCGGTCTGGTCAGCGTAACGACAATCATTTTTTCGTTACGATCTTTTTGAGTCGTCCGGTCCATAACTTGGCCCAGCGGGTCGATTGCCAATGCGCCGCTACCAAACTGAAGTTTCCCGCTCGGCGTGTCGATGTCGCCCGCCGAGTTATTGATCAGAATATATGCTCGTGACAACGTCGCACGGGGGACGAAGTACACGACTTTCCCTCTCGTCCACTCTTCAGAATCACGACCCAAACTCAAGTAGTTGCCGTGGGGATGGTGGACGACATCAACTTTGGCTTCTTTCAAGATTTTGATCGTGTCGGGGCTACGGCCGTCGGCGCAAATATTGAAACCGAAACGGAAGCCATCGACGTCCCAGACGGGAAAAGCTTTGCCCGGCGAAAATCCGCAGGCACGTTCGACTCCCGTCGGGAAATGTTTTCGGTACTTACCGATGTACCCGCCAGGGCCGATCAGGACCTGAGCGATGTGATAGTTGTCCCCCTCTTTCTCGGCCATCCCCACCGATAGGTAAATGTCGTGAGAGCGAGCAATCGCCTCGAGCTTTTCCGTATGTGGGCCGGGGATTTCCTCGGCCACCTTCAAGATTTCTTTTTCAGTCGAATATCCCATCAAAGAAAGCTCTGGAAAGCAGACCAATCGGGCTTCCTTTTCGACGGCTTCCGCGATGAGCGACTTAAAATGCTCAAGGTTGGCGGCGGGATCACAGAATTGGCTGTGAGACGAGACGACAGCCACGGTCAGCGTTTGGGGTGCTTCTATCTCATCTGCCGGCATCGACAATCCTGAAGACGTCACCAGTGCTGACACCAAAACGAAGATTCGCAGTTTCATTATGTTCCCCTAAACAGTGCGTTACGCTGATCGGCGTCGACCAGATCTGCGATGGGCGACGCGGCAGAGTGCTCCAATGGTTTGGTCTTACGTCTACAAAGAATCTTAACAATTGCCGCCGCGGTTAAGTCGGAGAATCGGAGAATTTTCGAGGCAACCCATCGCGAGCGGTCGATCCCTCATGTCGTGACGCAATCCTCGATGTGAAGGGTCGGGTGGTGCCCCCGTGATCTCCTGAAACCCGAATAATCCCAGGCGATTGAGGAATTGTGGGGATGATCGCTTGGCAGCACCGGACAAATTATGTAGGTTTTCCACGGGTAATGCTGGTCGCATTGCGAGTTCGCCTCGACGGGCGAGTCAGCGTTAGAAATTGAAAGCCTCAGCGGTTCGACAGCCGCCCTTGTCCGCTCTCTCCGTTACAGATTGTCACGATGGCAAAAAAAGGCACGGGAAAACTGAAAGCCGGAACGCGAATTCGCGTAAAGGATGGTGTGACTGCCCCCGAATTTCCCGAAATCCTTGTGGAAGGCTGGACCGGCACGATTGTGGAAGCCTCCAAAAAGAAATCCGTGCTGAACTACATCATCGAATGGGATGACGACACGGTGGGGCGCATGCCGCCGGAATACCTTCAGCGGTGCGAAGAAAATCAGCTCTACCACCTGATGGCCTGCCTCGGCGAAGGCGACGTCGAATCGGCCGATGCCGATTGAGCAGGCCCTTAGCGCTTCTGATTGAATACAGGTAGATCTCCTCTGCCTTCATTACAGGCGATCCGTCGCCAGTGAGAGCATGCCTGGATTCTGCGGCTAATTATCACAGATTCCGGCAAGGCCCACATGGATCATCGCTGCTGCCCATTTACTGCGAATCGGCTTGGGCATGCGGCAGGTCAAATACCGGCAGTATCACGTGCGACGGGTATTCTTGCGATAAGTGGATCGTATTGGTTGCGACGCGTGTTTTTCCGTCAGCCATCGGATCTTTGCCGGTGTTGGAGTTCGGCTCGAAACGCGGAGAGTTCGACGAAGACACGGCGATTCGGATTTTGTGCTCCGCATTGAAGACCAATGATGTACTCCACAGATCGACGTCGAGCCGATAGACCTCATCGCGTTGCAACAATTGTGGTTCTCGGAATGACTCACGGTATTTGGCCCGCAAGATTCCGTCGGTGACAAGCATCGAGCGGCCATCGGGATAGACATCGCAGAGCTTGACCGTAAAGTCGGTGTCGGGACAGTCGGAACTGACAAACAAGCGGGCCGTGATTCGTCCTGTGACTTCCAGGGGTTCGGTTAGCACGGGAGTCGTAAACAGCAATACGTCGGGTCGAGATTCGACCGATGTTTGGTCCATGGGCCCTTTAGGGATCGTCAGATTCTGTCCGCCGATTGTGGGGACAGGGTTATCAGGATCAAATTTGAAAGAAATCGCGGCATCGTCAGCCGGTTTGGTGCGTGCGAGCCGCCTATCCTCCAACAAGTAAAAGGGGACCTGTTTTGAGGGAGGCGGCCACGATTTCGCACTTCGCCAGTAATTTCCAGGGGCATCGTCGTCGGTTGGGTCACCCATGACGTAGTAGTGAACGGGCAAGTCATCTTCGACCCCGTTCTTCTCGCCCTTCAGGTGGTAATCAAAGAAGCGAAATGGCTCGGCTGCCGCGGGGCGTTGGGCAGCGTTGGCAGGGTACTTCAACTGGTTAAAGGAACCATGAGCCCATGGGCCGATGATCAAGCGGCAATTCCCCCTGGCGCCGGAGAGCCCCTGTGATTGAATGGTCGTAAACGAGTTGATTGTTCCTTGCAGGAAGATGTCGTACCAACCGCCAACAAAGATGGCCGGCGAATGCACACGGTCTGCCTGGGCTTCGGCGTTGAGCGCATCCCAAAATGTGTCGTAACGGGGATGAGCACGAAACGATTCGAGGCTTTCGGGATCAAAACGGTTCATCGTCAGCCAGGTTTCGATGAGCGCTTTTCGCCACACACCACCCTGGTAGGCCCCTTGTGTGTACATGTCGGAAAATGCGACGCTGACGGACTGTGCCTTTAAGGATTCCGGGGCGCCCGGTGCCATCATGTTTTGAGTGATTCCCAACGCCGATCCGCCGGTGGTGGCGACGCTGCCGTTGCACCACGTTTGAGCGGCAATCCATTCGAGGGTGTCGTGCCCATCGCGCCGTTCGGACCAGCCATCGTTGTGGAAGATCACGGCATCGCTACCCGGGGATTCGAAGCGGCCGCGCAAGTCTTGCGCGACAAGCGCGTAACCTCGATTAAGGACCCCTGGTGCAAATCTTCCGCCGGACCGGTTCTTTCCATAGGGGCCGCGCATCAAAATGGCCGGGACAGGTAACTCGGCGTCGGCTGGCAAATAGACGTCGGTTGCCAGCAGCGTCCCGTCGCGCATGGCGACCATATGAGTTTGCTTTTCTTGGGCTGACGCGTGGTTTGTTGTCAAAGCCGTACCGACGAAAGCAGCCAGCAACATCACCAGAGTCGAAATGAACCTGCGAGAAATGAATCGAGAATGTTGATTCGCGGGGGTCGATATTTGTTGTTTCATCAGCGCCTCTCCAATGAGTGTTCCATCCTGGCGAAATAGGTGTCCCGAAATTCTTCTTCAGCCAGGCCGCGACAGCGATGTTTATCCTGCACCGTCGATTTGGGTATTATCAATCTGAGAGTGCCAGAAAAGCAAACATCTGATTTGCACTCATTGTGGAAACGCCTTTGGATTGAGAACCGACTGAAAACCGTTGACGACGGGTTTGGTGAGCACGATGTCGGCTAACTGGTTGTGCTGAATCTGTGAATGACGCATTCGTCCCTTTCATCGAACGTCGATTTCGCGGCGCTCGGGAATACGAACATGCAAGACGAAGCCGGCTACATTTGTGATTCGTGCGGTGAAGAAATCATCATTCCGCTTGATCTATCCGCGGGCACTCACCAGGAATATGTCGAGGACTGCCCAGTTTGCTGCCATCCCAATATTATTCACATCGAAATCGACGCCAACGGCGAGATTTCGATCACAGGTAGCCGCGAGTAGCCTGGTAAGATTTGCGGCTTATGCGGGAAATACGCGTTGTATCGATTTGCGAATATGGTGTGACGCGCCCACTGGTTGATGTCGGACCGGCCATGTCGGCCTGCGATTGTTCGAATGACGAACCACACGATCGCCATCAGGTTTCGTTTGATGTCGGTCGACGCAGAGACCGGCAAGTGCCGACGATTCGTCGCTTCATCGGGTCAGCCGCTCAACTTGAATTGAAGTCGATTGCCGCGACAATTTTTTGCATCGAAGATTCGGTGACCGGGGCAAAGCTGCGACGACTTTGCGGGCGGCCACCGACGAGTTGCGAGTCTCATCGTGGAATCAGGTGGGATTATGTCAATCAAAACGGTCGAAACGATTGATATGAATATCGTCGACTCAGTTTCCCGTCCCGTGTTGAATTGGATTTGACGATTCCACGATGAAGTTTCTTCGACCCTGGGTCAGCGCGTCCCGCAGAAGCGCTCGGCCGGCAAGACGCGCGCGTTCCCACAATTCTCGATCAGTCGGAAAGATTCCGGTTGCTGTCGAGCTGTTGGAAGAACGGCTTTGCCTCTCGATCCCAACGCCTGTCGCGGAGGCCGATGTCGATTCTCCGACCGGAGAATTCGGAACGACCGACACAACCGGCAATGTCGCCGCAGATTGCCACACGAAAGAGGCGCATGGGTTCTGGTTCATTCCCAATGATTACACTGGCCCGTTGCCAGATCACGATCATGGCAATGCGACGAGTAGCTGTGGGCTAGAGGATCACGATCACGGTCATGACGACGAGACGCTCGTCTGTGGGCTGTCGAATCACGATCATGACGATGAGACTATCACCGATCCACTGATGGATCACGATCAAGTGACGTTCATTGGCCCGCAGATGGATCATGATCATGACGACCGGACGTGCTGCGTCTGTGGGCTCCCGGATCACGCCCACAATCATGATCATGAGATCATCTTCGGTCTTTTGCCGGATGGCGAGGAGCCCACAATCGGACCGGCACTGGCCCCGATCGGCACCGCGGGAGCAGATTCTTTACCAGAGCCATTCTTAGATTCCGGTTGGCAATGGCCACAGGCCGGTGGTCCTGGTTCCCCCACGACCATCACTTATAGCTTCAGCAATTTGCTCGACGGTGGACTCGGTGGCACGCTATCGGCACCAGAGCTTCGAAGTGGCATCGAAGAGGCGTTTGGCTTGTGGGCTCAGTATGCCCCATTGAACTTTGTCGAAATGGAAGACAACGGTCCGCCGCCTTCCGACTCGAACTACTCAGCGTCGGGCCTTGCTCAAATTCGCATTGGGCACGAGTACATCGACGGAGCATCTGGTGCAAATGTTCTCGCTCACGCTTTCTACCCATCGTCGGCCGGCCTTGGTGGCGACATCCATTTTGACAACTCCAATACCTGGAGGAATGGTTCCAATCAAGGATTGGATTTTCTGGAAGTTGCGGTGCATGAGATTGGCCATGCATTAGGGCTGGGGCACGAGCCGATGCCATCCGACGGTGGCAACAATGCGATTATGAATCCGTATTATGGCGGACGGTATTCGACGGGACTTGGGTCGGCGTTTCTATTAACAGATGACATTAATGGAATCCGAGCAATCTACGGATCCGGTGTCGGTTCCGTCACGCCGTTAGGTACCGGAGGCGACCCCGAATCGGACGATCACGGTGACGATTCGCTGACGGCGACGGTCATTTCGCTGGGTACGAAACAAGGAGAGATCGAGTCCGGTGGAGATGAAGACTGGTTTCGTTTTCATGTTTCGTCAGGGCAAACGTACATTTTTGAGTCATCGTTGGTCACGTTGCCGGATACGAAACTGACCTTGCTCAACTCCGATGGGGTTTCTCTGTTAGGCTTCGACGACGATAGCGGCGAGGGTTTGGCTTCGCGATTGCAATGGACCGCGACCTTCTCGGGGCCGGTGTTCGTTGTCATCAATGCCTTTAACGACACGCAAGTCGGGCGATATTCGCTTTCGGTGACCCAAAACAGTACGGGGGGAGATGATCACGGCAATTCTGCGAGCCAATCGACTGTCCTAACGGGAGCAGCGAATGGCGACATTGAGACCGCCGGCGACGTCGATTGGTTTCAGTTCACAGCACAGGAAGGATTTCAATACACGATCGAAACGGCACTGGGGACGCTGCCTGATTCCACCCTGACGTTGTACGACAGCAACGGTGTCTCGGCGCTGAGATTCGACGACGACGGAGGCGAAGGACGAGCATCGAAGTTAGAATGGACGGCCATTCGCAGCGGCACGTTTTATGTCGAATTGCGCGGATTCAGTAATTCGCATACGGGCACGTACTCTGTCCAATTCGACGAACAGTTTATTTTACAAACGCCACAATTGGCGTCCCCGTTGGGGACGATTCATGAGACGCAGCCCGAATTCCGATGGTCAGCCGTGCCTGGAGCTGGAAACTACGAAATTCGAGTGGTCCGCGAAGTGGACGGTGCCGTAGTCGTTCAGCAAGTGGCTATCGATTCCACCAGCTATACTCCCACGACAACGCTTAGCGAGAATTCGTCGTATCGTTGGCAGGTTCGTGCCCACACGCCTGACACATCCGGTTCTTGGAGCGGCTACGGTTCATTCAATATTGCACCGATTCAACTTACTGCTCCCAACATCCAGTCTCCGATTGGCATGACGTACGAGGCGCGTCCATCATTTGAATGGACCGAAATTCCCGGTGCGGAACGCTACGACATCTGGGTGAACGATCTTACAACTGGGACGAGCGGAGTGATCCGCAATCAGTCCGTGCCAGGTTCGGCCCTCCAATCGCCGATGGAATTGGTGGTCGGGCACGACTATCTATGGACGGTTCGCGCACTGCGCGATGGGGAAGCTGGTCCTTGGGCCGTACATCGAAGGTTTACCGCTTCGATGGAAGTCGGGCGACCGAGACCCCTGCAAGTTGGAGACTCCACAATCGATTCGACTCCTCAGTTCTCCTGGACGCCGGTGCAGGGAGCCGCGAGATACGATTTGTGGGTTAACAATCTGACAACCGGTGAAAGTGGAATTATTCGCGAGATCGCTTTGGCCGGAACGACATTTGTTCCGACGACACCATTTTCGGCCGGCCATCACTATATTTGGACTGTGCGGGCGATCAACGCGCAGGGAATTGCCGGTGCTTGGAGTCCCCACTTCCGGCTGTCGGTTCTCGACCCAGCGACGGCAGCGCCTCCGTCACTTCTCTTGCCGCGTGGAGAGGCAACCGGGTCCCAACCAACATTCGCATGGACTGTAGTGCCGGGGGCCGACCGATACGATCTGTGGGTGAATGACCTGACAACGGGCGAAAGCGGCGTCATACGCGAGATGCACTTGCAGCAAACGGAATGGACGGCGACGACTCCCTTGGTGCCTGGCCATCGATACCTTTGGACCGTCAGGGCGATTACCGATAACAATATACCCGGTCGTTGGGGTGGACATCGCGATTTTGAAGTCGCCATTCCACCGTTCATCGTCCCAGAAATGCGTGCCGAGGCGATGGCTCCAACTGTCACTAGCAACATTGCGCACGAGTTTGGTGAGTCCGACTTCACTTCGCCCCAAGTGTTCAAAGACCGAGTCGCTTCGTTCACATCGGGCATGGTCGATTCGATGTTGCGACCGATGATCCAATTGGTCGGCCAGCGAGTGATTGATTCGGACGTCTGTTCAGACACGCAAATCGGCGCGTATAGCCAAGAAACTCGGTTTCCCATCTCGGTAATGTCGATTCAGCCGCAGGTGCCGTTCCAGTCGAATGAAGAGTCAGACGAGAACTGTCTGGATGCGTCCATCAGCTTATGCAACAAGTCGGCGGTGCTTCGAAAATCGGAACTCGATGCACTCGATGAGTTCTTTGATCAGTTTCCCGGTACCGTCTGGGAATCGTAATGGGATGCCCAGCTTGACCGCCGCGCCGCGCGGGCAGCGGCGACGCGCTGCGAATATGAGGGGGAGTTGTCGATGGCCCCCTCGTGGCTGTTGAGCAATATTCACACGAGGCAGCCGGCTGTGTGATTGAAACATCCCAGCGGATCTCGATAATCCTTTTCAGGCTGTTTTGCATTTGTTCGCAGTACTCCTGAGATTGCTTGGCAGTCATCCACTTTCGATCTCTCTTCGAAAGATCGGCCGATTCTCAAGCGAGAAGCTGATGGTCAGCAGGATTATCTCCAATGAGTGAATACAAAATCGAAGTCGCTGCACCTCAGGATTTTTTGTCAATCGCGGCTCTCGATCGAATCGCATGGCCCGACGCGCCGGACACCTTTATCCCCGATGGCGAGCATGTCTGGCGAGTTTGGTGCGAGTACGCCGTCGTGCTCATCGCGCGACCGTCCAGCGATACCGCATCGTTGGAATCCGACTGCGCTGCCGGTGCACTGGTGATGTTCCCGACAGTTGCCGGCGAGATGTTTCTGCATAAGATCATGGTGCATCCCTCGTGCCGGGGAGCCGGGATTGGAACCGCCTTGATGCAAAGTGCGTTGCGGCGAGCGGCTTCCACAGTGTTGCTGACCGTCGATCCCCAAAACAGTCCTGCTGTTCGGCTTTACGAGGGATTTGGGTTCTACGTGCGTGAAAAGTGCGACGGGTTCTACCGGCCACATGAAGATCGTTACCTTATGGAATACTACGGAACATCGCTTGCATGACGAATGAGGCGTCAACGACGAAAGCCGGGCCAGTTGTAATTCTCGGTGCCGGAATCAACGGCGCATCAGTTGCGAGGTCGCTCGCGGTCAACGGCATTCCCGTCCATATCGTTGACGCGAATGATTTCGCAACCGGTGCCACGTCGAAATCGTCTCGCTTAATTCACGGTGGATTGCGATACTTGGAGTACGGCGACTTCCGCCTCGTGCAGGAGTCGCTTGCCGAAAGAACTCGCTTGTTGAGGCTCGCCCCTCAGTACGTCACGCCGTTGCAACTGTCGATTCCAATCGAGGGTCGATTCGGTGGATTCTGGCAATCGGTCGGTCGATTCCTACGCATCGGTCGAACTCGTTTGGGACACTTCTTGGGGAGTCAAGCGAAGCCGGCCGTTCGCGGACTGTATGTGGTTCAGCTCGGCCTCAAGTTCTACGACTTGCTTTCCGGGAAATCCCAGCTACCGCGATCACGAACTCATCCTGTCGACGAACTTACATTGCCGCACGTTGACAAAGCTCGGTTTCGCTGGATTTGCAACTACTGGGACGCCCAAATGCTTTACCCCGAGCGGTATGTTGCGGCCCTGTTGAGTGATGCCCAGGCCGCTGCTGCTGAGGTCGGCGTCGAGTTTCGATTGTGGACTTACCATCGAGCGGAAATCGATGCCGAATCTGTCCGCATCTACGGCAATGCCGATAACAACCAGCCGGTTTCCACCCTCCATCCGTCCGTTGTTGTCAATGCAACCGGAGCGTGGGGCGATTTGACGCTGGAGCAATTGCATGTTCGCTCTGACCGATTATTTGGAGGGACAAAGGGGAGCCACTTTCTAACCCGCAACAATCAACTGCGGACGGCGATCGGGGATCACGGCATTTATGCAGAGGCGGCCGACGGTCGGTTGGTGTTTGTTCTGCCATTTGGCGATGCCGTTTTGGTCGGAACAACCGATGAACGATTTCGCGACACTCCCGATCGCGCTGTGGCAAGCGGCGAAGAATTGTCATACCTGCTAGAAATGGTCAATTCCGTTGTCCCACAAGCAGCATTGACCCATGAAGACATTGGCATGCATTACAGCGGTGTCCGGCCATTACCTTACGCGCCGGCCGGCAAGGCTGCATCGATTCCCAGGGGGCATTGGATCGACGTCAATGAATCGGAAGCGATTCCCATTTTGACATTGATCGGCGGAAAGTTGACAACGTCGCGCTGCTTGGGGGACGAAGTCGCCGATTGGATTATGAATCGAATGCAATGGGCCAAAGCTGCCGACACAAACGACCGCATTATTCCGGGAGGGGCGGGCTATCCCGCGAATCCGAAACTTGTTGAATCGCGGCAACGAGAGTTGGCAGAGAATTTTGGGCAACCCATTGAGTGCGTGCGGGCCATTTGGCGGCTGTACGGAACGACGACCGAACAGATTCTCGCCGAACAGGTGCACTCGACAGATGAAGTCCTTGATGCCACGGATTACCCCCTCTTCCTTGTGGACTGGATTCTCCAGCGCGAATGGGTCACCACGCTGGACGATCTTGTCGAGCGACGACTGATGCTCGTTTACCATGCTCCGTTGACGGAACGCTGCCTCAGCCAATTGGCCTGGCGGCTCTGTGACGCAGATTTGCTGTCGGCCAACGCCGTCGATCAAGCTGTTCGACAAACCATCGACCGGCTGGAATCGTTCTACGGCCTTTCGGTAAGCCGGCAGCCCCTGCGGGATAGCGATTCAACTTCCAGTTCGTCGTAGCCAAGTCAGGGTGTGAAATCGCTTTGTTCGTCGACTGCGAGGCAGAACTGCGCAATCAGCCGGGCTGCATGTTCCAAGTCACTTAAAGAAACGATTTCGACCGGGCTATGCATGTACCGATTGGGCAGGGCAATTAACCCGGTTGCGACTCCCGAACGGCTGATCTGCAGGACGTTGGCGTCATTGCTGGCGGCTGTGGAGATTCCGTTTGGCTGAATCGGAATATTGAATTCATCGCTCAATGCAACCAACTGTTTGAAAACAACGGGATTGATATTCGGTCCTCGATAAACGACGGGCCCTTTGCCCAGTTTGATCGATCCAAACTGAGTTTCTTCGATCGTGGGGCAGTCGGTCGCATGCGTAACATCAACCGCAATTCCCAATTGAGGGTCAATGGCGAACGCGCTGGTTCTCGTTCCGCGCAGACCGATCTCTTCCTGGACTGCTGAAACTGCGAAGACTGCCGCCTTGGGTTGTGCTTGGCTGATTTGCTTCAGGGCATTCATGACCACCCAAACACCCGATTTGTTATCGGTCCCAGGTGCGGTGATCAAACCGTCTTGAAGGTGTTCGACTCCCAACTTGACGGTTACCGGATCGCCGATCGCAACGAGCCGGCGGGCTTCTTTGCCCGAAGTGGCCCCAATGTCGACCCACAAGTCTTTGAGTTCCGGGACCGTTTTCCGTTCTTCCGGTGTTAGTAAGTGAATTGCTTTGCGAGCAACGACTCCGGGGACCGGGCCGGCGTCGGTCCAGATGGTCAATCGCTGACCAATCAAAGTTTGAATATCCCAACCCCCGATCGAGGAAACCCACAAGAATCCCGCTTCGTCAATGTGTTTTACCATCAGGCCGATTTGATCACAGTGACCGTCCAGCATAATGCGTGGCGAGCCGGTTGGATTGACCGCTGCACAAACATTACCATGCCAGTCAGTGCTGACCTCGGCGAATTCGTTGGCGAAACTTCGAACGATGTCTTGGACCGGTCGTTCAAAACCAGACGGACTTGGAGCTTCGAGCAAATCCGTCAGGAAACTGAGTGCTGTTTTGTCCATCCCGATTCTTTCAATTCGATATTCAATGTTGCCCAAATGGAAAAGCTGTGACGAACCGGCTGGTGACAGTTCGGTGCCCTCTGTATCGAGGGTCGTCAATTCTCCACGAAAGATCCTTGCGTTGGATCACATTTTCAGCCAACTCAATGACTCCTTGTCGCTATCGCCTTAAGCCAAATCAGAAGCCGCCATCTGACTTCGAAAATCATTGACGAGAGCAATTTGCTCTTTCTTATTCCCGCGACGTTCGCTTTTGACAGCGTCAATACCGAATGTCCGCGAGGCAGAACGGTTATTAATTTTCTAAAAACGCCATAGTCCCAATTCTCGGAGGAACACGACGGCGGCGCTTACGTTGTCATTGGTTACTCGGAGTGAGATGCCAGCGTGATTGATGAATGATAGAGAATAACGGCGCGATTGTTAGGGGCAGTTTCCGGACGAATCCGTTCCGGGTTCGAAAGCCGGTTTGAGAATCGTACAATGCGTCGCGCTCACTCTGAAAATATGAACTCGAAGGGCCGTCTCAGAGCTAATTCCGCTTCGGGCGCGAGGGATTCAGAAACGCAAATCCCGAATAGATTTGACTATCCGATTTGTCCCGACTACCATTAAGGCCTCAAGCGGGCGAATGATCGGAATCGAAAGTTGTGTCCTGCTTGACGGATGGAGTCTTCCTAATTTGGTTACGACGCGGCTTTTCATCAATTGCGTGGACATCTTTCGATTTCAACGCGTCTCGGGCAGAGATTTAAGTCGAATCGTTGTGACAGTTTCAGTAACGTGAATCTGCAATCAAGGAAGTTAACGCGGTGACTCACGGAGGGTTCATCTGACGCAGGATCGCCACGCGCAACCGGCTTCTGGCGCGAACATTGTCGATGGAAATCGTAGGTTTGGAACACCGAATTCCATCGGGCAATGACTTCGATATGCCATTAATCGCCCGGATTCTGCTTGGCTTGGGTCGATGGGTCCATTTCATGGAGGATGGCAATGGATTTACACGCTGCGCCTGATCTTTCATCGCGCTCGTCTATGTCGAAAGTACGCGACATTATCGAGCGCTGCGTTCGCACACGCACTTGCGGAACGATTCGCGACTTGCGTGTCGAAGTTCTCGATGAAGGAGTCGTTATTTCGGGGCGGGCCACGACGTATTACACGAAGCAACTTGCGACACATGCCGCGTTGGAAGCTGCGGAAAACGTCAATCTGACGAATGACATCGAGGTTTGTTGAGTTTCTTAACAATCTCGCTGCAATGTCATCAAATTAAGATTCGCCAGCGTCAATTTCGCTGTCTTCTGCGCTTGGCTTTTCGTTCGTACGGAATTGGGGTTCTTCCCCGCGGATCAAGCGTAGGATATTTCCTCGATGACGCAGGATAATCAACGCCGGAATCGCCAGGCTGAATACGGATAGGCTCCACTGCTCTTCGGAAAATGGTTCCGGCCAAACTCGCCACATTTGAGACGCTGCGAATCCGATCGCAGCCAAAATCGAACTGATCGAAACGATCCGCGTGACGGCGAACGTGACGACAAACACCACCAAAGCAAGCAGCATGGATTGCGGCGAAACAACCGAAACGACCCCCAACGCGGTAGCAACACCTTTTCCCCCCCGAAAACGTAGCCAGCAGGGGAACGTATGCCCGAGAATCGTTGCTATGCCGCAAGCCACCGTCAAATGATGTTGAATGGCCGGGTCACCCAACATGGGCAGCAACCATGTCGGCAGTAGTCCCTTGAGGCAATCCAGCACGAGAACGGTGATTCCCCATTTCCAACCGATCACTCGACCGACGTTGGTAGCACCGATGTTGCGGCTGCCGCTTGTCCGAATGTCGACGTTAGCGACTGCACGTGCGATCAGAACGCCGAACGGAATCGACCCGACAAAATAGGCGATCAGCGGTGCGAAATAATTCCACGAATTCATGAGTATTGGTCGGTTCGAGGTTTATTGCCAACCGCGTTTGTCGAATTGCTTGGGGATCTTTGGTCTTTTACGCCTTGTGAACAACGGTGCGGAATTGTTGTATCGTGCGCTTTTACTGGTTTGCGAGTCAATTCCGACGGGTCCGTCTTGAAATCCAGTTCGATTTTCGCTGGATTCGTGCGATGAGTCGACGGTCACCTTGCTGCAGGCCGCGCCCGAGATACTCCGACAGGAATCGGAGACGATCGGCTTTGGAAACCACGTGCGTGGAAGAATCCAATTGGGCCAAGTCCTTCACAATCCAACGCCCCGAAAGCGGCTTGCTGCCGCCGGCTCGTCCCAAATCGAGAATGTATAGCTCGTGGCGATCTTGTTCGAGCGGCGTCAAAAGGTGTAGCAGATAATAATCCTGGTGGTGCAGCCCGGCGTTATGCATGCGGCGTGTCGCTTGGGCAAGTCGCTGCACGATTGATCGTCGGGTGACCGCATCGAAGGCGCGACCCTTTTGGACTTCTCGCTGCCAATCGGAGAGTTTTCGGCAACCACCGATTTCCGCGGTGATGAGAAACGATTCCCGGCCTTTTTCGCCGATGGCGACCGGTTCCATCGTTGGCAATCCCTCGTGATGAAAACGCAAAATCGCGTCCCATTCGTTGCGGGCGCCGAGAATGGGCCATGTCAGTCGCATCAAAGGTTTCCAGTAATCGCGGAATGTGGGGCGGCGGTGTTGTTTGAGATAGAACGCAAATTCGTTGCCACTCGAGTCGTTAAGGACAAGTCGTCGTGTCACGCGATTGGGACACATCTGTTTGACGACCTGACTGTTTCGATCCTCCATAACTGATATGAAGGTCGTCAGATGGTGATCGCGCAACAACCGGGCATACCGGCGGTTCACCGTCATTCGACCCTTGTCCCAGTTTTCAAATTCGAAGCTTTTCACGGAGGATCTCTTCGAAAAGTGCAATCATGCGTTGACCATTGCGATGCAGGGACATTGAGCAGGCTGTCTGCACGCAGGCTTGGGACATCGCGGCCATTCTCTCTTCAGGCTGCGAAAAATGGTGATCAATGATATTGGCCATGTCGGCAATCGCGTCAGAGTGTTCGACCAAATACCCATTGATCCCATGCTCGATAATGTCGGCACTGCCCGTCGCCTTGGAAGTGAGCACAGGCAATCCACACGCCATGGCTTCCAAGTTGACATTAGGAAATGGCTCATACAACGTGGGGAGGACGAACAAATCGCCGGCGTTGTAGTAGTTTTGAATGTCTTGCACTCGGCCGCAGAAATGGACGCGACGTTCAATTCCGAGTGCATGAGCTTTTAATCGGTAATAGGCGGTTGCTCCGCTTCCAAGGACGAGTAAACGAGTGTCCCGTCTCTGCAAGCGCGCCATCGCACGCAATAACGAATCCAGTTTCTTTCTTCGAAAGTCCATCGATGCGAATACCAGCAACGGAGTTGTCGCATCGATGCCCAAGGCCGCTCGCTGCCCTATCTGTGAAGATCGGCGTCCCGGTTGAAAGCAATCGGTGTCGACTCCGTTCGGGATACGTTCGATTCGATCGCGTGGTATGTTGTAGTAATGCGATACGAGCCTGGTATCGAGTGATGACTGCGTAACGACTCGACGGACTCCCTGTGACTGGAGAATGGAACTTTCCAGTTCCAAAACCGTTCGGTGTCGTGGGTTTAACGGTTGGAGTCGGCGCTGCAATCTGCCGCGGTAAAAGACGTTCATCCAATGAGCATGCAGGGGATCAGTGACACGAAAGCAGTCCAAGCCTTCCGCCAGGGAAAGGCCGTAGGCAATATCGAATCGATTTCCGGCCAATACCTTACCGGCATTCTCAGCGAAAGATCGGTTTTTCGTCCACGAGGTGGCATGATTGACCCTTACCGGAAGAAACTCGACTTCATCGCGTAGTTCCGGATCAAGACGTTCCGCCACCACCGATACGTCGTGCCCCTGTCGGAGAAGTTGACGCAACAAGTTGACGCAGTATCGCTCGGCACCTGCACGGCGGAGGGAGCACTCTCTGCGGACAACTGCAATTTTCACAACACGAATCCTTAATCGCCGGCTAAACTTGTCGGTTTGAACGACAATCGTGTGAGCAAGTCATGTCCTTTCCGAGGCGCCACGCGCTGTATCGGGGACCGAAATCTCTCAGCAACACGGGGTGTTGATCTCCAATCCTTAAAGAAGCGCTGCCAATCCTGTTTGTACGCCCGTCGATAGGTCCAGCTGTATCGGTGTCGAAACATCGAGTCCAAGTCGATCAGCCACAATCTTAGGTCTTTGGTCACAAGGAAATTGGTTGACTTTGTGTCCCCATGTGTCAGTTGCAGATTTCTTAAACGATGCCAGGTTTTCGCAAATTCATTCGTCAGTTCGAGCGGAAGATCGCGATCGGCATATTCGGCGACAAAACGGCGCAATGTCGTTGCGTTCACGAATTGTGTGACCAAATAAGAGCGGCCTCGTAGTGGGCCGACGCGGCGCTCCAGATAAGCCAGTGGTCGCGGTGAGGGAATTCCGTGAGTGCGTAACAAGCGGCCAAATTCCCATCCACGCTGGGCCCGGGTGCGCATCACACTGTGTGCGATTGTGTGCAGCGGCCCTCGAAGATTGAATCGTTTTATAACGACCGGACCTTGCGGCGTTTCGAATTGTGAGACCGTGCAGCGCCGGCAGTCGTTCAATACCAGTCCGCGTTGAATCAAATCGTCGGGCTCGTTCCAGATGTGGTCAACGAGCGAGCCTTCCAGATCGACATCGAACTTCATGACCCGACTGAACGACTGACGATATCGGCCCGGTTCGACGCGATGGTTGAATGGCAAAATGCCGCTGTCCATGCTTGCTCGGTTGTCGTTCATCATTACTGTTGGGCTTGCTATGCGGCGTCAGCCTTCCCGACGCGAGCAAGTAATGACCGAACCGCATTGAAGACGCGATCGACACTCAAGTCCCGCATGCATCGATGATGTTGCAAAGGGCAGACTCTCTTTTGGCATGGACCGCAGTCGACTTCGTGTTGCAGGTGAACTGCGCGTGGGTAGTACGTTTCGCTCCAGGCAATGTGCGTTGGTCCGAAGAGTGTTACAACGGGAATTTGAAACGGTGGGGCGAAATGTCTGGGGCCGGAATCGGTTGTCACCAACAGTTCACAATGCCTGATCGCCGCTTTTGTGAGACCGATGGTTGGTTGGATGTCGGCCATTGAAACAACGTGTGGGCTGTCGGCTCGCTTGGCAATTTCGCGTGCTTCCTCACGTTCTTGTGGGCCGCACAACACGAGCACGGAATGGTTCAACTTGTCGACAATGCGACGTGCCAGGGCTGCGAAAGACTCGACAGGCCAGTGTTTGGCTGCCCCAAAGGCTCCCCCCGGGTTCAGGCAAAGATATCCGCTTGGGAGTTGGGCGACAGAATGTTCATTCCAAAATGCCTCAATCGCCGACTCATCGTTCTCGGAAGTTGCCAATTCCATTTCGCGTGACAGTGCCCGGCATCCAAGTCTCTCGGCGATGCGCAGGTATTCATCGATCACTGGGTGCGGTTCGGACTTAGGCTTCGGGGCGATCCTGTCTGTGAGCAACCAACCGCGGCCATCCCGATCAAGGCCGAAACGATGCTTAGCGCCCGACAGACGAGCCATCCATGCGGCGCGAAGGGAATTGGGGAGCAAGACCGCAGTATCGAACTCTTCCTTCCGCATACGATGGACAAACCGCAGTCCGCGTTGTTGTTTCTCTTTTCCACGCGGATCATACAGCATGACCCGATCGAGCAGATCGAGGCCGGCCAATACATCGGCCATGTACGGGCGAACGATGCCGACGACGGTCGCCTGCGAGAACTCTGTGCGAATCGCGCGTAGTGCCGGCGTGGCCATTACGGCATCGCCAATCCAGTTCGGCAAGAAAACCGCGATTTTCATCCCGCTTTTCGTTCCTTGTTGGCGATGCTGAAAGCGGGACTCGATTGCGGGCCGTTCTCGCGGAGACGCTGCAGAATATTCGTTGTCGAAATGCCGTCGACGGCAGAAAGAACTTTAACAGTTCCCCCGTACGCGTCGACGAGTTCGCGGCCGACAACTTCTTCCGGACGGTAAGTGCCGCCTTTCACGAGTACGTCTGGCTGAATCGAATCGATAACGGCGTGCGGAGTGGATTCATCGAATACGACGACATAATCGACAGATTCCAACGCAACCAACATTTCGGCGCGATGGTCCTGCGAGAAAACGGGTCGATCGGGACCTTTGTTGAGTCGTCGGACGCTGTCGTCGCTATTAATGGCAACGACCAGACAATCTCCCTCAGCGGCTGCCTCTTGCAGGTAGGTGACATGTCCTGTGTGCAAAACGTCGAAGCAGCCATTTGTCATCACGATTTTTTGTCCCAGACGACGGCGGGCTGCGATGTGCCGGGAAAGTTCTGGGAGTGTCCGGAATTTGTCTGACAGCGCTCTTGGGCCTTGCAGCAGATCGGCGAGAATTTCCTGTCGGCTGACGTTAGCGACCCCAATTTGCTCGACCTCCAATCCGCCGGAAATGTTGGCGAGTCTTGCCAGGTCGGTCGGGTCCAGTCCTTCGGCTGCTCCTAGACCAATTGTCGCCAGCACCATGTCTCCGGCACCGGTAATGTCGTAAACCTGTCGTTTGCGGGTCGGTAGTAACTCTGTTCGGCCATCGGCAAATACGACGGCCATTCCATCACTGTCGAGTGTGATAAACGCATGGTCGAGTTCCAGCCGCGCGCACAGGCTTGTGCCCGCTTGAAAAGCCTGTTCCGGGTTGGAGACTGTTGATCCGGTTGCAAGTTGCGTTTCGAGTCGATTGGGGGTGATTGCCGTGGCCTTTTTGTATCGACTGTAATCCACGCCCGCAGCGGGATCGATAATGACGGGTATGCCCGACTTATTGGCCTCGTCAATCAGCCGTGAGAGGATCAATGGAGAGCAGACACCTTTTGCGTAGTCTGAGATTAGAACCGCATGATATTGGTTGATGTTTGCGACAACGCGGTCAATAAGCTCGTAGGCGTCATGGTGTTCGAGCGGTTTTCGCGATTCGCGATCGACGCGTAGCATCTGGTGAGGATGACGATGTTGTGCGCGGCCGATGAAACGTGTCTTTACGGTCGTCGGTCGATCATCGACACCCAGTACCATTTCGCAATCGACATTGGCAGCGAGCATTGCTTCGCGGGCCGCTTGCCCGTCGGCGTCGTTGCCCAGAACTCCCGCCATGGAAACTTCGGCATCTAATCCGCGAAGCATATTGGCGACGTTTGCCGCTCCGCCGAGTCGGACCTCTTGCCGGTCTTCGCGTAGAAGAATGACCGGAGCTTCCTGGCTGATTCGCTCGGCATCCCCCCAGACATAGCGATCGAGAATCAAATCCCCCAACACTAGAATCCGCGGTTGTCCAAATCCCTGGACAGCTTCAATCAAATGGTACGACATCGCCAACTGAAATCCATTTCAGAATCGAAAATACTATCACGCCGAAGGTTAGGGCCTGCAGAGATTGCGCAGACGGCGGCGGATCATCTTGAAACTGCGAGTTTGAGTCAATGCCGATCAAATTGCGTGCCCGTTGTTAATTGGGCAATTTGCGTAGAATGCATTTCTGGGCAGGCATCGGATCTCGGCTGCAAGGCCGATCTGCCGATCTCTGAGGAGAATCTGGCCGACCCAGCGGCTATTTGCAGCGGCGGCTCGCTGAGGGCGTTTTAGAAGCCAAGTATCCGTTCTGCCTCGCGGTGACTCGGTATCGACCCTGTCAGAACCGTCACTCGTGGGCGAAGAAAAGGGCAACTTGCTCTAACGACCGAGGCGTTCTCGAAGGATCGGTTCGAGTTCGTCAACAAAGTCGTTGACGTCCTTAAATTCGCGGTACACGGACGCAAAACGGACGAATGCGACCTGGTCGACGCTGCGAAGGGCGTTAAAGATTTTCTCGCCGATGTCGCGCGACGGAACTTCGCGGTCGAAGTTACTGTAAACATCCGCTTCGACGTCGCTGATGATTTTTTCAATCTGGTCGTCACTAACCGGCCGCTTGTAGCACGCCTTTTCCAGTCCGGATTTGATCTTCTCTCGGTCGAAGGGGACGCGCGTGCCGTCCTTTTTGATGACCTTAAGCGGTGACTCTTCGATCTTTTCGTACGTCGTAAATCGTCGGTGGCAATTCAAGCATTCACGCCGCCGACGAATGACATAAGGCTGACTGCTACGAGAATCGATGACTTTGGTTTCATCGTCTCGGCAGAATGGACACAGCATAATCGATCGCTCCCACACTGTGTTGGCCGATACTGGCGCTCAGCCGGGCCACGACTCATTCAGCATTCCCGCCAACCTCTATAAGTTAGCTACCGCAAATGGCAGTGACTAGGGCAGCCTATCATTTTTCGCATTCAGACCCCGCTTATGAGAACTGGCAGTCGCAGGTCGAACAGCATGGCCGACGCCACAGATCCGTGTGGTTCTTTCGTAGCAACTCGCAGGTTCGTCAGCTCGGCACGATCTCATGAATCGTCTGGAAGCGTGACGGTCGTCGGTTTGTGAGCGGGCAGGAAGCGAGACAATTACGCAAAGTGTTGCCACAACCTGCGACCATCGGCGGGGTGCGGATGAACACACCAGTTGCCGGACCGTCCGATTCCGACCGGCATCCTTCCGATTTGAAGGACAATGACGGCTCGATGAGCGACGCTGAACCAACAATGCTGTGCCGGTCGGTCCGATTGTAACGCCACGATCGAATGGGTCGACTTTTCTGTGCTGTGGGGGCTCGGGACTGCTGCGATTTCTCAACCGGGCGATTTATCACGTCCTATATTTCGAACAGCGACTTGTCGACTGTGGGCAACATCGCGCCTTCTCGAAATCGTAAGAATTCGTTGATCCCGAATTCTTGCCAGGAACTGAAGGTGTACCGGTTGCAGCGCTGACCGTTGAAAAGGACCCGTGGGGTCTGGAAATCGTACGAAGTTCATCCTATGTGTCGTTCACCCGCCTCAACTTGGGCCTTCTTTCTATTCTTAATGGTCAACGTGACGCTGTTCTTGCGTCCCGGTGATGTCTTTAAGTCTTTGGAAGGTCTCCCGATTTACGAGGGGTTGATACTCGGCGCATTCGCTTTGTCGATTGATCGCATGCGTGGGCATTTCGCTCCTTGGGCACTGCGGCAACAGCCCATTACGTTATGTGTTGTCGGGTTGTTTGTGGCTGTCATCCTGTCGCAGTTGACACATATGTACTTAAGTGGTGCCAAGGATTCGGGAATCTTCTTCCTGAAAACCCTGATCTACTACGCGCTGCTTGTCACCGTTGTCGACACACCGCGTCGGCTTCGCTGGTTCGCTTTGACCATTGCCGTCGTCGCACCTTTGATGGTGTC
>JANQRQ010000164.1 GCA_028284485.1 Planctomycetaceae bacterium | reverse complement strand
TAGTTCCATCGCCCCCTGACTGTATTTGCCCCGCGAGAAATTGTACCACCCGTCATCTCCATACATGCTGGGATACATGACCTGGCCATCAATGACTTTTTTCTGTGCATTGATCGTGTTGATCATATTCGACCAAACGTCGAGGTATTTTCGGTCACCGGTCAGCAGGAATGCGTTACCGAATCCGACGAGTCCGAGACCGTGCGTGTTGCGATGTGCGAGCGCACCGGTTTGAGGCACCACAACGGTAAACCCCCAGCCATATACACCACCATACCACTTACCGTCGCATTCGCCGCCGATTTCCCCGTTCAGCCCGATGTTCGTCGGGATGATGCCGTTGTTGTCCCGAGTTCGCTCGACCCAGGCGTCGACATACTCCAACAGCCAATCCTTATACCGTTGCTCGCCAGTCAGCATGAAGGCATTGAGCGCGAGGCTTGTTGCGGCCAGGTTTTGGGGATGGTCGCCGACAATATCGTTGTAGTCCTTGAAGTGCTCGAGCATCTGCGCGTAGCTTTCTTCACCGTGACCGAGATGAAATCGATCCTTCACCTCGACGGGATCACCGGCCCAGTCTAGCGCGGTCGCTTTCCGCAGGAGCGGCCCTCGGCTTCCGTTAAACAGGCTCTTAATGATCTTGTGCTTGGAATCGTAGTTGGGGGCTCCTGGATCTTCGTTCATATAGAATCCGGCGAATCGGCGAACTCGTTGACGGAAGCGGTGGTCGTTGGGGTCGGATAATCCCTGCAGATTAAAAACGGTTAGCCCTTCACCGTTGTGGACCCAATCGAATGTCACTGGGAACTCTTTGTAGTACATTCCGTCGCGCGCAAACGGAACTTCTGTCGTCTTGGCTAGCGTATACTGCCGCAGATGTCCTTCCCACGCCTTCTTATACATATGAAGTATCGAATCAGAACTGCCCAAAGCGTGTAAAATTGGCCAATCGTTGACGTTCTCGATTGCGTCATCGGGGCCGTCGTCACCCCCCCATCGCTCAACACACAGAAGAAATCCACGTTCATCGAAGTACTTGGTAAAGAATTCTTCACACGCAGACGTATTGGCCCGAAGCAGTTCTCGCTCCAGTACGGCCCAGTCTGGTGGAGTCATCGGTGTGTCAACAGAAATGTTGGCCGTGAAGGCTGATTGGCAATGTGCCAACAAGACCATCGCACATGTCAAGTAACCATATCTTCGCGACATCGGTCGTCCTCGCATGGCTGGTGGCAAGGAAGGTCATTCACGATGACCATTGTGGGTGATACATTTCATCGCAGAGAGAATTCAGCTGCCGTCGATCCATTCGACGTCAAGCTAGTTTCGGGACTGATTGCATTGTATCAATCTTCCCATGGCCCTTCTCGCGAAACCGTCTGAAGAACAACGAATCGACTTGGCGCTCAGTTCGTCATTTGGTGACCCCGCATTCTGTTCACCAAAGATTCCTTAGGAATCGTGCGGTGGCCGTTGCGGACTCTTCCACGGATTGGCTGCCGTCTTGCGGTGCGGATTGGTGAACGGTAATCGGGCCGTCGTAACCGATCTGTTTCAGACCATCGAATACGGATGAATAGTCGATTCCTCCCGATTCGGGGATGTCGCACACATCAAACGTCACGGGGCCACGGCACCACGTCTCCAACGTGATTTCACCCGCCGCGTGAATGCGTTGATTCTGCAGGTACACGTTCTTGATCCATGGTGCGAGTTCTTGAATGACGCTTGGACCGTAGTCTTGACCGCATTCTTCCAGATTCGCGGCTTCAAAGATTAGTCCAAAGTTCGGGTGATTAATTTCTGTTAGTCGCGACTTGATGTCGGGAATTGTTTCAAACAGGCTTTGCACGTGGCACTGATGCACCAGCATCAGGTCGCGCTCGGCCGCTTCGTCGGCGGCTCGCTGCGCAGCTTGAACATCGGCAGTGGTCTTCATGCAAACCCGAATCATGGGGGCACCCAATGATTCCGCAAGATTCAAATACGGTGTGATGTCACGCAAGCAATCCGGGCCGCGTTCGTTGTTGTAAACGACTGCAAAATCGCCGGTGATCATGGTCACTTTCAATCCCCGCTGATCGACGATGCTCTTCGCGGCGCGAATCTCATCGAGAGATGACTGAACTCCGATTTGTGAGGCACGCATGCAGACAGCATCGAACCCAGCGGCGACGGCCAGGTCGGCCAATTCCTCAAAGGACATGCTGGCCTCTTCCTTGGACAAGAAGCCTTCAGCAATGCGGCACGACAGAGAAAGCTGCATTATCAGACGGTCTCTTTCAACATTCGCAGGAACTCTTTCAGCACATGCGTGTTGTCCTGGTAGCCTCGTCCCGTCACGAGCAACCCATCAACAACCACATCCTCATCGACGTAGGTCGCGCCTCCCTGCTCTCCATCCATCGCACACTTGGGGACGGTTGTGAAACGTTTTCCCCGAATACAGTCGGCAGCGGTCAGAATTTCGATGCCGTGGCACAGGCAGGCAATCGGTTTGCCTGCCCCTGCAATCTCCCGAATGACGCGCCTTAAATCGTTGTCGTAGCGCAGATACTCAGGCGCTCGCCCTCCGGAAATGAATGCTCCGGCAAACGACGAGGCTTCCAACTCTCGAAAAGAAACATCCGCCTGCAAATGGTAACCGGGGCGCTCCTGTGTGATGTCCCAGGGCACATCGGGATTCGGCGGAATCTCGTGCAGAACGGTGTGATACAACCGCGCTTCAGGGCCGGCGACGACAACCTCGTAACCATCCTCAGGCAGTCGATAGTACGCGTAGAACGTGTCGAGCACTTCGGTCCCATCACCGATCGGCATCAGGATCTTCGGCATCAGCATCTCCGGTGTCGCTGAGAGACTCGGTAGAATCTGGTTGTGGAAAAATTGAAGCTGCGGCAGCTCCGGCAAGTACGATGGACGAAGTTCCGAACACAATAGTTAAATGAGAAGGAAATGGGCTGGCCCATCCCGAGAAAGATTCCGGCCACATTGCTGAATTCGATATGGAAAGCCACAGGATCAAAAGTATGCCCAAAACTCCAGCAACCATCGCGTGAGCATTTTTGGCCTTCCTCGAAATCATCCCCAACAGAAAGAGCCCCAACATCCCCCCCGTGAAAATCCCCTGCAGATTCCACCAGGCGTCCAAAGCACTTTGCACACGGATCATGGCCAACGCGGTCAACGTTCCGATGATGCCAAAAACGAATGTGGAGATATACAACACCTTCATCGACTCGCGTTCGCCAGCATCGGGATGAACCAGCCGACGCCAGATATCGCACAGAACCAAAGTTGCCGAGCTGTTCAGGCTCGTGTCCATACTGCTCATGGCCGCAGCAAAGATGGCAGCGATCAATAGACCGGCCAGCCCGAGCGGCAACTTCCGCACGATAAAGTGCGGCAGAACTTTATCCCCAATGTCGGCATCCGTCAGTTGATCTGCGACAAATGCAATGGACATGGTCGTCGGCTCACGGCCTTCCGCGACGATCCGAGTTTCGGCCACCTGTTCACGCACTTCGTCAAGAAGCGCCTGGTCTGTGTGATACAGGCTGTGCAACCCTGATCCAATGAAGAAGAACAACAGCGAAACCACCGGGAACATCAGTGAGGCCATCCACACGCTGAATGACGCCGCACGATCGGACTTTGCCGTGATATACCGTTGGACAAAACTCTGGTCGATCCCGAAGTTCTGCAGATTGATGAAGACTCCATAGACCAGCACGATCCAAAACGTTGGATTGGAATGTAGTAGAGTCGCCGGACTCAGGCTGAAACTCCCCAAACCGAACTTTCCGTTTTCGGAAGCGACATCAATTAATTGCTGCGGACCGCCAGGCATCTCGACCAGCAATAGTCCGACGCACAACAGTGCTCCGGCAATCAGCACGACACTTTGTACGACGTCTGTCCAAATGACTGCTTCGATACCTCCCAAGAGCGTGTAGATCGTCACCAACACGCCGGTGACCAGAATAATCGTAACCACACTCCAGCCGGTCAGTGGCGCTAAAGCAAGTGCCACCAGATAAAGAATCGTGCCCACACGAGCAAGCTGCGCCAACAAGTAACAGACCAGCGCGTAGATCCGAGCCCACAACCCAAATCGCGATTCCAAGTGAGAATAAGCCGAAACGGCATCGGTGCTGCGATACAGCGGAATGAAATACTTCACCGCAAACACTGCAGCAATGGGAAGCGATAGCCCGAAGACCCAGGAGTTCCAATTACTACCAAAAGCTTTTCCCGTGTTGCCGAGGAACCCGATACTGCTTACATAGGTCCCGAAAATGGAGAGCCCGACCACCCAACCCGACAGCGACCGGCCGGCCGCCATGAATTCCTGAGTGTTTCCGCTCTTCCGCGAAAACCAACAGCCCAGGCCAAAGACGCCTGCCATATACAGCAGCAGGACAACTAAATCGACGGTTCGCAGCGTGGGATCCACGAAGTGTCACCTTTCAACAGTCGTTCAAAGACGATCCAACGCGTTGCCGCGCTCCGAAAGCGGAAAGCTCACCGCCTGAGAATGGCGACGGTGAGACTCGAACACGGCACAGATCATTTCGACCGTCACGGCTCCGTCATTGATATCGCACATCGGATTTCTATTCTCATCGACCGCATCGATCAAGTCACGTACGGCCAACCGATGATTGTGAACACCCTTGATCAATTCCGGATCAGGCTCCCGAATGCCAAGCCCGGCCGACGTTATCGGAATCCAACTGTTTGCCTTGCTTGAAATCGCGTACGGATTCCCCGGAAGGAAATGCGCTACTGGGTCGCGGTCGATATGGATCGCCACAATTCCTTTGCTGCCGATGATCTGCAAGCAGTAGCCGTTCTTTTCGGTGCCATCGTTGGCAATCGAATCGTAGTAGGCAACGACACCGTCGCTCATTTCATAGCGAGCGTGAACCTCATCAGCTGCCAATGGGCCGAGTCCTTCATTGCCCGGTTGCACATCTTTGGACGTTACTCGCTTTCCATTCTGCAGCAGGACTCCGGAACAGGATCGAGGCATCCCGCCGAAATGATGGATCAAATTCATAATGTGGCAGCCGAGCACCCAAAGGTCTTCGCCACCACCACGACGATCGCCCAGGCCACGCCCCCGTAATTCCAATAGCTTTCCCAGAGTTCCGTCAGCAATCATTTTTTGAATATGCGGTAGTGCCGGATGGTATCGGTTCCGGTGGGCAACCGCTACTTTCGTTCCACGTTCCTTCGCGGCCGCGACCAGGGAATCGGCCTCCGCCGGTGTCCGGCAAAACGGCTTTTCCACGTACAGCCCCTTCACGCCCGATTCGATCGCTGCCAACGCCATATCGTGGTGCTGATCGACATGACGCGGTGCAACCGAAGCGAACTCCGGCTTGATTTCGTCCAGCATCTTCCGATAGTCCGCATAGCCGCGATCAATCCCCAGTTTCTGAAGCTCCTCCGCTAATCCCGCCTTATTGGCATCGGCAACGGCGACAATGTCGACTTCGGGTATGAGCTGCCAAACCCTGTCGAGACCATGCCCGTAGTTGCCGCGTCCCGTATGACCAACTACTGCCGCTCGCCGACTTGCAGAAGAATCGGCACACGCATAGGGCGCCATACTCACCGTCAATGCGGCAGAAAGAAAATCTCGGCGTTTCATACCATCACCATGTTTTGAAGGGGACAATCAAATTCGATGGGCCGTCATCTATCTCATAGTAAAACTCCAGACGCTTCACGATTCTATAGAGTATTGTAGAATTGTTTGGGCTGCGACCGGGCCGCTCACCACAGCGAGCCCCGGTTCGAACATCGTCTCCGACGAAACAGTAAAGTTCCTCGCTACGCCATTGTTTGCCTTTCACGCGCTGGAAGGACACAATGGCTCCCAGAATCGGCCAATCGAAATGGCCAGCAGCGGAACTGCACGACAACAAGGATCCGACAACCTGTTCCAGTCTTTTAAGGCAATGACAATGTTACAGATTCCAACGAAAACGTTCACAATCGGCGTCGTCGCACTGTCAGGATTGCTGGCTTCGTCGCAACATGCCGATCTTCACGCCGCGAATTTAGGAATGGGGTTGCGAGTCGGTGAGGTGACGCAAACCTCTGCCATCGTGTGGACTCGCATTACTAAAAATGCCGAGCGAAATTGGGACGGCTATCGTGACCCCGCGAAACGTGAAGCGAAATCCGACACCTATACTCCATCTCCGATTGCGGTCGACGATCGCGAAGGG
>JANQRQ010000137.1 GCA_028284485.1 Planctomycetaceae bacterium | reverse complement strand
AGATGGAAGATTTGGGCGATCGATTTGACCAGCAAGGTTTTTGCTAACCCGGGAGCACCGGTGATGAGGCAATGCCCGCCGGCAAACAGCGTAATGAGCAATTGTTCGACGACGTCCGATTGGCCGACGATGACCTTTTGTAGCTCGTTGTTGATGCGGGCACGGCTTTCGCGCAATTTCTGTACGACTGCCTGCTCTTCTTGCGGGTCATCGGAAACTAGGGCAAAACTCACGAGCAATCTCCATGGAGTTTAAGGATCAGTGCGTCATCGCGTAAAAGACAACATTAATGCCGAGCGGATAGGCTTTCTTTTCGGAGAATTCATGGAAGTACCAAGCGTCCTCGCCTTCGCGTTCCCAACCGTCACCGAGGTCGGTGTTATGGCCGATGAAGACCATCATGCGGCCGTCGTCGTCGTAGAAGGCTTTGTAATGGACCTCTCGGGCGTCGGAGCGTTCCCAAGTAATGCCGTAGGATCGGCCGCCCAGCGCAGCATTGATACTGGGGATTTGGGGGCGTTCGTCGAGTTGGTACACGCAGTGAAAGACTGGGTGCTCCAACGGGATTTCAGCCGGCTCGCGGTCGGGAAAGACTTTTTTGATTTCGTCGTAAAAGTTATACCACTCGTATTCGCCCCAGAAGTCGTCGACCATGAGGAAACCACCGTTCAGCAGGTATTTGCGCAAGGCTTCGACTTCGTCATCCATGAAGGTGAGTCCGCCCGGTTCAACGATGTAGATGAACGGGTAATTGAACAGTTCCGGGTCGGTGAGGGTTAGAATCTTGCCGTCCGGGTCGACCTTCATGGCGGTCAACTGCTGCAAGCGATAAGAGAAGTTGAGATCGCTATCGGGATAGTCGGTGGCCCAACTTCCACCGCGGCGACCGCCGCCGTAGCCGGAATACTGGATGCGGACGAAGGTGAAGACGTCGTCTTTGAAGTCAGTATCGACTTCCCAATCGGGAACGCCGCTACGACCACGGTCGCGGGAGTCATACCCGTAGCGCCCGCCGTACCCTCCCCGATACCGACCGCCACGCTGCGCCAGCGTGTAGCCGGCGACCAGCGAGACAAGCAGAAACAGTACCAACGTGACCAGCAGTTTTTTCATGGGACGTGCCCTTCCGTGAGCATCGGCGTTTGACTGCCGAGAGCTTACTTGCTGTTCGTCATTGCCGCTGGCGACTGATCTCCAGTAGT
The DNA here is from genome assembly GCA_028284485.1 of Planctomycetaceae bacterium. GTDB lineage: Bacteria > Planctomycetota > Planctomycetia > Planctomycetales > Planctomycetaceae > JANQRQ01. The sequence goes on along the minus strand of JANQRQ010000137.1, from coordinate 8,995 downwards.
AGGCGATGCGCTGCACGATAGCGGGGTGCCTCCTCTAAAGCGGATAAAACGTGGCGCTTCGCTCCTTGCTTCCCCATTTTATGCAACGACAATGCCAAACGGTAGTGGATTTCAGCCGGGTCGGCCGGTTCCATTTGCAGCAAGGTGCGATACGCGACTATGGCTTCCTCGGGGTTATTGAGTTCTTCAGCAGCTTCTGCCATCGCTCGGTGCAGTCGCGGGTTCAACGGATTGACCTGCATGACACGCTGACAATTCTCCCGAACGGCTTCCCAGTTCCCATCCGAACGGTCAAGTTCGATAAGTCGCAGGTAGGTTCCGACAGCATCGGCGTCGATGGCCGCGTACTGTCTGAGGATTTGTTTTTCTGCTTCTTCGTTCTTCTGTTCGCGATAAACGTGCGCGAGCAATTCGTACGCGTTGTCGTCGCCGGTGTAATCGGGGTAGATTTCAATCAATTTTTGTAGGACGGCTTCGGCACGGTCCCAGTCGCGGGCTTTTAGCAGAATACCAGCGAACAGCAGATTTCCGACAAAATGATCAGGATTATCGGCCAGCCATTCGCCCAAGGTGCTGCCGTCGCCTTTGACGAGCGACTCGAATTCGTGCTCGGTCCAGTCGGCCTCAGGGGCCAAGTCATTGGCACGCTGTGTGGCAAACTCTTCAAATTCCTCTTCAAGAATCGCCATGGGTTCGGTATGCCGCTGTAGCGCCGTATTGATGGGAATCCCAGCTCCCAAGTCGCGAAGCAGTTGCTTTAGCGTGGCGAGGCCGTAGCGTTCGACGATGAACTCGACCGCCAAAGAAGATTCGTAATACGCAAACTGCAAATGCATACCACTGGGCGGTGATAGAAACGCGCTGCTCAGTTCACCGAGTGGTGTCAACTCGCCGCCGAGAATCATCTTGCGATATTGGGGATTCATTTGTTGTCCCCACGTCGGATTCTCCTGCAGTTCTTCGTAAACCGAAATGCCTTCGCTCAGCCAACGCGGAATTTTGTTGTTGGTCATCTGCAGCGTGATGACATGGCAGAACTCGTGCCATAAGACCGATTCCCAGTTCGATGGGTTTTCCAATTGCGATGCCGGGCTGTTCGCGGTAATCACCCGACCAAAGCAGACGCCGAGAAAACCGGCGACGGCCGGCATGCCAAATGTCCGGACTGCGAAGTCGTCTTGATTGGGAAAGATCTCGACAATGGTTTTGTGTTTGAGATCGAGGCCATACTTGGGTCCGAGAGTATCTTTGGCCCGATGGAGTAACGCCAGAACCTGTTGCCCGTAGATTTCCGCTTCGCGAGAGTCCATGCGGACAACGAAATCGTCGTCTTCCAACGTTTGGAATTGATCGATCTTGTCCTTAAGTTCGACGAGGTTGAAAGTTGTTGTGTCGTAGCCGTCGCTTTCGTAAACCGAATTCGCCAGGTCCCATCCTTGTTTTTCGAGGCCAAGCCGCAACAGGTCCTGTGCCAACTGAATTTGCGCCGGCAAATAGAGGGGGTCAAACTTCAGAGCTTGCTGTTGGTATTCGGCCCCTTCGGTAAATCGATAGTTTTGGGACAACTTTCGCCCGATCAGGTGGTCGACGACCGGGTTGCGGTCCCAAGTACTCAGAGCGGCATTTCGAAATAGCTGTTCCTGCTCCGGGTCGCCTTGCAGGTGCGCGATGACCGCACGGTAGGCCCATGCTTCGGGATGGTTCGGATTAACTTCTAGGGCCCGGACGATTTGTTTTTCGGCTTCTTTGTACGCTTCGGAATCGATCGCGCGCTCTGCCAGAAATAGCATTGCAGAGATGTGGTTGGGGTTTAAGGTCAGCGTATGCCTGAGCGCTTCACGCGCGCCGTCATCCTGCGAAGCCGAAAGTGCTCGCGCCAATCCGAAGTAGAAGTCGGCGTCTTCCGGAAAGCGGTCAATCGCATTCTGGAAGATATCAGCCGCTAAAGCGAAATCGCTTTTTGAAATCGCCAGTTGTCCCGATGCTAAGTAAGGATCGCGGTGGCGCGGGTTTTGTTTCTTGGCACGGTCGTAAAACACTTCCAAGACATCGCGGGCATCGGCGTGGAGTTGCAGGAGAACACGACCTAATGTGACCAAATCATCGGCATCGGTGTATCGCCAGGGTGAACGGCCCGCTAATTGGTCAATCTCCGCGAGCATCGCTTCGGCGCGTTCGGAGTTTCCGGCATGGCGGGCTGCCTGATGACCTAGGTATCGCAGGCGGACACTCCAGGAGTATCGTTTCAGGCCGAGTTCGACTGTTTCGAGCGCTTGCGAATATTGACCAATGTGGAACTGCGCCTGAGCTTTGAAGACCGGCCAATCTTCGCCGTACTTGCGGGCTGAGATTGCCTCTTCGGCCGCGGCAACGCATTCTTGATATTTTCCGGAGATCAACAGTTCGCGGCAATCATCGACTTCCACTGCCCAAGCGGCGCGCGGGATTGCCGCGACAATCAACAGGCCGACACTGACCAAAGCAGAGGTTCGAAGCCAAGGCGAGGCGGAAGTGGGATGCGGTCCGACGCGATGTCGGTTTCGGGGGCGACGGAGGAGACGGTCTTCGATGCAGTCGCAGGACTTCCCTTTCGGTCCCAGCATCTCTCCCCTTTCTCGAGCAGCTCACAGAAGGGCTGATACCTCTCCGGCAACGTCATGTTCAACCGGATTGTAGAGATCAGCGCATCGAGGCCAATCGCCATCTACTATTTTCCAACGAAACTCCGGCCCATTGCAAGGGACAGGCAAGAATTATGCCGTACCGACGGATAATGAGCCGCTTTTTAAACACCGGCCGGGGGAAAATGTTCCGAAATCTTGAGCAGGTGCATTTCGGCGGCTGCTGCACCGACTCATGCGGACGCGCGATCGTCGAAGCCGAGTATTTCGAGAGACGACACGACAGATTAAGCGGTTGTCGTGGGCCATGGATTTCGCAATTCTGCAGTCTCGCGGCAAAAGTCACGAAATGGAGACGACAATTTGCCTACGCCGATTCATCGGCGGCATTCACCATCGCCGCGAGAACATCCATTGTCGAAATGATGCCGCAAAGCGCACCCTCAGAATTGACAACCGGAACACGATGCCAATGGCCGTTGCACATAGCCCGGGCCACCTCAATTAGGGGGGCATCGTCGGTAACCGAGGTGATGGAGCGTGACATGCGCGTGCCAACCGTCTCGGTGGCCGTTTCCTGATCGACCGGATTGGCTCTGTCGAAGAGATCCCATGTGGTGAAATCCGCGTATCCGTGTGCCAAAGCTGTCGGCGGCTGATTTTGGTTGTCACTTCCCGCGGGAGAAGGAGAAACCAAATCTGCCAAGGATAGGATGCCGACAAGTTTTCCCTGGTCGTCGATGACAGGAGCGCCGGAGACATGGTGCTCTTTTAAAGATTGAATGGCGTCGGCAATCTTGGCCGTCTCTTCGACGGTGATCAGCTGGCGAGTCATCACATCTTTCGCCGCTAACGTTCCCAGGCGTCCCTGAAGTCGCGACATGATTGAATGCTCCTGTGGGTCGAATTATCGAGCAACTTGCTGTTTCCAATTCCGGCCAAGTACGGTTTGGGTACGATCATTCCGGCGCGGCCGGTTTATTCTGGCCGCAACCAAAAAAAGTTGACGCGTCGCGAAAATCTTAGCGCCGTACAAAGAAATAGATCGTTTGCAATACTGAGTGTCCGTGAGGCAGGACGGTCCCGCGCTTTCTACGAAACGCGTTAACCTCGGGCGCATCGCCTGCTTTGATAAGTTTTAGCGTCACGTCCCAGTGACAAATCCTGGCATCGTGGCGCAATTGGCGTGCAATCGTTGTTGCAGGCTTACGTCCGCTTGCCCATCTCTTGATTATATCGAGCCAGGGCCATCAGCGGGAAGTAGACCCGGTACAGGTGGTATTTCAAATAGAAGACTTTGGGGAATCCCGTGCCCGTATAGCTATCTTCCTGCCATGTTCCATCAGGAAGTTGGGACTGTACCAGGAATTCGACGCCGCGCTCGACAGCTTGTGAACGAGACTCACCTGCAGCAAGAAGTCCCATTAACGCCCACGCTGTTTGCGAAGCTGTCGGCGTACCCTTTCCGCGCAATTGGGGGTCGTCATAACTTTGAGGGGATTCACCCCACCCACCGCACTCTTGCTGGACTGATTTCAGCCAGTTGGCGGCTCCTTGAATTCTCGCGTCCCGTGGCGAGATTCCCGCTGCGGTCAGGCCGACCAATGACTGCCAAGTTCCATAGATGTAATTCACGCCCCAGCGGCCATACCAGCAATGATCTTCTTCCTGCGAGTCCCACACAAACTGGATGGCCCGACGCATGGCAGGGTGATCCGGGGAAAGTTGCAATCCTGCGAACATTTCCACCGTACGGGCCGTCAAGTCGCTTGTACTGGGGTCGATCATTGCGTTGTGGTCGGCAAAGGGAACTCGCGTAAAGATTTCCCGATTGTTGTCGGCGTCGAATGCGCCCCAGCCACCGTCTCGGCATTGCATCGCCAGCACCCATTTTCCCGCCCGGTGCATTGCGGCTGCCATCGGCTCGAGTTGGTCAATGGCGGCGAGAGACTGCCCGGGGTCGTTCGTTCGCCCACCGAGGATGGAGGTTGTATCCCGATCTTCGGGGTGCGGGCTCCAGTCATCCAGCAGAAAATCTCGCAACTGGAGATCGTCCGGAAGGCAGCGGGTCAATGCCATGAGCACCATTCCGGTGTCGTCGACATCGGGATAAAACCGATTTCGAAACTCAAAGAACCAGCCGCTTGGTTCAATGCCACGATGCGACAAGGACCAGTCTCCCGGTTGGCGGACTTCTTTCGAAAGCAGCCATGAGACGGCTTTTTCCATCGAAGGATGTTCCGTCGGTACGTTGGCCTCACGAAGTGCAATTGTGGCAATGGCTGTGTCCCAAACTGGCGATTTGCAGGGTTGGAGTCGATCAGAATCGTCTTCGGAAATCGTCAACTGCTTCAGTTCATCAAGCGCGGCTAACACCTCGGGCGAGTCGTCCTCGTAGCCGAGGCACTTCATCGCAATGACGCTCCAAATGATCGGTGGAAAAATTGCGCCCAATCCGTCGCTGTCTTCAAACCGCTCCAGCATCCATCGATGCGCTTTGCGAATCGCCCATCGGCGGAATGGCGTCAAACGCAGGCGTTCGCCCAGCTTGATCGTGACATCGACGCGGCGAAAGAACTTTGTCCAATCGATCCAGTGTCGGTCATGCAATTCGTCGAGAACGTCCGTCGCCGGCATCGTTTGCGGCAAGTCCTCCGGAGTGCCCAGAAACAACTCTCGAATATCGTGATCCGGATCCAGTTGAGACGATGGCCGAAACGCCCACAGCAGACTTAATGGGACAAGGATCGTGCGAGACCACGCCGACATCTCATAAATATTAAGCGGCATCCATTTCGGAAGCAGCATGAGCTCCGGTGGAACGGCAGGACACTTGTCGTAAGTGATGATCCCGAGAAGCGCCAGGTAATATCGGGTAAAGCTATTGACCTGTTCGGCCCCACCGGCATCTCGAATCGCTTGCTGGGCCTGTTGCATCTCCGGTGAATCGGGAGAATGGCCGGTAATCTTTAATGCCAGGTAGGCTTTGACAGAGGCGTTGATTTCGAGAGGACCATCCGGGTAGATCGCCCATCCACCGGTTTTCAATTGTGTATTGCGAATGTAGTTTGCTGCCCGAATCGCTTCCGAAGATTGGCCGCGCCCCAAGAATGCGAGTAAGAGAATGTACTCCGACTCGAGGATTGTGTCGCCTTCCAACTCGCCGACCCAATATCCTTCTTCATGCTGTGCTGACAGCAAATAGTCCCTCGTACGGGCGATGGCTCGGCCGAGCGGCGTGTCGGCAATCGGTGCCGTCGTTGGAATCGATGAGTTCGACGTCGAAAAATGGGGCGCCGAATGAGTTTTCCCAGGTGTGGAATCGAAACGGAGTCGCTGGAACGCAGACCGACCTGAACTCATTTCAGGTGCCTCTCCAAATTGGCAGGAAATGGTTACTTCCTGGAGTCTTGGGTACGTGCCGTTATGTCACGCACGAATGCTGTCAATACTCGCAGCGGCCCGCGTAAAGTTGATTGGTCAATTGTCATGATTGACATCTGACCCGAAATGGAACGTCTCGGATGGTATGCGGCTGCATGAATTGATGCAAGTTGAATGTTGGAATGTTGTTATCTCGCCAATTCTTAACCTTTTTGCATACAGAATTGCAACAAATACCGAGGACCATATTCGCCTGTTTCGTAGGAAACGCCGGGTTCTCATCGGAGCACAGCGTTAAAGCTGAGATTGGTATGTGATTTGCTAATGTCGTTTTGTCGACAGAGATTGCTGCACTTTCGTGCGAGTTCATCGCAAGATTCTCTAATTCGACAAAACCTGTCATTCGGACGTTCTGATTCGTGAGTTCCTTCTCCAGCGGGGCTGTGACGAATCGCCAATGAGTTTGTTGTATCGGCGTCTGCGGATGTGAATCAAAGCAAACCGGTGCGCTCCCGAATCTCAATAGGTTTACCACAAGACTGAATGGAAGCGAGAGGTCATCATGGTTGCACTATCGACTGAAAACTTCGGAACGACGAAATCGCGAAGCGCGTCGGCTTATGATTCGGGGTATCAGCCTTCGGAATGGACAACCGAAAGCATTGCAGCTCTCTCGCCTTCGGAAATCGCGAACATGCCGGCCGTCGAACTCATCGAATTGATGTGCTCTGTGCCGCTGCCATTTGCCACTCGTTCTGGGCATGAGAGATTCTGCGAACGGTTGCAGTACTTGAATCGAGCAACATTAGAGAGGCTCGCTCATTTGGTAAGGCGTTCGTGTCGAAACCAAACGAGAGTCTGGTGGTAATTCGTCGACCGCAGTTCGAAGCTAGCCGCATCTGGATGGCTGCATGCTGGTTTAAAGAGACTTACTTTTTCTCTTGGCCGGTTCTGGCGCATGGGAGCCGGTGATCAAAGAACAAAACGCAATTGTCGCAGCGACATGTCAGCGAAACACGCTGCAATGTTGGCATGTGAGGAAATCGCCCTGAGATGTGCGCAGCCGGGCCTTGTCATTTTGATGACTTGATGCGTGGCCCGCTCTGCGCCAATCAGGACGCCGTTTCAGAAGATTGCGTCCGGCTTACGGAGGAAAGCAGTTCGCTGGCTACTCGGACGTGCCAGTGGAATTGACTCGTTCCCATTCGTATCGATTGTCGTCGTCACTTATGACAACGAATTTGGAATCGGTGAGCGTGAGGATTTCTTGCGACCAGTGGTCGCCCCACATCTCCTTAACGACTTTTATTCCTTCTTCAGGCTGGCCGCTGACAATTTCGTAGTTCAAAAAGCCTTCTTCGACAGCCCATTTCAATTCGACTGTCACCTTTTCGCCGAAGACGAATGCCCACACTCCTTCTGGAACGACGACCATCGTACCGGTGCCGTCATCCCGAATCGTGAGTGACCTTTCTCCGTACAAATACTGGCGCCATCGGCCTACAAAGCGGCTACCCAGATCGTCCTGTTCGGAATCCGACTCTGCCGAATTGTTGGAAGAATCGACTGCGGATTCGCCGACTTCCCCGGGATTGGCAGTTTCAGCCGATGCAGCTGCTGCTTGGTCGGTCGTACTCTCGACACCATTGAGCTGCAGCAGACCGGCCACTGACTGATTTGAGTTGTTTCGCGTCATGGCGAAGGTCGCCACAGAGATGACTGCACTTAATGAGGCGACGATCAAAGAGTATCGCGCGATCGCCCGGTTTCGCTGGGACGGTTGTGGAGCTTTTTTATGAGGCTCGAAGTATTCAGTCATTACAGCAGTTCCTAGTCGACGTCCTTGTCTCTAGAAGTGGTCCCCCCAACCCTCTGATGCATCGCGCGGACTCTGGAATCGTAGGCGACAAAACAGGCACAACCGGGTTTTGGGACTGGTTCTAAGGAGATACCCGTCAAATTTCGATCGGTTTCGGCAATTGACGCAGTTTTAGGGCAATTTGTTCTTTCTTGTGCCCGCGAAGTTCGTTTTTGACAGGGTCGATGCCGTATGTCCGCGAGGCAGGACGTTTACAGGTTTCGAAAAACGCAGTAGTCATCAGTGCCAGCAACACATAATCGACGTTTCGATGTTTTTAAGCGCGATGTCCGTTGCCGTTCTTTCGCGAGATTGACGAATGCAATTCGAAATGGGCGCGCCCAATGGCCTGATTCAGCGCCGCCTGCATTTCGCTGCCACACGAAACCCGCAAATCGCTTGGTGTTGTCAACAAGTATCGCAACCGATGTTGCGCGTCGTCAGGATCTATGGTATCGACGATTAGCACAACCTCAGTTCGACCAGGGTACTGGCGAATAATATCACGAACTCGGGTGATATCTTGTTCCGAATGAAGTCCGCGCTGGAATTTCACGGCAACCTGTCGCGTAAATTCCCGGTCGGCATGTTCTAATGTATAGATGTTGTTGATGACGACGTTTGGTTCACGCCCGCGGCGGTCGACTTTTCCTTTGATCAGGCGGATTGCCTCGGTTTCGACGAGATCCCCTTTCTTCGCGAAATCTTCCGGCCACATGATGCAGCGGACAATTCCTTTGGCATCTTCCAGGTCGAAATTGACATACTTCGTGTGCCCATTCCGGCTTGGTTTTTTGGTGGAGGCGCGTTTGATCGAAGAGATCATGCCGCCGACAAACACTTCAGTGCCATCGTCCAATTCTGCAAGCTCATTGGTCGTGTGCCCGACGTGCTTGTTCAGTTGGTCTGCAAATTCGGTCAAAGGATGCGATGTCAGGTAGAATCCGAAGACTTCCTTCTCGAAAGCCAATTTTTGGCTATGTGTCCAATCGGGTGATTCGGGAAGGGCTACAGAATCGTTGACGGTCTCGTCGTCGGAATCGGCATCGTCGCCAAACAGATTCTTTTGCCCGCGCATTCGATCGCGATGGCGGGAGGCGGCTGATTGGACGGCTCTTTCGACGGCCAGCAT
>JANQRQ010000123.1 GCA_028284485.1 Planctomycetaceae bacterium | reverse complement strand
GGGGCGACAGCATTGAAGAACTCGATTGGTCGGCGGGCGAGATTCTCGACAAGTTGGTCGAGTTGAATCTCGATCGTCGGACGCTGGTAATTTGGACGTCGGACAACGGCTCGCCATTGGCGTCCGACATGAATAGCCCGTCGCGTGGCAGCAATCGTCCGATGTTTGGGCGCGGCTACACGACGGCCGAGGGGGCGTTTCGTGTTCCCACAATCGCGTGGTGGCCCGGCAAAATTCCGGCAGGAACGATCTGCACAGAATTGGCCACCACCATGGACGTCTTGCCGACGTTTGCGAGACTAGCGGGCGGACAGCAGCCACAAGATCGCCAGATCGACGGCCACGATATTCGTCCGATATTGTTTGGCGACGAGGGGGCAACCACACCGTACGAGGCCTTCTATTACTACAACATGCAGCAACTCCAGGCGGTGCGCAGTGGTCCGTGGAAGTTGTTTGTTCCGCTGGAGAATCCTGTACGCCGGCATCCGCATCTCGGTCCGAATGAGAAGCCGCGACCGCTGCTGTTCAATCTCGTTGAAGATATCAGTTGTGAGAACAATATCGCAGACGATCATCCCGACATCGTGCAGCGACTGTTAACTTTTGCGGAAGAGGCGCGTGATGAACTCGGCGATCACAATCGCCCCGGCAGCGGTCAGCGTCCGCCCGGCAAGGTCGATGATCCAACGCCGCGACTCAAGAACTGATCATGTAGGCCTGCACTCCACGGCTTACCGATTCTTTTCGCAGTAGCGAATGGCATGAAGTAATATGTCTCGGAATACTTGTCTATCTCGATTGGAGACAAACAAGATGATTCGAGTGTGCAAATTGAGTGGGCTGCTGATCAGTTTGATCATAACTGCCGAATCGGCGGCAGGAACTTATTCAATCGACGAAACCGATGAACAAATTGCGATCAGTACGCCCCAACTGGAAGCGGTCATCCGCAAGAAGGGCTATGTCAGCGGTATTGCCGGTGGAACGCTGCTCGACAAACAGACCGGGTTTCGCGATGCCGGGCATGGCTTAGATATCGTCGATTGGATTATGGAACCGGGCAGTGACGAGGCGTACCGGAATTCGCTCGACCCGGAATTGGTCTACCAGTTCAATACGCCGTACCACGGGCAGGTCGCCAAGCGATCGATCGAAGGGCCGCAAATCTGCACCAAAGCGAAAGAGGTGTCTCCGCAAATTATTCGGGGCGAAGACTTCGTCGCCATTCGCATGACTCTTCAGTACACAACGGCTGCTCCCGGTAAGACGACCGGATCGACCTGGACGCAGACAATCGTCTTCCCGGAAGACACGCGGTACTTCATCTCCAGTGACCGCATCGATGCGGTCAACAGCAGCGATGCGATGTTTTTGCGGGTCGATATGCCGGGTCACATCAAGCACAACCAGGGTGACAGCTTTAGTGAGATTTACCTGAGTTATCTGGACCAGACGAATCGCCGGCTCGACGATCGGCCGACGATTCCCGCCAGCGCATTCTTTGAAAACTTTCCACCGGATGCGATGTTCAATTATCGTCGGGATCGCGATGGCGAAGTACCGTCACGGTTCATTCGCGCCTATCGGCTACGTGACCGTGAAACCGGCAAGCCGGGGCCCTGGTTGGCTGGGATGACCCTCGATCCTTCTGTCGTGTACGAAGCGTGGTGTCATCAACGCAATTACGTTTGCATGATCGAAGAGTTTGGTGGACGCCCGATCGAAGCTGGCGAATCGTTTAGTGCAGCCTTTATTGTCGGCTTTTTCGATTCGATCGACGAAATGCACGAAGTGTACGATGCGCACAAGGGATTCACCGGACTCACGGCTGATACGAACGGCTGGGGATTGACACGCTAGGAATGGCAGTCTGTACATGCGCTAGGAGAATGCAATGATCGAAGGCAATTGGCGACTTGTTAGTGGCGAGCAGGATGGAGAAGAAATTTCGAGTGCCGATATCGAAGACTCGACTTTGCAAATCGTCGGCGACTCTCATGTCGTGACGGTTGCCGGTGTCGTACGCAAAGGAACGCACACGATCGATTCAGGTCAGAATCCGGCAACCATTGATGCGACCGATACCGAGGGGCCATTCGCCGGTCAAGCGTTTCGGGGGATTCTCAAGACCGAAGGCGATACATTCACCGTCTGTTTTGCCGCTGCGGCCAGCAACCGGCCGACCGAATTCACGACGAAGAACGGGCAGGCGGACATTCTGCACGTGTGGAAACGGGACGGCTGAGCGGACGCAACCTCGGGGAGCGAAATAGGCTTCGAAACACTGGGATGTACAACACCTGTCGCGGGGCCGCCACCGCTGGTTTGTCCAGCAGTGTCAGGGCGCTCTCATTCGCTTGCGACGGGATGAACGCGAATTGATCCCCGTTCTCAGACGGAATCCTTTCCGTTCGCCCGTCAGTCAGCCCCCCAGTTTCCGCGTGTCGCCTCATCGAGGGCGTCGCAGGCCTGGTTGTGAAGATTCGTCCCGATTTGGATTTTCGTCTGCAATTGCAGGAATTCTCGCGTGTCTGCATTGTATTGCGGCCAATGCGGAAGGCCGTTGCCGTTCGGGTCACCGGTTGTCGCAAATTGCACCCAGTAATCAGTCATCGCATCAGCCAATGCTTGGTCGTCGGAACGCGACTCGGTGTTTGGCAACGTGTTAAACACGTATCGTAGATCGAGTGCATGCGGCGCTCCCAGTTCGGGATAACTCCGACTCGGTTGCGCAAACTCGTATTGAAACGCCGGCGACTTGACTGAAGCCATCCCGCGTAACATTTGTCGTGCAGGATGGACAAACCAGGCATCGGTGACGAACTGGCTTCCAGAATCTCGGAGGTCCCCTTTCCCGATCTGTAAGAACAGGTCGGCCAACTGTTCTGCCGGTTCTCCATAGAATTTGGACAGCTTGTTGATGAAATCGGTTCGATCTGCAATTTGGACCCAGCGGCGAAAGTAGTTGCCTTCATCGGCGGTCGTGCCGATCATCGTTGGTACATCCGCTTGTCGACCACTGGCAAACAGAGTGATGGGATGGTCCGGTAGCAACCATCCATCGATTGTGACTCCGGTTTGGTAATACGACTTTGTGGCGAGAACTTCAGTGGGTGTTAACTTTCGCAATTCTGCAACCGCAGCAATTCCCGATTCGTCGGTCGATGCTCTGCCCCACACTTCGCCGATTTGTTCGGCACTGGATGAATTGGCCATCGGCGTTTTCAATCGAATAATGTTTGGTTTTGCCAGTTGATTCATGTAGCCGAACATCCAAGGACTTTGCAGAATCGCGCGATGAAATAATCCCCCGGCAAACGGCGATGCACATAAGACGGCGACACTTGTTCCGCCCGCCGATTCTCCGAAGATCGTGACGTTGTCCGGATTGCCCCCAAAAG